>CP080408.1:2253197-2575083 GCA_019448215.1 Thalassovita mediterranea | reverse complement strand
GAGATATAGCGACCAAGCGCCGGGCGGAACTTGTCGGCCCCGAAATAGGAGTCCACCATCGCGATGACGGCGAGGCCTTTGTCATAGGTAATCGAGTCGTAGGCGTTGCGGATGTCCTCGTTTAGCGTGATCGGCTCTCTGACAGCGCGTGCGCTGCGCAGGCTGTCGAGCGACATTGCGCTGATACTGTCGGCAACAGCATCCAGCTCATAGCCGCCATCCGGCTCCAGCTCGGATAGCACGATGCCCGTCGCCCAACTTGAAAACGCTTCCTTCAGCCAGAGATCATCCCACCACGGCGGCGTAACCAGATCGCCGAACCACATATGCGCGATTTCGTGGCTGTGAATGTTCAGAAGTGCCCGGCGCATCGCAGGGCCGCTCGATGGCCCATAGAGAATTCGGCTCTCGCGATAGGTGATCGCAGCTGCAAGCTCTGTTGCACCGCTCGGCCATTGCGGGGCCGCGATGATATCGAGCTTTTCATAAGGATACGGAACGCCAAGTTCTCTTTCAAAGAACGCCACCATCGGCTCTGTCATCATAAGAGCATAGGAGATTTCGCTACCCTTCCCGGCCCTTGTGTAGCCCGTCAGCGGAACCGAAAAATCCCGCACTTCATTCGGCGAGAGCGAAGGCCCATCCAGCCGGTCGAACGGACCGACAGCAAGCGACAACAGGTAAGTCGGAAGTGGACGGGTCGGCTTGAAGGTAATCCGCTTAAAGCCTTCATCTTCCAGAGTTTCTTCACGCTCTATCGGCGTGTTTGCGATCGCTGTGTCGTCTTCGGGCACGGTCAGGACGATGTCATAAGGCGTCTTGAAGCGCGGTTCATCAAAGCCCGGCATGAAACGGCGCGCCTGAATACTTTCAGACTTCGCGAGAGCATAGGCGCCGCCCTGCTCCTCAACCTTGAACAGCCCTGCAAGATTGGCATCGAAAGGCGCGGTATAGTCTATCTCGACGCGGACGGTTCCCGCACCAGCGCGCCGTGGAAAGTGGATCCAGGCGACCCCTGAATTCAGGACATCGCGCCAGGTTGCCGCCTCATCCTGCATATTCGTGCCGCTGACGGTGACTTCTTTGATCTCGAGCCCCTGTCCATGAAGCCAGAAGCCCTGGGCAGGCTGGTCGAACTCGACATCGATCGTGACTGTGCCACCAAACCGCGTGCCACGCGGGTCGATCTTCAAATCCATGTCGTATGCGGTCGGGCGAACGCCATCAGGCAGAGGCCCTCGCGGCGCGCGCTCATACAGTTCGGACAGTTCCGGCTGTTGCTGACGCGGCGTCGGACCACACGAAGCAAGCCCGAAAGCAAGCGCGCACACAAGAAGAAGACGTTGCATGGAAAACCCTGAATTGCGTGTAACAATTCATATGAGGCAGCGCCCCTTGGCGTCACCCTCAAAAAGGCCTGCAGCTGTATTTCACAAAGCGCCATGCGCCGACTTCTCATGGCGTCCTGCCTGAATCGCCCCTATAAGAACGCCATGAAAATCGCGACCTGGAACGTAAACTCCATCAAGGCCCGCATGGCGACGGTGCTTGATGTCCTGAAAGCCATCGATGCGGATGTCATCTGCCTTCAGGAGATCAAATGCGAGACCGAGAACTTCCCCTATATGGAGATCGAAGAGCTCGGCTATAATTGCGCCGTGCATGGGCAGAAGAGCTATAATGGCGTTGCGCTCCTCTCTCGCTATCCGCTTGAAGACATCGTGACCGGCCTGCCCGGCAATGAAGATGATGATCAGGCCCGCTATATCGAAGCGCTCGTCCTGGCTGATCGGCCGGTCCGCGTAGGCGGTCTCTATCTGCCAAATGGCAATCCGGCGCCGGGGCCGAAATATGACTACAAGCTTGGCTGGATGAAGCATCTCAAGGCCCATGCTGAAGCGCAGTTGAAGCTTGAAGAGGCTTTCGTGCTGGCAGGCGATTACAACGTCATTCCGCGCGATGAAGATTGCTGGGATATCGCTGTCTGGCGCGACGATGCGCTGGCGCTGCCGACAACACGGGCGGCCTTCCGTGAGCTGAAGTGGCTTGGCCTCACCGAAGCCTATGAAGCTGCTGACGGGCGCGCGCATGAGTACAGCTTCTGGGACTATCAGGCCGGCGCCTGGCAGAAAGGCCATGGCATCCGGATCGACCATCTTCTGCTGTCACCGCAGGCCGCAGACCGGCTGGAAGGCGTGGAGATCTACAAGAAGGCGCGCGGTCTGGAAAAGCCGTCAGACCATGTGCCAGTCATCGCGACGCTGGCTGACTAGGCTCGCCTAGTCCTTCGTGGCGCAGTGCGTGTTGTAGGCATTTACGCGCGCATTCGCGCTCGCCGCCTTTGCCTGCAAATCAGCCTCGACCGCGCGTAGACGCGCTTTCAGGTCTTCATAAGCTGCCTTGGAGCTATCGGCCTGACGGGCCTGCTCGGCGCTGAAATTGCGCATCGCCTGATTGTTTTCCCAGGCATCGCCCGCATCCTCGACCTTCGGCACCAACGCGTCGCGCTCTGCCTTCAGCTTCAGGACATTCTGCTGCGCCGTCCGGATCGTCTCTGCCTGCTGAACGCAGCTTTCAGACGCGGCCGCGAATGGGGCCGCCACGAAAGCGGTCAGGGCCAGAGCGGCTATGGTCAGGGAGTGGGTCATCTTGATCATCCTCTGAGGCTATCGGGTCCAGCCTGAAGCCTCGGTGAACGGCGTGACCATTCCATGGCCGCAATCTGCAGCTTTTACGACGATTTAGAGATCGGCGTAAACATGGCGCTCAGCCTTGAAGCCTTCATGGGTTACAGCGCCCTGATAGGCTGGTCCGACAAGCTTTGCGAACTTCGCAAGCGCACCTGACGCGTATTTCGTCTCCCGCGGGGCCCAGCTCTTGCGACGCTCTGCAAGCTCAGCTTCGCTGACCTCAAGATCAATCGTGCCCTTGGCTGCATCGATAGAGATCATATCGCCATCCTTGATGAGCCCGATGGGCCCGCCTTCCTGCGCTTCCGGCCCGACATGGCCAATACAGAAGCCGCGCGTTGCGCCAGAGAACCGCCCGTCAGTGATCAGCGCGACCTTGTCGCCCATGCCTTGCCCGTAGATTGCAGCCGTCGTCGACAGCATTTCGCGCATGCCGGGGCCGCCCTTCGCACCTTCATAGCGGATGATCAGGACGTCGCCTTCCTTGTAATCACGCGATTCCACGGCTTTGAAGCAGGCCTCCTCGCCGTCGAAGACGCGGGCCGGGCCGCGGAACTGGAGCGAGTGGAGACCGGCAACCTTCACAATGGCGCCATCGGGGGCGAGAGAGCCCCACAGGCCAACCACACCGCCAGTCTTGGTGATCGGCTTGCTAGCCGGAGAGATCACTTTCTGCTCAGGGTTCCAGGTTACCTCTTCAAGGTTTTCGGCCCACGTCTTGCCGGTCACCGTGATACAGTCGCCGTGGATAAGGCCTTCTTCCAGAAGGGTTTTCATCAGCATTGGCACGCCGCCGGCCTCACCAAAATCCTTGGCGACATATTCACCGCCCGGCTTCAGCGACGCGATGTAAGGCGTCTTTTCGAAGATACGGGCAACGTCCTTCAACTCGAAATCGACGCCGCATTCATTGGCCATGGCTGGCAGGTGAAGCGCTGCATTGGTCGAGCCGCCGGTTGCGGCCACCACGACCGCTGCGTTTTCAAACGCCTTGCGCGTACAGATATCGCGCGGGCGCAGATTGGTCTCGATGAGGCGCATGACGGCCTCACCTGAGGCAACAGCGTACTCATCGCGGTTGGAATATGGCGCAGGCAGTGCGGACGATAGCGGCAGCGCGAGACCGATCGCTTCGGAGACGCAAGCCATTGTATTTGCAGTAAATTGACCGCCACATGCCCCGTCACCCGGACAGGCGAGCTTTTCCAGCGCGTGGAGCTTTTCTTCGGTCATGTCGTTATTGCCGGCCGCATGCGCGCCGACGGCTTCGAAAACGTCGAGAACGGTCACGTCCTTGCCCTCGAACCGGCCCGGCAGGATGGAGCCGCCATAGAGGAAGACCGATGGCACGTTGAGGCGCAGCATGGCCATCATCATGCCCGGCAGCGACTTGTCACAACCGGCAACGCCAACCAGCGCATCATAGCCGTGGCCGCGCATGGTCAGCTCGACCGAATCTGCAATGACTTCGCGCGAAACGAGCGATGATCGCATGCCTTCATGGCCCATGGCGATGCCGTCTGTGACCGTGATCGTACAGAATTCACGTGGGGTGCCGTCGCCGGCCTTCACGCCTTCAGAAACCGCATGGGCCTGACGCATCAGGGCGGTGTTACAGGGGGCGGCTTCATTCCAGCAGGACGCGACGCCGACGAAGGGCTTCTTGATGTCCTTGGTAGACAGGCCCATTGCGTAATAATAGCTGCGATGCGGGGCGCGGGCCGGGCCTTCGGTGACGTGGCGCGACGGCAGGCGTGACTTGTCCCAGGTCTTGCTCATTTCGCGGGCTCCTCAAGCTTGATCTTCGCTGATCTGATAGAAGCCCGGCCGGGATGAGGCTAGTGGGCGACAGCGAATTTCCGCCGGAAAGTGTGCGAAAAATTCTGCCCTTTTACCCTCAAAACACGGTGCAGTGACGGTGTACTGGCGGTGTTTTTGACGGTGCAGCGCCGACCTTGCGCAAATTTATTCCAATTTCAGCCGCATCAGGAATTCAAGGTCGCGGTGATTTCCGACCGGGAAGTCGAACTCTCCCACCTTCTCAAAGCCGAACCGCTCATACAGTCTGCGCGCGCCATCATTTTCCGAAAAGACACTGAGATAGAGCTCCGGCGCCTGCGAGATCTTCGCCCAGTCGATCGCCTCCTCAATGAAGTGAGACCCGAGCCCCCTGCCCTGAAGCGCCCCGTCGACATAGACCCGCATCAGCTCCACCGCGCCCTCTTCGGCGTTATCGGCAGGCAGCTCCATCGGCGAGCAGACGAGATAGGCGCCGAGCGTGCCATCCGGCAGTGCGGCCACACGGACGAGAAAGTCCGGGCTGTCGACCATGTGCGCGTAGTTCGTGCGCGTGTGAGCCTCTTCCAGATAGGCGTCGAGATCGGCCTTGGCGTAGATGTGGCCAAACTTCTCGACGAAGGTCCGCCGTCCAAGCTCTTCCAGGGCAGCCGCATCGCCGGTCGTCGCGGCGCGGATGGTGATGCCGGTGAGATCAGCTGGCATTGAGACGGTCCATCTCTTCGGCGCTGAGTTTGAGATCGGCAGCGCCCATGATGTCGGTCAGCTGCTCCATCGAGGTCGCACTGGCGATCGGCGCGGTGATGCTCGGCCGGGCCATGACCCAAGCGAGTGCGACCTGCGCCATGGTGGCATCATGCGTCTTCGCGATCTCATCCATCGCGTCCAGCAAGGCCATGTTTCGATCTGTGAACCAGTCGCCCATACGGCCCCCGCGCGCGCTCTTGTCGAGGTCATCCTTTGAACGGTACTTGCCCGTCAGAAAGCCCATAGCGAGCGAGAAATACGAGATGACGCCGAGCCCTTCACGCGCGCAGAGATCTTCAAGTTCACCTTCATACTGGTCGCGCGTGATGAGGTTGAAGTGCGGCTGGAGCACGGAGTAGCGCGCGCGGCCTGGCGCTTCTCCGGCTTTGAGCGCTTCTGACAGCTGGGCCGCATCATAGTTCGACGCTCCGACAAAGCGGACCTTGCCAGCATCGACCAGCTTCTGGTGCGCTTCCAGCGTTTCGTCGATCGGCGTGTCGCTGTCGGGGGCGTGGGAGAAATAAAGGTCAATATGATCGGTCTTGAGGCGCTTCAGTGAGGCCTCGCAATTCTCGATGATGAGCTTGGATGAGAGGCCAACATTACCGCCGCCCATATCCATGCCGGTTTTTGTAATCAGGAAAAGCTCATCGCGGCGCTTTTCGGCCGCCAGCCATTCGCCAATGACGATTTCGGATTCGCCGCCTTCATGACCCGGGATCCATCGGGAATAGACGTTGGCGGTATCTACCGCGTTGAAACCGCCGTCGAGGAAGGCATTGAGAATGTCGAAGCTGGTCTGCTTGTCAGCCGTCCAGCCAAACACATTGCCGCCCAGGACAAGCGGCGCGATCTTCGCATCAGGATGGCCAAGAGTGCGCTTTTCCATGATTGTCCTCCGCTTCGTTTATCTTTGGCTAGAGGATAGAGGGCGGGTGGTGAGGAGCAAGATGATAGGTGCCAGAATGGATAATTGAGACGGCAGCGCGGTCGCCCGTGGTTCGACTTCGCTCACCATGCGGGCTTTGAGAGGTCAGGCTCAAAAGACGGGCTTTGAGAAGCTATTACTTGGGGAAGCGAGCCTTGCTCGGGTCGGCTGGGGCCGACTTCGATTTTGACAGCGCTTTCAACCGTTCAAAGTCTCCAGCGATTAGAGCCTCTTTCTTGGCCCTCGACCATTTCTTGACCTGCGCTTCGTAAGAAATGGCGTCAGTGATGCGGTCGAAGTGCGTTGACCACACCAGTTCGACCGGGCGTCGCTTGTAAGTCCAGGCTTCTGGGTGGTGACCCGAATTGTGCTCGCCAAGGCGCGTGGCAAGATCATCGCCGCGGTAGTTGCCGACATAGTATTTGTCGTCCGCACACCTCAGAATATACACGAAACAACCACCTTGCATCGGCTCTCATAGCCCGCATGGTGAGCGAAGTCGAACCACGCGGGCGGCGACGCGGACGAGGTAAAAAGGCCTACTCCTCGGCCTCAAAGATCGCCGTCTCAAGCGTGCCGTTGGCGTCCATCATGCCGCGATACATGCCGGCGGAGTTGAAGACGTAGGCGTACTCACCTTCGCCGCCCATGACGATGACGCCGCCATCGCCGCCGAGGTCAGCGACCTGGGTCAACGCATTGTCGGCCGCGGTCTCGATGTCTTCGCCAGCGAGTTCAACGCGCGCGCAGATTGTCTTGGCAACACCGACGCGGATGAAATATTCCCCATGGCCGGTTGCCGAGACAGCGCAGACGCCGTTCTGGGCATAGGTCGCCGCGCCGATGAGAGGCGAGTCGCCGATGCGGCCATGCATCTTGGCAGTCATGCCGCCAGTTGTGGTGGCCGCGGCGAGGTTGCCATTCTGGTCGATCGCGACAGCGCCAACTGTACCGTGGCGGTCCGCATCGGTACGTTGCTGCGTATCCAGCACGCGTTCTAGCGCCTCGCGGCGGCGATCCGTGGTGAAGTAGGAATTCTCGACCATGTCGAGGCCGACCGATTCAGCAAAGCTGTCGGCGCCCTCGCCTGCGAACATGACGTGTTCTGATTGGTCCATCACAGCGCGGGCGGCGAGGATCGGGTTCCTGACGCGGGTGACGCCCGCAACGGAGCCTGCATCGCGCTGGCTGCCCTCCATGATGGAGGCATCAAGCTCATGCATGCGGTCAGCGGTCATCACCGCGCCGAAACCTGCATTGAAGAGCGGATCGTCTTCCATTGTCAGGACGGCAGCCTGGACAGCATCTAGCGAGCTGCCGCCGTTTGAGAGCACCTCGGCGCCAGCACGCAGCGAGGTTTCGAGGGCGGCGATATAGGCCGCCTCCTGCTCATCGGAGAGGTTCTCACGCAGGATGACCCCTGCCCCGCCATGGATCACGATGCGCCAGTCCGGGCGTTCAGCTGCGGCCATATCGGTCTCCGTGTCTGGCGTTGGCGCGGCTTCGGTAGAGACCTCGGCACCTGTTTCTGACGCTGTGCTCAGTTCTGACTGCTCGGGCGCTTCGGGCGCGCACGCGGCCAGCGTGCCTGCGAGACAGAGGGCGGCGAAAACGCGGTACATGGCAAATCCTCGCTGAAAACTGGGGCGTCGTTCGCCAGCCAGTGTGCAAGGGTTGAGCGCCCATTGGCAAGGGCGCACGAAGCATCAAAGCCTACTTATCAGGCCCCGGACCCGAACGGCCGTTTAGGCCGCCCGGCTGGTTCGCCTTGCGAAACAGGTAGAAGAGGATGCCGATGTCAAAGATGACGAAGGCAGCGATGCCAACGAAAATCAGCCAGTTCATCCTCTTATCTCACCTTCTGGCCTCAGGCTCAGGCCTCATGCTCAGGAAAGATCAGCGAGCTGATCGCGAGCCGAGCGGAGCTTTGCAAGCGTCGCGGTCCACTCTGTGATCCGTTCGCGGTTCTCTTCGACGATCTCTGGCGGGGCCTTCGAGACGAAGTTCTCATTAGAGAGTTTCTTTTCGGTACCCTCAATGTCCTTGGAGAGTTTCGCCATCTCCTTGTCGAGACGCGCGACTTCATCAGACAGGGTAATGAACTCCTGCACTTCAAGCGCGATGGTCTCTTCGCCCGAGGCAATGGTGACCGCACCGGCTGGCTTTTCAGCGGCGATATCGAAGGCAGACAGGCGGGCGAGTTGCCGGATCGGCGTCTCGTTCTCCTTGGCCCAGCCCTTTACCTTGTCGGAGGCGCCGATGAGCGAGGCAGCGACCTGCGCACCCGCCGGCACGTTGAGGACGGCCCGCGTCGAGCGGATCTCTGACACGGTATCGAGCACCCATTGAAGCTCTGCCTCGGCATCGCTGTCAGCCCAGGCGTCAGCGAAGGCAGGCCAGTCCTGAACCATGAGGAAGTCAGCGCGCTTGCGGCCTTCCTGCTCGGTCTGGGTCCAGAGGGCTTCGGTGACGAACGGCGTGAACGGGTGAAGCAGCTTCAGCGTCTGGTCGATCACCCAGCCGCAGGCCTTGCGGGTTTCGGCTTTCGCGGCTTCATCCTCGCCATTCATGACCGGCTTGATCAGTTCGATGTACCAGTCGCAGAGCACATTCCAGATGAACTGGTAGAGCGCCTCGGCAGCTTCGTTGAACTTGTAGGCTTCGAGCGCGGTCGTGACGGCCGTCGCCGCCTTGCCGAGCTCTGCCGCGATCCAGCGATTGAGCGGCAGATTGAGATCGCCCGGCGCAAGGTCGTGGCCGAACTCACACTGGTTCATTTCTGCAAAGCGGGCCGCATTCCAGAGCTTGGTGGTGAAGTTGCGATACCCTTCGACCGCCTGCGGCGAGAGGCGGATATTGCGGCCTTGGGCGGCCTGACGGGCAAAGGTGAAGCGCAGCGCGTCGGCACCGTACTGGTCGATCAGCTCCAGCGGGTCCATGGCATTGCCCTTGGACTTCGACATCTTCTGGCCCTTCTCGTCGAGGACGAGGGCGTGAATGTAAACGTCGTGGAACGGGATTTCGCCATCCATGAAATGAATGCCCATCATCATCATCCGGGCGACCCAGAAGAAGATGATATCGTGCGCAGTGATCAGCACGCTGGTCGGGTAGTAAGTCTTGAGGTCGTTCGTATTCTCCGGCCAACCCTGCGTCGAGAACGGCCAGAGCGCAGAGGAGAACCAGGTGTCGAGGACGTCTTCGTCCTGCCAAATAAACCGCTTCCCTTTACCGGCGATCTTATCAGAGATTTGAGACACGCTGTTCTCGGTAATTTCAACTTCTTCGCCGTAATATTCTTCCGCAAGGCGTTTAGCCTCTGCCTCTGTATCGGCGACGAATATCTCGTTTCTGATAGGCTCAAACGGATCTGTAACGAGAGAACCATCAGAGGTTTTCTTCGGGCCGAACCAGGCCGGGATGCGGTGGCCCCACCAGAGCTGGCGCGAGATGCACCATGGCTGGATGTTGTCCATCCAGTTGTAATAGGTCTTGGTCCAGTTTTCGGGCACGAATTTGGTACGGCCTTCACGGACGGCGGCAATGGCGGGCTTTGCCAGCTCTTCAGCGTTTACATACCACTGGTCGGTCAGCCATGGCTCAATGACAACGCCGGAGCGGTCGCCAAAGGGCTGCTCGACTTTCTTCTTCTCGATCTCGACCAACAGGCCGAGCGAGTCGAAGTCTTCCTCGATTTTCTTGCGCGCCTCATAGCGGTCGAGGCCGCGATAGGCGTCCGGGATGCCGGCTGCATCGGCTTCGCCGCCATCGACGATGGACGCGACGTGCGTAAGGATGTTGAGCCGCGGCAGGCCCGCGCGCTCCCCGACCTGGAAGTCGTTGAAGTCGTGGGCGGGCGTGATCTTCACCGCGCCCGAGCCCTTTTCAGGGTCGGCGTGTTCATCCGCGACGATCGGGATGCGGCGGTTCACGATCGGCAGGTCCACGAACTTGCCGACGAGGCCTTTATAGCGCTCATCATCGGGATGAACGGCAACGCCGGTGTCGCCGAGCATTGTCTCGGGGCGCGTTGTCGCGACGACGATATAGTCGCGCGTTTCCGTGCCGGCCGGATTTCCGTCTTCGTCCTTGACCGGGTGCTCATAGGTCACGCCATCAGCCAGCGGATAGCGAAGGTGCCAGAAGGCGCCCTGCACTTCTTTCTGCTCGACTTCGAGGTCTGAAATGGCGGTCTGGAAATGCGGGTCCCAGTTCACCAGCCGCTTGTCGCGGTAGATGAGGCCCTGATTGTAGAGGTCGACGAAGACCTTGCGGACAGCTTCCTGCATCTGGTCATCGGGATTGTCCCGGTCGCCCATGGTGAAGCGCTCATTCTCCCAGTCGCAGGACGCGCCAAGGCGTTTTAGCTGCTGGATGATCTGGCCGCCGGATTTCTCTTTCCATTCCCAGACGCGGTCCACAAAGGCTTCGCGGCCAAGGCTGGCGCGGCTCTCATTGCCGGCTTCTGCAAGCTGGCGCTCAACCACCATCTGCGTCGCGATACCGGCATGATCGGTGCCCGGCTGCCAGCGGACATTCTTGCCGCGCATGCGCTCAAACCGGATCAGGATGTCCTGGAGCGTATTATTGAGCGCGTGGCCCATGTGCAGGACGCCGGTGACGTTTGGCGGCGGGATGACGACCGAATAGGCCTGCGCACTCGTATCGCCGGAGGGGCGGAAGCAGCCCGCCTCTTCCCAGCGCTCATAGATGCGCCCCTCGGCGCTCTTGGGATCGAAGCGTTGGTCAAGCATTTTGTCGGTCCATAGTCGGGGTCAGAAAACACAAAAGAAAAGGCGCGCCGGTTGGGGCGCGCCTCGTCTCTATATCAGGGTGTGAACGAGGGTCTAGCGCGCCATGCGGGCGATGCGCTGTACTTCTTCTTCGACCTTGCGCTCAACAATCGTTGGCAGGTTGGCGTCGAGCCATTCCTTGATCATCGGACGCAGGAGTTCGCGCATCAGGCCATCGAGCGTGTTCGGGTTGGCTTCTTCCTCGGCCGAGCGCTTGACCATGAGCTTGCCAAGAGCGGTCGCGGCCGCGCCAGCAATACGCTCATCGGTGAGCGCGTCGCCGCCAGTCTGGGCTGACGAAGTCGGTTGTTCGGTCATCTGAGGCTCCGGCTCTGGTTGTGGCGGGCTGAATTCGGCAACTGCAGGCTCTGTTTCCGGCTCAACCTCTACAGGTGGTGCCGGGTCGAATCTGGCGGTGAAATCGGTGGTCTGAGGCTCTGGCGTGAAGCCCTGATCGACGGGTTCGGGCTGCGGGGCGACGCCTTCCAGCGGTGCAGCAGTGTCGAACGAAGTGTCCTCAAAAGTCTCTTCCGTGGACCAGTCGCCGTCATCATTGCCAGAGAGCTCATACTCGCTCTCGTCGCTGGCATAGTCTTCGGTGTCGGCTTCGGTCTGCGGGGCAGCGAGTTCCTGCGGCGACCAGGTGGCGCCCGGTGATCTGGCGGCCTCTTCAAAGGCCGGAGCATCTATCGATGGCTTGTCCTCGAAGGTTTCGAGGCCGAAGTCCTCAAGGTCGTCATCTTCTGTTTCGAAAGGCTGAGGCGCTTCTGGCGCAAAATCGGCTTCGCCCGATGTGCTGCCTTCAGCCGAGAGGTCTTCGAACATGTCATCGTCCGACAGGAGGCTGCCAGATGCGTCTTCGGTCTCCATGAGATCGAAGTCTGCTTCGCCTCGGGATTTCTCCTGTTGGGCGAAAAAGTCTTCCTCAGGGCCGTTGACCTCATCCGATTCGGTTTCGGCCACGACGTCATCCAGAGACAGATCATCAAAATCGTCGTCTTCTGAAACATTTACATCGACAGAGCGGGAGGCCTGCGGCGCATCCTGAGCGCCTGCTGAGGGCGCAGGGCCATCATCGGCGATAATCTTGCGAATGGAGGCAAGAATTTCCTCCATCGTTGGCTCGGATTGCGCTTTGTCAGCCATTTTCAGCTCCCGCAGAAAAGAATTTATGCCCTGATCCGGCTATACCGCGCCAGTTAACATGATGTTATGACGGATTCGAACGCGAATACACCGGTCAGGCGAACTTTCGTGTCAGTCCTTAACCACGTTGAAGGCCGAGACGGGTGGGTGTCAAATCCCCCATCGCGGCAAGCAGTGCATGCGCGGCAACATAGCGGTCGCGTTCGGCAGTCACACGTGACAGGCGCGCCTCCAGAAGCTGTTGCTCCTGATCGAGCACATCAAGCGTGGTGCGCACCCCTACGCTGAGCTCTTCCTGTGCGCCTTCATAGGCAAGTTCTGCTGCCTCGACCTGTCTTGCAGACGCATCGACAGCGCGGTCGGCCGCCTGAAAACTGTACCAGGCGCGCGCGACCTGCGTGCGGACGATTCGTTCACTGAGGGCGATCTGGCTGTTGGCCTGTCGGCGGGCGATCTGGGCTTCGCGGACGAGAGACGTGTTCAGCCCGCCGGTAAATAGCGGAACGCTGGCCTGCGCGCCCGCAACGATGCTCGAATCAGTGAAGCCGTCCGTGTGATATTCCTGGACGCCGGCCTGCGCGATCACTGAAACTTCAGGCTTCAGCGCCCCGCGGGCAACTTCGACGCCCTGACGTGCCGCCTGCTCTCCCAAACGCGCAGCTTCGATATCAGGATTGGCGTCCAGTGCGCGGGCGAGCGCGGCTTCGAATGTCTCCGGCAGCTCTGGCAGTGGCGGCACGGGTGCCAGCGGGTCAGACGCTTCAAGCCCGGTCAGAAGCGCATATTGGGCGAGCGCTGCCTCCAAATCGGCCTGCGCAGAGGCGAGCGCGGCGCGGCCACCTTCCAGACGGGCGCGGGCGAGTGACACATCGGTGCGTGTCGTGTCACCGACTTCGAACCGGTCAGACGCTGCGGTGAACTGGCCCTCTAGCAGCCGGATGCTGTTCTCGCGGATCGCAATGACTTCGCGCGCCCGGATGATGTCGACATAGGCGATCAGCGTATCGAGCAGGATGGACTGGCCGGTCGCTTCAAGCTGCGCCAGCGCCGCGAGGGCGCCCGTCTCAGCCTGGGCGGTGCCTGCATTGAGGCGGCCGCCGGTATAGACAGGCAGGCGGGCTTCGATCTGCGCCGAAGCAACGGGACGGTCGCCGAGGTTGAAGGCGAAAGGCCTGTTGGAATCGATCGATTCGTAGACATAGCTGCCGAAGAGCGTAACGCGCGGCTTTCTCTGGGCGCGGGCCTGCTCAATCCGTTCACTGGCGATTTCAGTGGAGTCGCGTTCAGCCTCGAGCGCAGGGTTGTTCAGCCAGGCCGCTGACAAGGCATCCTGCAGCGTTTCTGCGCTGGCCGGCAATGCTGTGACCGCAAGTCCGGTTACCAGCAATGACGCCGTTTTTCTTATGCGACGCATCGGTCGTGCCCTCCCTCGGCAAGGGTGACCCTATACGTCTTTTCCGAAAAAGTGAACAGTGTTCACTTCCTGAGCGACGTTCGCCCAAGGGAAGCCAGACTGCTATCAGACCCGCGTCGACGCCGAACTAGAAAACGAAGCTTTTCGGCTTTTCAAACCCAGCAAGGCGCGGCGGGCAGCAGTCAAAGACTTCGCGGTAGGAGACCGTCTCGCCTGCCTTGGTCCAGATGCGTGCACGGCCAAGATCGCGGCCCGCAACAACGGGCGCACCGAGACGGCCGCCTTCTGCGAGCTGGCTGAACCAGGCTTCCGGTGCCTGCTCAATAAGACCGCAGACAAGAATGATGTCGAAAGGCGCCTGATCGGCAAGACCGTCGCGAAGGTTGCCCTGCACGGCGACCGCGCGGTCATAGTCGAGGCTGGCGAGTTTCGCTGTCAGCTCATCGACGAGGTCCTCGTCCTCTTCCAGAGCGATGACGGTTTCGCAGAGATGGGAGAGGATCGCCGTCTCATAGCCTGCACCTGCGCCAATCACGAGCGCGATGTCGTTTGGCTGAGGATCGAGGGACTTGATCATCTTGCCGATGTCGCGCGGGGTCCAGAGCGAGCGGCCTTCGCTCGTCTCGATCTCATACTCTGCATAGGCAATCGCCTGCTCGCTCTTCGGCACGAAAGCTTCGCGCGGGGTGCGCAGGAAGGCCGAGACGATCTCGGGATCGGTCACATCATTCGGGCGGATCTGTGAATCCACCATGATCCGGCGCATCTTCGCAAAGTCCATTGGCGCAACCTTTCAGGCAATAAGTGCTGCTTGCAGTCGCCTTATCTTAGCCCGCCTGAAGGTGCAACGGCGGGCCTATGTGCGAAACGCCGCAATCGCACATTGCATGCGACCCGGAGCGCTGCTATTCGACGCTCCTTCTCTCGGCACGGCCCTGTGGCGGAGTGGTGACGCAGCGGATTGCAAATCCGTGTACGCCGGTTCGATTCCGGCCGGGGCCTCCAGGGAACTTCCCGCTTCAGTTTATCCAGCGCAGCGCACGCTTCAGCAGCCGGATTGTGCTGGCATGTAGCGCGTCACCAGTTTCTTTCGGCGCCTTTCCTGCGCATGCCCGCGCATACGTTCCCTCCAGAATGATACCCAGCTTGTAACAGGCCAGCACGCCGTACCAATGGATGTGGGTAAGATCGCGGTCTGATTGCGCTGCGTAATGCGCGATGAGCTCGTCCGCTGTTGGAAAACCTTCCCATGGTTGCACTGTCACCGTGCCACCTTCCTCGAGGTCTGCCTCATCAGGCCAGGTGGCCATGAGCCAGCCAAGGTCGAGAAGTGGGTCGCCAATCGTGGTCAGCTCCCAGTCGACAATGGCGGCAAGTTCCGGACGGTCATAGCGGTACATGACGTTATTGAGGTGGTAGTCGCCATGGATGATTCCGGGCTGGAATGTGGCTGGCCGGTTCGCCTCCAGCCAGTCGCCGACGCGGTTGACGCCCTCAATGTCCTTGCGCCCATCCCATTCGGGGACCTCAGCATAGCTCTCAAGCTGCGACTTCCAGCGGCTCACCTGACGCTCGAGATAATTATCCGGTTTGCCGAGGCCGGTAAGCCCGACTGCTTCATAATCGATCGCGCCGAGCGCCGCGATGCCATCGACGAGAGAAAGCCCCATCTGGTGGCGGAGGGTCGGTGAACTGACGAAAGGTTCCGGCAGGCCTTGTGATGGGGCATACCCATCGACGGGCTCCATCAGGTAGAACGCCGCGCCGAGCACATTTTCATCGCCGCAAGCCGCGATCAGTCCGGGGTGTGGAACATCAGAATCGGCAATTGCTGCGAGGACGCGCGCTTCACGCCGCATCGTCTCATTCGAGTTACCACGCAGCGACAAAGGCGGACGGCGAAGGACATAGGTGCGCCCTGCCCTGTCGAACTTCAGGAGGATGTTCTGCGTGCCACCGGCGAGACGGACGGCGTTTTCGATCGGGCCGCTGCCCAGCGACTGCTCGTCCATCCATGATGTAAGCCGCTGCAGGTCTACGCCAGTTTCCATGTTTCCTCTCCATGCATTCGTTTTCTTCTCAGGGCTGGCGCCCAGAATCGCGGATGACAAGCCTTCCCCACGGTACGCCAGTCCTTGAACCGGCATCAGCGTCCCGCCTTCGCGGCCCCGTAACGTGGCGGCATGATTGACTGACCCGGCCGCATGCCTCTCATTTCGGTCCATAATCAAAATCAGTGCGCGCCGAGCTGCCGCCAGAAAGGGACGGAAGACACAGATGAATCTCGATTTCTCAGATGAACAGAAACAGTTGCGCGATCAGGTGCGACGCTTCCTGAAGGAAAACTGCCCGCCAGCCACTGTGCGGGCCATTCTGGAAGGTGGCGACGCCTATGACGCAAAGCTCTATCAGGGTCTGGCTGACCTTGGCGTGCTCGGCGCGGCAATCCCGGAAGAATATGGCGGCGTTGGCCTCGGGCATCTGGAGCTTTGCGTCGTTGCAGAAGAGCTTGGCCGCGTCCTTGCGCCCGTGCCGGTCGCCTCGACGGTCTATCTTGGTGCAGAATGCCTGATGCAGGCCGGCAGCGAAGACCAGAAGCAGGAATGGCTTCCGAAGATCTCGGCTGGTGAGGCCATCGGTTGCTGGGCCATCAATGAAGGCAGCGGCCGCATGCAGCCTTCGAAAGTCGGCCTTACGTTTGATGGCAAGACGGTGTCCGGCTCCAAGGCACCAATCACGGATGGCGAGATTGCAGACTTTGCCATCGTACTGGCCAAGGAAGGCACTGAGCTGTCGCTCTGTCTCGTCGACCTTTCGGGCAGCGGCGTCACCCGCGAAACCCTCGATTCGATTGACCCGACGCGCGGACAGGCAAAGCTGACCTTTGACGGCACGCCGGCCACCCGTATCGGCAGCGCCGGCGATGGCTGGCATATCGCGACGCAGGTGATGGACCGCGCCGCGATCCTGATCGGCTTTGAACAGCTGGGCGGCGCCGACCGCGCGCTGGAAATGGGCCGCGACTACGCGCTGGATCGCATGGCCTTCGGTCGTCAGATCGGTTCATTCCAGGCCGTGAAACACATCCTCGCGGACATGTATGTCTCGGCCACGCTGGCCCGGTCCAATTGCTATTATGGGGCATGGGCGCTCTCCTCGAGCGCAGCAGAGCTACCGATTGCGGCAGCGACGGCCCGCGTTTCGGCAACCAATGCGTTCCAGCACTGCGCCAAGAACAACATCCAGGTCCATGGCGGCATGGGCTTCACCTGGGCGTTCGACTGCCACCTCTATTATCGCCGCTCCAATGCACTGGCCCTGACCATCGGCTCGCTCTCCACCTGGGAGAGCCTGCTCATCGAACGGATGAGCGCCGGAAATGTCGAAGCCGCCGCCTAGAAGGGAAGGAAAAAGACAATGGATTTCAACGATACACCGCAAGAAGCTGAATTTCGCAAAGAGGTCCGCAGCTGGCTCGATGCGAATGCCCCGAAACACCTCGAAGCCGAATTGAAGCGCGCAAGCTTCGGCTCTAACGGCCTTGAGAGTGAAGACCCGATCAAGGCGTCCAAGGCCTGGCAGAAGAAGAAGGCCGAAGCCGGATGGGCCTGCCTGCACTGGCCGAAGGAATATGGCGGCGGCGCACGCTCTGCCATGGAGCGCGTGATCTGGAGCCAGGAAGAAGGCCCTTATGCCGTTCTCTCCGGCCTGTTCACGATTGGCCACGGCATGTGCGGCCCGACCGTGATGGAATGGGCAAATGAAGAGTGGAAGGAACGCCTGCTGCCACCACTCGCAAGCGGCGAGGAAGTCTGGTGCCAGCTCTTCTCCGAGCCGGCCAGCGGCTCTGACCTTGCGGGCCTGCGCACCAAGGCAGTGAAAGCCGACGATGGCTCAGGCGACTGGATCATCAATGGCCAGAAGATCTGGACCAGCGGCGCGCAAAACTCTGACTGGGGCCTGCTGATTACCCGTACCGACCCGGACGTGCCGAAGCACAAGGGTCTCACCATGTTCTTCCTGCGCATGGACAGCCCCGGCGTGAAGGTCGTGCCGATCAAGCAGGCGAACGGCGCATCGGGCTTCAACGAGGTTTATTTCGACGATGTCCGCATTCCTGACGATCAGCGCCTTGGCGATGTTGGTCAGGGCTGGAAGGTCTCGCTCACCACGCTGATGAATGAGCGCCTTTCCATTGGCTCTGGCATGTCGACGGGCTTTCCGGAGCTGTTCAAGTTCTGCATGGACATGGAAATCGACGGCGAAGCGGCGACCGCCGATTCAGGCGTTCGCTCCAAGCTCGCACAGTTCGCGGTCAAGCAGAGCGGCCTCAAATATACCGGCATGCGCGCAATCTCAGCGCTCTCCAAAGGCGAGACGCCGGGGCCGGAAAACTCCATCGGCAAGCTGGTGGCGGGTGCCACGATGCAGGAGCTTGCCATGTATGCGCTCGACCTTCAGGGCGAAGCTGGCGTCGTCTGGAACGAGGACAGCCCTCAGAATGGCCGCTTCCAGGCCATGCTGATGCGGTCACCGGCGACGCGGATCGAAGGCGGGTCTGACGAGATCCTGCGCAACATCATTGGCGAACGCGTGCTTGGCCTGCCGGGCGATATCCGCGTCGACAAGGACGTTCCGTTCAAGGAAATCCCGACAAGCGGAAAGGCGAAAGCATGAGCTATCCCCTGCCAAACAATTCGACCGACCTTTCCGGACAGGTCGCGCTGGTCACCGGCGCATCCTCCGGCCTTGGTCTTCGCTTTGCCAAGGTTCTCGCCAGTCAGGGCGCCAAGGTCGCGATCGCGGCCCGCCGTCTCGACCGGCTTGAAGCGCTGGCAAAGGAGATCGAGGAGGCAGGCGGCACCGCCCTGCCCGTCCAGATGGACGCGACCGATGCCGACCAGATGGTCGCCGCTGTCGCCAAGGCTGAAGAGACCCTCGGCACTGTCACCATCCTCGTCAACAATGCCGGTATCCCGGACGCCCAGCGCGCCCACAAGATGGATATCGAGCTGATCGACCGCGTGCTGGACATCAATGTGCGCGCGCCGTTCGTTCTCAGCTGTGAGGTGGCTCGCCGCCTCATGGCTGCGGACAAGCCGGGTCGGATCGTCAATATCGCCTCCGCCGCGGCCTATCACTATGCTGGCAATGGCGCCGCGCTCTATTCGGTGTCCAAATCCGCCGTCGTGCGGATTACCGAGACGCTATCGGTGGAGTGGAGCCGCAATCACATCAACGTCAACGCCATCGCGCCGGGCGCCTTCGAGTCCGAGATGATGGACGGCATGCTGGAGCGGATGGGCGACATTGCCCAGCACTTCCCGCGCAAGCGGATCGGCAATCCGGCCCAGCTGGACGCTGCGCTCCTGTTCCTGGTCGGCCCGTCTTCAGATGCCGTCACAGGCACCTGTATCCGCGTCGATGACGGTCAGGGCTCACGCTAGCCTCGAAGGGAGAAACTCCATGTACGATTACAAGACGATCAGCGTCGAGGTGCGCGGTGGCGTGCACTATCTGACACTCAACCGCCCGGACATGCTGAACGCCATCAACACTGAGATGGTGGGTGAGCTGTCGGACTATTTTGGCGGGCTGTTTCACAATCGCGATTGTCGCATCGTCGTGATGAAAGGGGCCGGGCGCGCATTCTGTGCTGGTCTCGACATCAAGGCACGCGGTGAAGGCGAGTCGCCATTTGGCGGCGGATTTGGCTTCCAGGGCTATCTCGCGGACGTCTACATCAAGATGCGCCGTTGCCCGCAGCCGATCATCTCACTGATCCAGGGCGCAGCCTGCGGCGGCGGCTTTGCCTTCGCGCTTGCCTCCGACATCCGTATCGGCGGCGAAAGCATGAAAATGAATGCCGCCTTCATCAAGCTTGGCCTCTCAGCCTGCGATATGGGCGTCAGCTATTTCCTGCCGCGCCTTGTCGGAGTGACGATTGCGTCCGAGCTGATGATGACCGGCCGCTTCATTCATGCTGACCGCGCGCTCGCCGTTGGCCTCGTCAACCAGATCGTGCCGGACGCCGAGCTTGATTCGGCGGGCGAGGTTTTCGTCGAAGAGATGCTGGCGACCTCGCCAATGGGCCTCCGCCTCACCAAGGAAGGTCTCAACATGGCGGTTGATGCGGCCAGCCTTGAGGCGGCAATGGCGATCGAGAACCGGAATCAGGTGCTCTGCGCAGGCACGGAAGACGTTAAGGAAGGCATGCAGGCCTTCATTGAAAAGCGTAAGCCTGTCTACAAGGACGCCTAGTGAAAACCCACTGCAGACGGGGTTTTTCGATGGTGACTGGACTATTGTGAATCCCAGCGGGATTTTCGTTAATCCTTTTACGACGCATTAACCATTCCGACTCATACCTACACTCGTCTTCTTTGGAGACACCCACCATCACCCAACGCCTCGGCGGGAGATTTTCAGTCTCCCGCCCTTTTTTTGTCAGGCGCTGCAGCGGGGTGTTTGACACGCGCGTTTGCTCTGGTATTGGAGCCGTCTCGCAAGTGATCCGCGATAGCTCAGTTGGTAGAGCAGGCGACTGTTAATCGCCCGGTCGTAGGTTCGAGTCCTACTCGCGGAGCCACTTCCCCCCTTACAATTTGTTTTGTTGCTGGTGCGGGCCTGTCAGGGCTTGCAGGCGCTTACGCCGAGCACAGGTATGACCGTGCGCCAGCCTTCGTCGGCGGTGATGGTCAGGCGGCCATCCTCAATGCGCTGACCACCCTGCAGCTCTTCACCAGGCTGGAAGCTGACAAGCACCTGCTGGCCAGTGGGCGTCAGGAAAGCCTGCTCCGTCATGAACTGGCCGAAGATGGTGCCGCGATTGGCCGTCTGGACCGCATCCACCGTTTCATTGGCGATGATCATGCGCGCCTGGCCGCTCGCTGCGCGCTGGAAGAAGATGAGCCGATCAGGCTGCGTCTTGCTCCAGAGGAATAGGCCGCACTCATTGCTGGCGAGAGTCTGCGCTTGCAGGCCCGCCTGGGGAATGACACTCACAGCTGGCGCGAGCCCCTGCGCGGCCAAAGCTTCGTCAGCGGCTGAGCGTTCCACAGGTGCTGCCTGAGGCGCAGACGCGGTATCTGCCGCCCCCACACTTTCGCAAGCGGCAAGCGCCATGAGGCCCGCCAGAACGGCAAGCGAAGTTGCAATTCGGTTCATTGTGCCCCCTGCCCTGAGCCGCCTGTCTCGCGAATGAAGGTCCAGACGCCATCGCGGCGATTGAACCCTGCGCTTGCGAGAAGCGATTCGATCTCATCATCATTCGTGTTGGCGACGACCTTGATCTCTGATCGTCCATAGAGCGTCGCCTCTGCAGCGACGGCCACTGTGTCACCGGTCGGGCCGGACCCGTTCATGTCGATATTGAAGGCCCCATCGACACAGTCCAGCGTGCCGGAAAGCTCGGAAAATTCGCGGCCAAATTGCTGCGCAGCGATAGACAGCGTGTCTGAACTCAGTCGCCCGGTCGCGGACGTGCAGCGATTGCCCTCGATACGAAGCGCACCCTGCGAGAGGCGGAAGACGCCGCCAACAGCGCGCACTTCCGGCGAAAGGCTCTCCATGGCGGAGATCCGTTGCTCGATCCGCAGATTGGAGGCGCTGACCGTATCGCCGCTGATGCCGACGGTCCCGGCGCCGCGTCCACCTGCACCGCCCCACTGGAAATCGACTTTCGGCTGCAGGGTGATGAGCGAGGCTGGCTGCAGCGCGACATCAATGTCGCCGACCGGCTGGCCATTCAGGTAGACGCCCATTATGCGGCCATTCCAGATGGTGCCCTCAGACTGGGTCCAGTTCACGCCCATGGCATTCAGCGGAAGCTGGCGAAGCGCAAAGCCGAGCGGAATTTGCGATGCCCCTGCCCAGATCAGCGCGACAAGGGCGGCAATGATCAGAAAGACGCGCATCTCTGCTCAGCCCCCTGCCACGACATCGATGGTCGCGCGCACACGCTCGCCCGAAGACTGGTCAATGCTCATACGCTCAATCCGTCCACCGAGGCGGTTCTCCACCTCGTTCATCCAGTAATATAGTTGGCGCGCATCAGCTTGCTCGAAAACAAGCGAGAAACGTCCCGCGTCCCCGCCCTGCAGGCGCGAGATGGCAAGGCCCGCGCTTTGCGCGGCGCGCGTGACTTCGGTCTTGAACGCGTCGCCGGTATAAGGCGCGCGGCCCGCAGATGTGACGCCAGCCGAAAGCGGCATCTGCGCCCGCTGGACCGCAAGAAGGCGCTCCACCTGCGCCAGGTCAGATGCGGCCCGCTCACGATCGAGGCGTGCATCCGCCCGCGCCGTCAGAAGCGGCGAGACAATGCCGTACCAGACAATCAGGATCGCCAGCAGCGCGCCTGCTGCGCCGATCAGCAGCTGTTCGCGAAGGGTGAGCCCCGTCCACCAGTTCTTCATGATGCGGCTCCCTCAATCGTGAGCTCGGCGAGGACCTGATCGCCGGTCTGGCGCGCCTGGCCGAATGTCACGCCAAGCCCTGCTGTTTCAAGCTGTGCGGCAATGGCATCCGCCTCGGCATAGTTGGAGATGAGCACAAGCGCTGTGAGCTGGCCCGTGGCGGCGTCATAGCGAAGCGTGCGGATCTCGGCGCCCTCAGCCGCTGACAGCGCCTGATATAGCGCAGCCGACGCGATGGTCGGGCGCACGGACGCGGTGCCGATGCGCTGGGTCTGGCGAAGCTGCGTCAGCGCGGCGTCGACATTGCCGTTGGACGACGGCACGGCGGTTGAGATCAGGTCCACCGTCTGCGTCCGCAAGGCGTCTGCCTGACTGCGATAGGCGGCGGTTTCAAGGCCCACGCTGGCCAGCCAAAGTATAGCGGTAGCAGCCGCGAGCAGCCCGACGAATCGCCAGCGACTGGCGCTTTCCAGACCCATACGGCGGCGACGGGCATAGACGCCCTGACGAAGCGAGATGATCGAGCCGGGCTCAGCGGTCTCGTAAACGTCGGCCAGGGTTTTGAGATAGGCCTCTCCGGTGAGAGCGCCTTCGCCCGCAGGTGTGGTCCCGAGCCGCCTCGCGAGCGCCGCGCCGTGCACCCTGCCCTGCGCTGGGGCCAGCAAGCGGAGGACATCGTCAGGTATCGATGCATCGACCGCAAAGGCACGCCCATCCCGGCGCAACAGGATCTCATCCGGCGCTTCGAAAGCGTCGGCATCCTCCGGCATGAGGCTGTGGGCGCAGACGACATCGCAAGTGCCAAGCTGGTTGGCTGAAAGCCACGCCATCCAGCCAGCCATGTCGCTCGCAGAGGTCACCAGCACGTCGCGCGTGCCGTCTTCAGCGGAACGGCCGACAGCGATATGAAGCCGGTCAACAGGCTCTGCCACATCATCCTCAACGGCATAGAGCGCTGCCTGACGCACTTCGGCAGGACGCGTAGCAGCAATCTGGACCGTGTGGCGGGTGACGGCCGTGCCCGGCACAATCGCGACCGGGAAGAAGTCATCAGCGTCTTCCGGCGCCGTTTCAGCAAAGCGCCAGATGCCGTTCGTATGCCACCCGAAAAGCGGGGCATCGGCCTCAGAGGCGGGCATGAGGATGTAGAGATTGGCCACGATCTATCCTTTACGCTCCCGCCATATCGTCTCGATACGCTGGGCGCCATCACGGCGATACATGATTTCCACTGTGCGGCCCGTGCCTGCAAAGTCGATCGCGGCGTCTACGCGGACATATTCAGATTGAACCGACAGCATGTCGCTGCGCCGGAGCTCTGGCGAGATTTGCTGGACAGCCGGTTCAGCGAGAAAGGCCTCGACGTCCGGCCAGCCGCCGACGGGCCGCTGGAAGATGAGGTCTCTCGCCGCCTCGACGCTCAGCGCACCAGAGAAGGCCAGCGACAGGAGCGGCGCCTGTTCACCGGTCAGCGTGTTGATGTTGAATGATGGCTCATCCGTGCCCGGCAGCGCGCAGACCAGCGGCTCCAGCGTCTCCATCACGTCCGGCGTGTAGTAGCGCACGGCGCGAAGCTCTGACACGTCGATCATCGGGGTGCCCGGCGTGCGGTATTGGAGGCCCGGCGAGGCATAATAGGCATTCTCCGCCCCGTTCAGCCCGGGTGACTGGTCTGCATCGATCCAGTCGGCCGCGCTGTAGACGAGGCCCGTAAGATTTGGGTCATCGACCTCGGCAAGCTCCAGCAGGCTTTCATAGTCCTCTGGGGCATTCGGGCCGCTCACACCTATGGCGTCGTCATCTGGGCGTGCCGCAGCCGTGCCGAGACGGTTTATATTGAAGCAATTGCCGCCGTCGCTGGCGCGCATCGTGATTTCGCCGCCCTCTATTGGAAAGCGCACAGGCTCGGCAAAGCCCGGCATGTCGGCGGACAGGTGTCCTTCGCTGGCAGTAAACATCTCCTCGATCAGGGCACGGCCGACCTCCTCAGAGGCTAGCGCGAGCCAGTCGGCCTGACTGGCGGCGTCGATGGTGCGCGCTCGGGTCGTTGCCGACATGACGGCGGCGCTGAGCGTCACGGCCACGGCAGACATGGCCGCGACGATCATCAGCACGGTGACAAGGGCCACGCCCTCTTCGGATTTCCTTGCGTGGTGGTTCATGTACCCACCCCGCCCGCGAGGCTGGAAATGAGGAGGGTCCTCTGGTCATCGAAGCGGATTTCCATGTCGATCCGGTCCGGAAGCCCTGTGCTGGCGCCGCCTGCCGCGCTTTCCCAATATAGCGACATCTCATCACCGCGCCAGAAGGTGAGGTTCACAGTCTCAATACCCGTCAGCAGGACCTGCCGGGCGGTCGGCGTTGCCTCAATCGGGTCTGGCCGCAGCGCCGCGATACGGACAAGCTCGCCATCGGGGGTCAGCTCGTAGCGGATGTATTGAAGGCCAGAGCGCGCCTCTGCCTGCTCCGGATTGATCCAGCCATTGCGGACAAAGCTGATCAGCGCGTCCGTCTGCGAGGTTTCGCCGCCTGTAAGCCCCATCGGCCCACCTCGGCCGCTTGCGCTCTCGGCCGCGCGTGGTGTCGCCGCCTCAAGGTCACCGCGGATATAGGCCTGCGCCATGTCGAGCGAGCGGATATAGGCTTCGCGCTCACGGACCTGTTTGCCCGCGCTCGTCGCGCCGAGCAGCATGCTGCCCCCCGCCACCGCCATGATGGAGAGGATCAGCAGCGCCACCAGCGTTTCGACCAGCGTGAAGCCTGACTGAGAGGATGTGAGGCGTTGGGTCATTCCTCGCCCCCCTCGTCTTCCGGTGTATCCGGGGTCGTTACCTGCGCCGGAACAGCCTTCAACGTCATGAGCCGGGCGAGGACTTGCTCGCGCCCTTCCTCGCGCACATTCACCTCAAAGCGGAACAGCGTCTGGCGGTCTGTCGGATAGACGATAAGGTCCCATTCAAAAGGCCGCCCCATCTGCACTTCGGTGCCCTCTGACAGGCCAAGCTCTATCGGTTCACGGCTTGAGACCGCACGCGTGAGTGCGTTCTCTGCGGTCGTGCGGGCAAGCAGGCGCGCCTCGAGGCGGCCAGTGTTCTGGACGGCGTTCGTGGCAAGCTGCATCAGCGGGATCGCAGCCAGCGACAGGATACCGAGCGCGGCAACCGTCTCGACAAGGCTGAAGCCCTGCTGGCGCTTTGTTTGGAATTTAGAGGTCCGCGTCATTGGCGACCTCTCCGTCAGGGTTGAGCTCGACACGCTCCGACCAGCCCTGCCAGCTGACGCCGAGCGTAACCGGTTCAGCACGTCCTAGCGGATTGAAGACGATACGTTCCGGCGCAGCTTGCCCTGCCCTGCGCTGGTCCTCAGGCGGCAGGATTTCGACAGCGACACCCTCGGGCAAACGAAGTGCGCCGCCCTGAAGAGGAAGCCATTCTTCGCCCGTCCAGCTGAGCAGTTCGAAGCCAGTTTCGGTCTGTTGCAGTCCGATCACTTCGCCCGTCAGGACGGCGCGGTCCTGCGCCTGCATCAGCGCGGCTTCAACCTCGCGCAGCACACGTGCCTCTGGCCGCTCACGCGGCGGTAGTGTCATGACCGCGACAGTGGTCGCAAGGCCGATGATGAAGATCACCATCATCACTTCGACCAGCGTCATCCCGGCATCGCGCCGGATCAGGTGAGCGCGCGGTGCCAGCAAGCGCTAGCTCCAGTTTCCGATGTCTGCGTTCTCGTCTTCGCCGCCTTCCTGGCCATCCGCGCCGAGCGAATAGAGGTCATAGGCACGGCCAGACTTGTCGCCGGGGCGCTCATAGACAAATGGGCGGCCCCATGGGTCGAGCGGGATGGAATTGACGTACCCACCAGTGCGGTAAGTGCCCGCAGCGCTCGCCCCGTCCGGCTCGTTCACCAGGGCATCGAGGCCCTGCTGCTGGGTCGGATAGTCGTACATGTCGAGGCTGTACTGCTCGAGCGCATTAGTGAGCGCCGTGATATTGGTACGCGCGGTCTTCACCTGCGCGTCGGTGCGGGCGCCGAGCACATTGATCAGGACAACGGTCGACAGAAGGCCGATGATGAAGACGACGACCATGATCTCGGTCAGTGTGAAGCCAGCTTCTTTCGATTTTGGCTTTGAGCGTGCCTGACGGTGTTTTCTCGCGAACATGAGTTTTGTCTCCGTTGGCGCTAGCCGATGGCCAGCTGGTTGATCTGAAGAATGGGCAGCATGATGGAGAGGACGATCAGCGCGACGATGCCCGCCAGGATCACGATCATGATCGGCTCCAGCAGGCCGAGTGCGACGGTCGAGGCGTTGTCGAACTCATCCTCAAGATAGTCGGCCGCGCGTTCCATCATGCCGGCAAGGTCGCCGCCGCGTTCGCCGCTCGCGACCATGTGTAGGAGGATTGGCGGGAAGACGCGCTCGGCGCGCATGGCGCGGGCAAGGCCGGTGCCCTCCTCTACGCGGCGTCTTACTGACAAGGTTGCTTTCCGGAACACGGCGTTCGACATCGCGCCGCGCGCTGCGCTCAGGCAATCTGGCACCGGCGAACCAGACGCAGAAAGCGTCGCGAATGTGCGTGCGAAAGCAGCGGCGGAGACGCCGCGCGACAGCCGCCCGATGATGGGCAGAGACAGAATGAACCGGTCACGTGCTTCAGCCACATTTGGCTGACGAAAGAGGCGCCGCAGGCCCCACACGCCAGCAATGAGAAGGAGAAGAACGACGATCCCCCACTGGCGGAGAAAATTCGAGACGCCAATGACGGCTTCGGTGAGCCAGGGAAGGTCCTGCCCCAGCGTGTCGAACTGCTCGACGATGGCGGGAACGACGAAGACCATGAGAAGCGTCACGACGATCAGCGCGATGACACCGAGAACAATGGGATAGATCAGCGCCGACAGGATCTTGTTGCGCATCTTGCGCGACTTTTCGAGGTGGACGGCAAGACGCTCCAGCACCTCGTCCAGCCGGCCTGACGACTGCCCTGCCGACACGACAGCGCGGTAGAAAGGCGGAAAGGCTTTCGGCGCGGTGTTCAACGCTTCGGGCACAGAATGACCATCGGTGATGGAGGAGCGTACGCCGAGGAAGACCTTGCGCGTGGCGGGCTTTTCAGCCTCCGCCGCGACGGAGCCGATGGCTTCCTCAACTGGCGTTCCCGCTTTGACCAGAAGCGCCAGCTGGCGCGTCGCGATGACAAGGTCACTACCTGCGAGTTTCTGGTCATGGCCCGTCGCTGACGTGCCTTCACGGACCTTCCGGCTTTCAGCAATCGAGAGCGGAGAGAGCTGGCGCAGCCGCAGTTCCTTGCGGGCCGCGCGCGCCGAGTCGGCGGTAATGACGCCGCGCGTCTTCTTCCCGTCCGTTCCGATCGCCTGATAGTCAAAGACAGCCATGATCAGGCGTCCTCATCCTTGCGGCAGACCCGCAGGACTTCCTCAACGCTGGTCTGGCCGGTCGTGACATAACGCGCCGCATTGCGGAACAGCGTGTCATGGTCAGCGAAGGCACGCGCTTCCAGCTCGTCCTCGGACACGTCCTCGCGGATGAGGCGGCGCATCTCCTGATCAACCAGCAGGAGTTCGTAGACACCGAGACGCCCCTGATAGCCCGTTTGGGCGCAAGCCATGCAGCCGCTCGGACGGTAGAAAGTGTGCGCCTCGTCTGCCGGGATCGCGAACATCGCCTTTTCTTCGGGCGTCGCCTCATGCGGGGTCTTGCAGGTATCGCACAGCTTGCGGACGAGGCGCTGGGCCAGGACGGCGCGCATCGTGGCGGCGAGCACATAGGGCTCGATCCCCATATCGCGCAGGCGCTGGATCGCGCCCACCGACGAGTTGGTGTGCACAGTCGAGAGGACCGGACGGCCCGTGGACGAGAACTCGAACGCGACCTTGGCCGTCTCGAGGTCGCGAACCTCCCCTACCATGACGACATCTGGGTCGTGGCGAAGGATTGCGCGTAGCGTCGCGGCAAAGGTCAGACCGACCTTGTGGTGCATCTGCGTCTGGCTGATGCCTTCGAGGCCGTACTCGATCGGGTCTTCCAGCGTCATGACATTGCGCTGGCCATTATTCAGGACCGACAGCGCCGAATAGAGCGTGCTCGTCTTGCCGGAGCCGGTCGGCCCGGTGACGAGCGTGATGCCGTTTGGCTGGGCAAGGACCGTTCTGAAGCGGGCGAGCGTCTCCGGATCCATGCCAAGCTCATCGAGGCCCAACAGTGCGTTGCGCGTATCGAGAAGGCGCATCGTCACCCGCTCGCCATAGCGCGATGGAAGCGTTGAGACGCGCACGTCGATGGACCGCCCACCAATGGAAAGCGAGATACGGCCATCCTGCGGGATGCGTTTCTCTGCGATGTCGAGACGGGCCATGACTTTCACGCGGCTGGTCAGCGGCGCGGCTAGTTTGCGCGACGGGGTCAGAACTTCCTGCAGGACACCATCGATGCGGTAGCGGACCGAAAGATTGTCCTCGTGCGGCTCAATATGGACGTCCGACGCACGGCGTTTGACGGCTTCATAGATGAGACCGTTGATCAGGCGCACGACCGGCGCGTCATCATCGCCGTCGAGCAGGTCCGCCGTCTGTGGAATATCATCGATCAGGGAATGGAGATCGCCATGGCTGTCCATGGCGTCGGCTTCCTCATTCTCGATAGCGCTGCGGGCATAGGCTTCTGAGAGCTCGCGCTCGAAACGCCCTGCATCGAGCGAGGTGAAACGCAGCGGACGGCCGAGCGCCCGGCGCGCTTCGATGATGGCCATCGGGTCTACGCCCGCCCGCACGCCGAGGCTGATCGCGCCGTCCTCTTCGCCCATGACCACGAGGCCTTTGTCCTTTGCAAAGGCATAGGTCAGGCTTCGGGTTTCGGTCGATGTCTCGCTCATCTCTACTCAATCTGCAGGCAGCAAGCCTGCCGCCGGTCTATTCGCTCGTCTCTGGGGGCCCGAGCACTTCATCAAGGAAGGTATCGAGGGTGATCTCGCCCTCCTGCGCCCGCAGCAGCTCCTGCGCGCGGATGTAATTGTAATTGCGCGCGGTGACGGTCTGGGCGTCGCCCCGGCTGCGCACGATGGTCGGCTTGATGAAGATCATCAGATTGGTGCGGGTATTGGAGCGCCCTTCAGACTTGAACAGGTTCCCGGCAACCGGAATGTCGCCGAGGAATGGCACCTTGGAATTGACCGTAGAGTCCGTCTGCTCGATCAGGCCGCCAAGCACGATGATCTCACCGTCATCGGCCAGAAGGCTGGTGCGGAACTCGCGCGTGTTCAGAATGATGTCGGGGGAAAAGCCGCCGCCGATGAAATCATCGACGCTGGAGACTTCCTGATAGATATCGAGACGGATTGTACTGTCGGAAGAGATGCGCGGCGTGACTTCGAGTTTTACGCCAACCTGCTCTCGCTGGACGGTGCGGAACGGGTTGGAATTGTCATTGCCCAGAACTTCACCAGAGGTCAGCGGCACGTCCTGACCGACGAGGAGCGATGACGTCCCATTATCAAGGGTCATGTTGAAGGGCTTTGAAAGAACACGCGAATTTGTGTCCTGCTCAACCGCATTGATGATTGCGCCAAACAGCGTGTCGCCATCCTGCCCGCCGATGCCGAGAACGCTGCCATTGACGCCCAGCAGCGAATTGATCGCCGCATTGGTGAACTGGTTGCCGCCGTCGCCGCCGCCAATATCAGGGTCGATGATCGCACCCGCCAGCGCCAGCAGGTTCGGCGCGGAGCGGGAGAAATTCGTCGAGGCAAACGGCGTGGAGCTGTCGCCCGTGCCGGACAGCAGGAACTGCACACCAAGTTCGCGGGCGGTGTCGTCCGACATCTCGACAATGATCGCCTCAACAAGGACCTGCGCGCGGCGCTGATCGAGCGCATCAACAACGCGCTCCATCGCCAGAAGCGTGTCCGGCGTTGCGCTGATAACGAGGGAGTTCGACTCTATATGCGCAGCGATCGTTGCCGGTGGGGCCGCATTCTCTGCCGGGCCACGCTGGTCTGCCATCGTCGCGGCAAGCGATTCCAGAACGGGCGCGATCTCTTCCGCGGTCGCATTGTTGAGAGAAATGACACGGATATTGTCACGCGTCGGCTCTGCGGCGTCGAGTTCTGTTGCGACCTGTACGGCGCGTGCGACCGTCGGTGCGTCGCCGCGGATGATGACCGAGTTGCTGGTCTGCGAGGCCGTCACTTCAAAGTTCTCGCGGACATTACCGTCCTGCGTGCCGAGAAGATTGACGAGGATCGTCTCCATCTCACGCGCGGGGACACTTTTCAGGGATATGGTCCGCAGCTCTGACCGGTCAGCGCTGTCGAGCGACTGAATGACTTCACGGATGCGCGGCATGTTCGAGGCATAATCGACGACCACGACAGAGTTGGACCGCGCATTCGCGACCACCTGGCCTTGCGCGTCGATGATCGGTTTCAGCATCTGCGCCACTTCAACGGCGCCAAAACTGTCGAGAGAGAAGACCTGCGTAACGAAAGCGTTGGGCCCGCTCGCCGGACCACCTGCCTCACCAACCGCAAGCGCCTCTGGCACCACGCGGTAGACGCCGCGCCCCGCCGGAATGGCTGCAAAGCCATTGACGCGCAGGGTGGAGAGGAAAACCTCGAACACCTCGTTCGTCGTCATCGGGGTTTGCGACAGGACGGTCACACGCGTGCGCCCGACATCCGGGTGCAGGATGAAGGTGTAGCCGGTGATCGTCGCGACATCGTCGATCAGCGCGGTGATCTCGACATCATCAAGGCTTAGCACGTGGCGCCCGCCCTGCGCGTCTGCTGGCATCAGCTGCACGCCGAGCCCGAGCACGGCAATGGCCGCGAGGAGTTTCTTCATGACGTCATCCCTCCTCGAAACGAATGTCGAGATCTTGTGTCGCCCCGCCCCGCAACACTGTCACACTGACAGTCTGCGCCGAACTCAATTCCGCAGCGAGGGCTGCAGTGTCGAGGTCGCGGACAGGTTTCTGGTTAATACGGATCAGGCGGTCGCCCGGCTGGAGCCCGGCCTGTTGCATGAGGTCCGGGCTATTGCGCGGCTGCAGGACGAAGGCCTCGACCACGCCATTGGACATGTCCGCGGCCGGATTGAGGCTGGCGAGCAGTGTCCGCGCACTGACGCCCGGTTCAAACAAGGGGGTACGCGCGGCAACCGTCGTGGAAGGCTCTCCGGCAACTTCAGCGGCATCGCCAATGACGGACAGGCCTGCTTCGCGGCCACCGCGCATGAGTGTCTCATCAGTGCCATTGCGCGAGATGATGACCCGGTCGCTGAGGACTCGCACAAGTTCTGTGCCCGGAATGATCTCATCGCCCGGCTGGAAGCGCTGGGAGCGATTGTCGGGCGTCACGATCGTCGCCGAATCCGCAGCCGGGTCGGTCGACATGAAGATGGCTGCTAACTTGAGGTTCAGCGTCGTCTCTGGCGCGTCTGGCACGGCGCTTGGCGCGCGGCCGGATGAGACGAACGGGTTGGTTGTCATCAGAAGGGAAAGATCGCCGCGAACATTGGACCGCGTCACCTGCTGGATCGGCGCGGGCAGCGGCCGCACCGTCAGCGACGACACCGCATCCGATGGCGCTATGAGCAGCCAGCCAATGCGCGCGACCAGCATGGCCATCACGATGACGAGGACGAATTGCAGCACGGTGCGCACGCCATCGAGCAGGCGTCCGGCATTGTCCGGCAGCGAAAATCGTCCCTGTAAATCCATACCATCCCTCAATGGTCCGGGGGCAGGATCAACCTGCCCCCGTTCCCGTATATCTCAACTGGTACGTGTTGAAAGCCTGCGCGGGTGCTGCGCAGCTCACACGTACAGTCTAGAAGCGGCGCTTCAGGCCAAAGCCGATGGACGTGCCGAGGTCATAGACATCGACATCCACGCGGTCGCCGCCAGCGGTCTGGTAGGCTTCATAGGAGTCGCCGAACAGGTTCTCGACCTTGACCGAGAACTCATACTCACCGCCCCAGGCCATGAAGCCCTGGTTCCAGACGATATCGACGGTGACCGGCGGCTCTTCGATGATCGCCGGAATGTTGAGCGCAAGCGCCTCGCCAGAACGGATCCGCTCACTTGCATAGTTCACCAGAAGGCTGACTTCACGCATTGCGTCGACATCTTCATAGATGAGCTGGAAGTTGGCGAGATGCTCTGACTGGCCCTGAAGCTGGCGGCCATCCTCAATGAGGCCGGCGCCCGGCAGCAGGAACGGCTCCGGGTCAAGCGGCTGCTGGTTGGTGACAACGCACTCATCTTCGAACCGGGCACAGAACTCTGCGCTGGTCAGGCCGAGGTCGTTCGGGTTGCGGCCAGCCGACACTTCGGAGTCAGACCAGGTGTAGTTGGCCTTCACCGTCAGGTCGCGGTCGCGGAAGAAGTCCCAGCCGAACTGGTCGAACAGCGGCAGGCGCTGCTCATACTCGATCTCGGCGCCGTAGAGCTCTGCACTTGGCACGTTGATAAAGGTCGTCTTCGGCGTGTCACCGGTGCGCTGGTTGATCTCCTCGATCGGGCGCGTCATGTCCTTGTAGAAGACGCCGAGCGTCAGGAACTGGTCCCTGCCGAAATAGTATTCGCCGCGAATGTCATAGTTCTTGATTTCGGCGTTCACGAGGAACGGGTTACCGAGGAAGTTCACATCGGTTTCAGTGTTGAGGAATTCCGTCGGTGCCAGCTCGCGAAATTGCGGGCGAGTCAGCGTTTCGGAATAACCAGCGCGGACCTGAAGGTCATCAAACGGGTTCCAGGTAATGGTTGCCGCCGGCAGCACGTCTTCGGTGTGCTCACAGCTGCTGTCGGGCTGGCGTTCGATACAGGCCTCAACGAAGTTGGTTGATGGATCTGCACCGATGACCAGCGTGTCGACGACCTCAATCGCGCGCTCATAACGGGCACCGATAGCGCCGCGCACGTACGGCGTGATCTGCGTGTCGAGACCGACATAGCCGGCATCGACTTCAAGCGTTGCCTGATAGCGCTCCGGGAAGGCGGAGCCGCCGATGGAGCTGACATCAAGTTCGCCTGTGCCTGCGAGCGCATTGAACAGGTAATCGATACGCGTGCTGGAGGTTGGCAGGCCTTCGATCGCGAACAGGCGCGAGGTCGCGGTCCGGTCATTCTCGACATAGGCATAGCCGGCGCGAAGGTCGGTTTCGCAGAAGAAGTTACAATCGCTGCCGCCAAAGGTCAGCGGAAGCTCGAAGTCGATACCAAGGTCGCGTGAGCTGTCATCGATGCGGCTGAAGCCGAAGGTCGTGTCAGCTGCGTTCGACAGGGTCTGCAGGCCGTTGCCGGAATCCTGATACAGGATGTTGAACTGGTACGGCGCATCGCGAAGCGCTTCGGAATAGGACGCGCGCCACTCGACTTTCAGGTCCATGAGGCCCGGGAAGTAGTGCTCACCGGCGAGCTGCGTGGTCCAGAGCTGGCGCTCGAACCATTCGATCGCATCATCGCGCTCAAAGTTGTCGTCGAAGTCGACGCCCTGAACGGTGCGTGCTTCCTTGTCTGACGACCGCACGATGAGCGCCGTGCCCTTGACCTCGTGATTGTCGTATAGGTCAAAGCCGATCGTTGCGAACCCGTTCACATCGACGGAGTTTTCCGTCGAATAGAAGTCATAGTTGAAACGCTCGGAAAGGCCGGTGCCTGCGCTGTCGGCAAAGCCGCGCGTGCCCTGGCGCGTGCGCCATGCATTCGAGTAGGACGCTGCCACGAGAACACCCATGGAGATGTCCTGGTTCAGGTCATAGCGGTTACCGCCAGACAGGCTGAAACCGACATCAGCCGGAACCGTGCCTTCCTGAATGATAAGGAGGCTTGAATTGTCCGTCAGGGCGCGGGCGAAATCTGCATCGACGCCGGTTTCCGGAATGGTCGGCATGTCGCGCTCGGATCCGGAGAGGCCGAGGAAGTCCTGGTCGGTGCCATCATAGAGAAGACCGTCCTGGAAGGTTGTTTCAGTGTCACCGGACACCGAAGCAGAGATCTCGAAGAAAGCTTCGTCCGGAACCGCCTTGGTGCGGATGTCGACGAGACCGCCGCCAAATTCACCCGGCAGCTGCGGCGAGAATGTTTTCTGGACCAGGATGCTTTCGAGCACAGAGGTCGGGAAGAGATCGAGCGGAGCCACGCGGCGCAGCGGCTCAGGGCTCGGCAGAGGTGAGCCGTTCAGCGTGGCGCTGGAATAGCGCTCATTGAGACCGCGAACATAGACGAAGCGGTCCTGCGCGGTTGAGATACCTGCGACACGCGCAAGCGCTGCGGCTGCGTCGCTATCACCGGTCACCTGAAAATCGCCGGCGTCGATGAGGCTCGACACCTCAGAGGTCGAGCGCTTCTCATCCGGAATGAACTGGCCGCGAACGACGACGCTTTGCTGGCGAAGCTCTTCAGCGGACTCTTCGTTTGCAGTCGTGTCCTGGGCGGTGGTGTCCTGCGCGACCGAAACGGAAGCGAGACACGCTGCGGAAGCACCGGCCAGCAGTGCGAAGCGCAGGTAATTAGCGGGTTTATTCATGACTTCCCCCTCGGGCTGAGAGGCTCCCCTCTCGAATGTGCGACAGAATGTGATGAGGCAGGGCAGCCCTTTTTGAAGGAAAACTGCCCTGCCCCGAACTTTGGATTGAACCTAGTTGGTGGTTTCGGCACCCGTGATGTCGACCGTCCAGCCGCGGAACCAGGTGTCGTTTGCGTTCGCAACGGCACCGATGTGCGTGGTGGTCTGGAGGTTGCCGATCCCGCCGACTGCGAACGGCGTCACACCAAGCTCTGCGCTGCCCGGCACGACACCGGTTGCGTTCGGCACGAAGGTGAAGCCGCTGAGGCTGTTGGTGCCGGTGACGATGTTGTCGCCAGCTGCGAAAGCAGGCGTGCCTTCGTTCGTGCCACCTGGGCGGTCGCTATCGGTCGCGAAGTTCTCGGCATTGTCGAGGAAGAGCGACTTGATGCGCAGCGTACCGTCACCGAAGTTGGTGTAGGTCTGTGAGCTGTCGACATCGAGGCCAACTGACCAGTCAGCGATGATGCCGTTAGCGATCACGCCGCGCGTACCCCGGCGAAGGAGGACACCCTGCTGGGTGGCTGCGTCACCGGAATTGATCAGCGTGAAGTTCGACAGGTTCGGCGCCGAGAATGGCGTCTTGTCATTGTCGCCGTCACGGTTGTCAGCTTCGATGCCGCGCGGGTCACCCGACATGTCTGGCGAGACGCCCGGATAGACGATCGCGTACTGCACGGAGCCCGTCCAGCCATCGGTCCAGTCGAGGGAGTCGTCGCCGACACCGGTCACGACCACGTGGTCAGCAGAGACCGTGCCGCCGAACCATTCGATGCCATCGTCAAGGTTGTTGGCAACCTGAACATAGCTGACTTCCGTGCCGCTGCCGACGCCCTGGAAGGCGATGCCGTTGAGCTCGTCTTCATTGGTGAGGCGGGTACCGGCATACTGGACGCGGGTGTAGCGAAGACGGCCGCTGTCATCGTTTGCGGTGGCGCCGCCGAAGAGGCCAGAGGCACCTTCACCGGACTTCTCACAGCTGACCGTGCCGCCGGTTGCGCCAGCGTCGATACAGGCGTTGATCGGCGCGCGGCCATTGATGACGATACCGCCCCAGATACCCTTGGTGGACGCTTCGATCGTGGATGGGTTTTCAATCGCGCTCTTCGCGGTGAACACCACAGGCGCGTTTGCCGTGCCGTTGGTCACAAGGCGCGAACCGCGGCGAACGATGAGGTACGCGTCGGCGTCAGCACCGACAACCGTAACACCCGGCTCGATGGTGAGCGTTGCGGAGACGCCGCCCGGCACTGGCGAAGCAGGGTCTGGACCAAGGTCGACACCGACACCCACAACACCGTCGAGCTCATAGATGAGCTGGTCGCCATTGGAGAGGGTGAGGTTCGAGGTCAGGTTACCGCCCGGGACCAGACAGAGCGTCTTGCCGTCAAGCGTGCCACTCTCAGTCGTGCCGGTCGGGCAACCAACTGGCGCGAACAGCGTGCCGGTCTTGGCGAAATTCGCCCAGTTGTTGGAGACCGTCTCATTGGCAGAAAACGCGCCGACATAGTTGACGTTGTCGAAGAAGGCATTGCCATTCAGCGCGTTCGAACGCGGAACGTTCTGCTCCTGCGTGCCCGGGAAGAACCGGTTCTGCAGGGAGTTCTCGCCGCCACGGATATTGTTGGCTGCAGCGTATGCTGGCAGCGGGCCGTCATCGCTATCGGTTGCGAGCGTCTGGGCTGCATCAATGAAGAGCGAAGCAACGGTCAGCGTGCCATCGTTCAGGTTGGTGTAAGTCTGGCCGCTATCGATATCGAGGCCTGGCGTGAAGCCGCCCGAAACGATGCCGTTGACCACGGTACCGCGGGTACCACGGCGAAGCAGGATACCTGCCTGATTGCCCTGGGTGCCGATGAGCGTGAAGTTTGACAGGTTCGGCGCCGAGAATGGCGTCTTGTCATTGTCGCCGTCGCGGTTGTCGGCCTCGATGCCGCGCGGGTCGCCAGAAGATGGCACGTCAGAGTAGACGACCGCGTATTGCAGGTTGCCCTGCCAGCCATCGGTCCAGTCCAGCGAATCGTCGCCAGCGCCCGTCACTACGACGTAGCGTGCGTTCACGGTGCCACCGAACCATTCGATGCCGTCATCGAGGTTGTTGTGGACCTGGACGTGGGAGACTTCGGTTGCGTTGCCAACACCTTGGAAGGCAATGCCGTTGAGCTCGTCTTCATTGGTCAGGCGTGCGCCTGCGAACTCGACGCTGAGATAGTTGATCTCACCGGAGTCGTCGTCGGCGTCAGCGCCGCCGAAGAGGCCCGAAGCGCCTTCGCCAGACTTCTCACAGCTTGCCGTGCCACCGGTCGCGGTGGAGTCGATACAGGCGTTGATCGGCGCAGAACCGTTGATGATCAGGCCACCCCACTGTGCGTTGGTCGAATTGTCGATCAGGCTGGAGCCGACTTCCTCATCGTTGATGGCCGCGCGGGCCGTCATGCGGACGACGCCGGTCTCTGTGCCGTTCACATCGATCTGCGAACCACGGTTGATGACGATGTAGTCGTCGGAGCCGTCGCCCGTGCCGTCGACAGCAGCACCGAAGAGGCGCGCGCCTTCACCGATGGTCAGGGTTGCAGAGGTGCCACCGTCTTCACCGATGAACACAGCGCCGCGGATAGCGACAGCGACGCCGGCCGGGATGTTCACATCCTGGGTGATCGTGGTGTTCGAGCCAGCTGCGTCGCCAATGGCGCACACGTCCATGCTGGAGAAGCCCTCAGAGGCGATCGCTGGCAGCGTGATTGAAGTCGTGCCGGTCGGGCAGCCAGCAGCTGGAACAAGCTGGATGGTGGAAGATGGCGGAGGTGGTGGGGGCGGCGAAGTTGGCGGCGGAGGTGGTGGAGGAACGGCCGGAGCGCCAGGTGAAGAAATGCTGGTGTCCGAACAGGCCGCAACGGCGAGCGCGAGAACGCTCGTCGTGAAAGCCAGACGCAAGGTGTTCGCCTTTTTCATAAGAAGCCCCCTTCAGGGTTAACTGAGTTCAATCACGTGGATCGGAAACTCAGCCCCTGCCGACTCCCGATCTCGGGGGCGCTATGACACACCTCAAAGACAGTAATGCGACATCACAAAAGCTTCACACGACTGTCACGGACGTGACACACACGAATAAATACAGAATACTCATGTATTCGCTCATATTCGAACACGCTCGCTCTTGCTTCGATAGAATACCTATCGAAAAGCAGGCGCTCGGGGCTTTATCTCGACTACCCATGTCGCCAAGCGACGTCCGCAAGCACTTCAAAATCTCTTTACCCACATAACAAAAAGGGCCGCACGAGGCGGCCCAGTCTGGATTGTCCACAGATTTGGCTCTGGAACGGGGGAGACTTTCGGGCGCGGCGCTAATCTGCAGCATCCGTTGAAGGCGCGCCGCCTTCAACCGTCCCGACGCCCGCAAGCGCGGCATCTAGTGAGATCATCATCAGCTCTCCCTCACGAGAGAAAAACAGGATTGATCCGTCCCCCGACATTCCGGCGCCGAAATCGATGCCGGGCGTATTCACCGGCTCACCAAGATTTTGCGGCGCACCCCAAACCCCATCGGCGCCGCGCTCGGCCGTCCAGATGTCGACACTGCCGAGCTTCGGCGTGCGCGCACTATAGAAGAAGATACGCCCGCCATCAGGGGTAACGGCGAGGTGAGCCTCGGCCCGGAACGTGTTGAAGGCGTCAGGCATGGCAGAGACGGTCCATTCGCCTGCCGACTCGTCAAAGCTCGCCTCGAACATGTCGTGGCTGCCTTTGCTGTCATAGCCATTGTCAGTGAAATAGAGCCGACCCTGGCTATCCATTGCAGGGTTCAGCTGATCAGCGCCGGAATTGACGGAAGCGGGAAGCGGTTCAGGTTCACCCCAGCCGTCTTCGCCTGGCGCCACGCGCCAGATGTTGGCGTCGCGCTGGCCGCGCTCGAAGATATCTTCGTCAGATGCGTAGTAGAGCATTCCGTCAGAATGACTGAAGGACGGCGTGGTCAGCTTCTTGCGCGATGGAAACTCGAGCTTCGATGGCTCAGACCAGCTACCATCGGCCTGCTTGCGCATCTCGAAGAGATAGGTGTCGTCGCGCGCCTCCTTCGCGAAGACGCGGATCATGCCATCGGGGGATTCAGTGAGGCTGTAGGCCCGCGTGAAGACAGTTGGCGCCTCCGCTTCGGGCAGAACCGGGGTGGGTGACTTGATCTCCGGAACCTTCGCACCGCAACCGGCCAGCAATACCAGACCGAACACCAGACCTAACCGCATGAAATCCTCCGCACGCAATACATTTCGTCGACCGCGCCTCCTAAACGCCGCACATGACGTTTTCGCAACAGGAACTGCAGTCACACACAAACGCACGGGTTGGAGAGTGGTGCCGGCAGAGGGACTTGAACCCCCGACCCCCTGATTACAAATCAGGTGCTCTACCAGCTGAGCTATACCGGCAACCCCTGCCCTTTACGCCGTGCCGCTGGGCGGGGCAAGATTCCTTTGCAAGGTCATCGCAGCGCCGGATTTTAACGTTTTTGGGCACCAAATCACCGCAAAGGCGTTGCCTAATCAGTGTTACAGCAAGGAGCACTGAGATGAAACGTCATATCCTGCCCTGCATGATGGGCCTCGCGCTCGCCGCCGGTCCCGCCTTTGCAGACGAGGCGCGCACCCCGCCGCCGTCAGAGCCTTACTATGCTCCGCAGCCGTCCGGCTGCGACCTTGTTCGCCTGAAAATCTATTTTGAGCCCGGCACCGCCACCCTCACACCTTTTGCGCGCGACGCGATCGGTCAGATCAGCGAGCAGCTGGCAGGCTGTTCGGTCCAGCGCCTCAACGCCACCGCCATTGCGGGCGACAGCTCAAGCGAGGCACCCGTGGTCGGCCTCGCCGAAGACCGGCGCAACAGTGTGATGAATGAGCTTCTCGCTCAGGGAATCCGCGCCTCCGACGTCGCGATCGACACCGATCTCGGTAACTCAGTGATGTCCCGAACGGTGGACATCGAGCTTCAGACCATTCCGGCCAGGGTTAGCTAGGCGCAACGCGCATTAACCATGGCCATAGGCCCCGGCATTGCAGAACATGCCGGGGCTTTTCTTGTCCTCAGTCCAGTTTCGACAGTACCGCGCACCCGGCGACGAAGGTCACCACAGTGTGCGATAGATCGACCAGCAAGCCGCCGGTCGAATGCCAGGGCGTATAGAAGAAGTCATACGCCATAAGCGGGATGCCGATCAGCAGCGACAGTTTCAGGCCGAACGATATCGCAGCCCCAAGGCCCGCGACGCTGCCTCTGCGCATCAGCCAGGCCAGCCCGAAGGACAGCACGACAGGCACCAGAAAGCCGCCCAGCATCCACATTGGATTGGCATCCTCCTGACGCTCGGTCGCGATGCCGCTTGCCGTCAGGAAGTTCATCGCGTCGCGCGCTTCATTGATGAAAATGCCCTGCGCATTCATGTAAACTTCGGCAAAGAACAGCCCGTACCAAAGAAAGCCTATAAAATAGATGACGATGGCTGAGACCAGGACGCCCACCAGATTGATGCCTGCAAGACGTGGCATTGTTTCCTCCTAAACCCGTTTCATTTTTTGTTCGCCGCGCCTAAGAGTGCCCCCTCACAGCTTGGCGCCGAGGAAGATGCGCCCAAATCGAGAATGACGGAAGCCATAATGACGAAGTCCGCCCCCCGCAGAATTCTGGTCACCTCTGCCCTGCCCTATATCAACGGGGTCAAACACCTCGGCAATCTTGCCGGGTCCATGCTGCCGGCAGACGTGTATTCGCGGTTCCAGCGCCTGCGCGGTCATGACGTTCTCTATATCTGTGCGACCGACGAGCACGGCACACCTGCAGAACTCGCCGCCCAAGCCGCGAATGTGCCGGTTCGCCAGTATGTCGATGAGCAGCATGAGATCCAGAAAAAAGCGGGTGAGGATTTCCTGCTCTCCTATGATCACTTTGGCCGCTCCTGCAGCGCCGAAAACGCCGCGCTCACCCAGCATTTCGCGCACGTGCTGGAGGCAAACGGCCTCATCGAAGAGCGCACCATGCGGCAGGTCTATTCGATCGATGATGAGCGTTTCCTGCCTGACCGCTATGTCGAGGGCACCTGCCCGCACTGCGAATTCGAGAAAGCGCGCGGCGACCAGTGCGATAATTGCGGACGCCTGCTCGACCCGGTTGATCTCATCAATCCATACTCTGCTGTCTCCGGCTCACGGAATGTCGAAGTGCGTGAGACGCGCCATCTTTTCCTGCTGCAGTCGCAGATGCAGGAGCGTATTCAGGCCTGGATCGAAGCCTCGACCGACTGGCCGCCGCTGGCCCGCTCCATCGCGCTGAAATGGCTCGACGAAGGCCTGCGCGACCGCGCCATCACACGGGACCTCTCATGGGGCGTGCCTGTCACCAACCCTGACGGTTCGATCCGCGAGGGCTTCGAGACCAAAGTCTTCTATGTCTGGTTCGATGCGCCGATCGAATATATCGCCGCAACCGAGGAATGGGCCAAAGCCAAAGGCGAGCCAGAGGCATGGCGTCGCTGGTGGCGCACCGATGAGGGCGCTGATGAGGTCCACTATGTCCAGTTCATGGGAAAGGACAATGTCGCCTTCCACACGGTTGGCTTCCCGGTCACAATTCTCGGCTCGCAGGAGCCATGGAAGCTCGTCGACCGGCTGAAAGCCTTCAACTGGGTCACCTGGTATGGCGGCAAGTTTTCCACCTCAAACAAGCGCGGCGTCTTCATGGACCAGGCGCTGGACCTGCTGCCAGCTGACTATTGGCGCTGGTACCTGACTGCGAATGCGCCGGAAGGCTCGGACGCGGCCTTTACATGGGAGGGCTTCCAGTCCTCAATCAATTCAGACCTCGCCAATGTGCTCGGCAATTTCGTCAACCGGATCACCAAATACTGCGCATCCAAGTTTGACGGCAAAGTGCCGGAAGGCGGCGAAGCGGGCGAGGCTGAAAGCTGGATGGTGGCCGAGCTTGAGACCCGCCTGCCACAACTGGTGCAGCACTATGAGAATATGGACTTCCGCAAGGCGGCCGCGGAAACGCGCGCCATCTGGGCAGCCGGCAATGAATACCTCACCAAGGCTGAGCCATGGGTGAAATACAAGAATGATGTCGATGCGGCCGCCGTCGGCGTTCGCGCAGGCCTTAACCTTGCGGCCCTGTACGGCATCATTGCCCAGCCCATCATCCCTGAAGCGGCGGCGATGATCCTTGATGCGCTGGGCGTTCCGGAAGATCGGCGCACCCTCAGCGAAGAGGCATTTGCCGATATTCCGGCGCTACTCGATGCCCTGCCGCGCGGCCACGAAATCTCACCGCCGGATGTCCTCTTCCGCAAGATTGAGGATGATCAGGTCGCTGAATGGACAGAGCGGTTCGGCGGCGAAAGCTGACATGCCGCTTCAGAACCGCGTCGATCCGTATGCCGCAATCCATGCGGTATCGGCGCGCGGGACGTTCATGGGCAATCGTGGCGGCTGCTTCCACACGGAAGACCGCACGCTGAAGCGCACCCATTGGAAGAGCAGGCAGTGGATTATCTGCCTGCTCGATTTCAAGGGCCGTAAACGCCAGCTGATGGCGCCTGGCCAGTATACCGAACTCTTCTTTCTCGATGAGGCAACGGCGCTCGCAGCCGGTCATCGCCCCTGCTTTGAATGCCGACGGGACAATGCGCGCGCGTTCAAGGATGCGCTCGTGCAGGCCGGACAAGTGACCGACACGGCGCGCGTCGCCGACATCGACAGGCTGATCGTTGGCGATATGCAGGATCGACTGCGCGGCAAGGTAACGGCGCCGCAGGCCCAAGCCTCCAGCCTTCCAGACGGCACCATGTTCGACTGGCAAGATCAGGCGTGGCTGAAGCTCGAAGACGCTTGCCTGCCGTGGAGCTTCGAAGGTTATGGCCCCGCATCCCGCCTTCCCGGGGCGCCCGTCAGCGTGCTGACACCACGCGCGACCCTTGCAGCTCTGGCCGCAGGCTACAGGCCGCACATTCACAACTCGTCAGCCCCGGACTGATATCCGGGCCCATCTCTGGCCGAGGCGAAAAAGTCTGATAGTGTCTCCCTCACGAAAACGAAAAGGGACACGACCATGGTTTCCAGACTGAAACTGACCGCCTGCGCATCCGCCCTCTGCATGATGCTGTCGATGCCAGCCTTTGCGCAGCAATCAGTCCCGGAACCGGGCACCGACCTCGTTGAACTCTACACCTGGTTGCACGCCAATCCGGAGCTCTCCTTCAAGGAATCGACCTCCGCCTCGATCATGGCGGCTGAGCTTGAGGCGCTGGGCTTTACCGTTACCACAGGGCTTGGCGATGAGTGGACGCGCGCGAAGTCTCAGCGCGATGAAGGCACGGTCCGCGACGGTGTCGGCGGCTATGGCGTCGTTGGCGTCTATGAGAACGGTGAGGGCCCAACCGTCCTCATCCGCGCGGATATGGACGCGCTGCCCGTGCCCGAACAGACCGGCCTCGACTATGCCTCAGAGGTGATCAGTACGACATGGACCGGCGTAGAAAGCCCCGTCATGCACGCCTGCGGCCACGACATCCACATGACCAGCTGGGTCGGCACGGCGCGCGAACTGATTGAGAATAAGGACGACTGGTCAGGCACGCTCGTCATGCTAGCTCAGCCTGCGGAAGAGTTGGGCCTCGGCGCAAAAGCTCTACTTGAGGAAGGTCTGTATCAGGATTTTCCGTTGCCGGATTATAATCTGGCGCTTCACGTAAGCGCCAGCTCACCCGCCGGCACGGTGGCCTATTCGTCCGGCTACGCCCTCGCCAATGTCGATAGCGTCGATATCCTGGTCAAAGGCGTTGGCGGTCACGGCGCCTACCCTCACACGACCAAGGACCCGATCGTCATCGGCTCCTCCATCGTCATGGCGCTCCAGACCCTCGTCTCACGCAATGTCGACCCGCAGACACCTGCCGTGGTCACCGTCGGCTCTTTCACCGCGGGCGCGAAACACAACATCATTTCGGACGGTGCAGAACTCCTCCTGACCGTCCGCTCCTATGATGATGCGACACGCCAGCTTCTGCTTGATGGCATCACGCGCATCGCCAAGGCGCAGGCCGAAGCCTTTGGCGCGCCAGAGCCTGAAATCTCCATCGACAATGACTACACCCCGTCGACCTACAACACCCCTGCCCTCGCCGACAAAGCGATGACCGCGATTCGCGCGGCCATTGGCGAGGAGAATGTCATGGAAGTGACGCCGGTCATGGGCGGTGAGGATTTCTCCCAGTACGGCCGTACAGACGAAGATGTCCCCGGCCTGATCTTCTGGCTGGGCGCGATCAATCCGGACACCTATGCCGCCGCGCAGAATGGCGGCGACCCGCTACCATCGCTCCACTCACCTTTCTTTGCGCCGGACGCAGCGCCGACCATCAAGACCGGCGTCAGCTCCATGACCGCTGCGGCGCTCGCTCTCTTCAGCGAGACAGCGTCAGAGTGATTTCAGCCAATCCAGCAGGATCGCGTTCACCTCATCCGGACGCTCCTGCTGGGTCCAGTGGCCGCAACCTTCCAGCAGGTGGGCCGCCTTCAGATTTGGCAGATTAGGCTTCATCGCTTCGACGGGATCGCCCGGAAACATCTTCAGGACGAGATCACGCGTGCCGCCGATGAACAGGCTCGGCTGGTAGATCTTGCTGTCGTCCAGCGATGTCAGGAAAGCGTGGTCACGCTCATGATTGCGATAGCGGTTCAGCGGGCCGCGAAAGCCGGATTCGCGAAACTGGGAGTCGTAGTAGGCGACATCTTCCTCGCTCAGCCACGGCAGCGGCATGTCTGGCTCCGGCAGACGATGAAGCAGCGTGTCGCCATGCTTCTTATCGATCGGCCACGTCCCGTCAGGCGCATCACCTGAGATGGCATAGTAGAACTTGCGTATGGTCGCGGCCGGGTCCGCCTCGAGCTCTGCCTCCGGCGGGCCCTGATCCTGAAAATAGACCTGATAGAAGAACATGCCGCGCGCGGTGAAAAACTCGCGGAAGACCTGGATAGCAGGCTTGTCGCCCAGCGGAAGATACGGGACCGAAAGGCCGGCCACGGCCTTGAACTGGTCAGGATAGAGAAGCGCCGAATTCCACGCGATCGGCGCGCCCCAGTCATGACCGACCACAATTGCAGGGCTATCAGGCTGGAGCGCCTTCGCCACACCGGCAATGTCCGCCGTGATGGTTTCCATATCATAGGCTTCGACCGGCTCTGGCTTGTCAGAGCCGCCATAGCCGCGCACATCGACCGCAACCGCGCGGTACCCTGCCCCGCCGACAGCCGTCAGCTGATGGCGCCAGGAATACCAGCTCTCCGGAAAGCCGTGCACGAAGAGGACAAGCGGGCCATCCTCGGGCCCCTCTGCGGCCGCCCGCAATTTAATTCCATTGGTCTCGACGTGGAAAAATTCGGGCATGTCGCGCTTCCTGCTTTAGCACCGCCATCGCAGACGGAACGGGATGTCTGAAGCGCGAAGTCTCGCACCCATCCTGCAGCCCTGCAATGATCGCGTCGGGGAAGCCCGCCCGCCTGCCCGCTACTGGCCGCCGGCTGCCGCCCGCTGGCTCTGATTGATGGCGATGACCGTCTCAGGGTGGGTGAAGAAGCGGTAGCCGACATCCTGACCATGATCCTCGATCGCCTGTAGAAAGGTCGCAAACTCGATCGGAATAATGTTGACCGGGTCGCTCGCCGTTTCGTCGCTACCCGATAGCTTTTCTGAGAGCGCCTGCGCGTCGGAATAGCTGGTCATGACAGGTGTCACCGGGCCTTCAGCAGTCTGCAGCTGCACTTCGAGGCTGCCGCTCGTCACAAAGAAGACCGGCGCCATGAAGTCACCGACCTCAGGGGTCAGCTCACGGGCGTTCGCGATTTCAGCTTGCGAGCCCTGAAAGATGATCGCGCCCTTCCAGTCGAGCAGCAGACGGCCGAGATCCACGATGCGGATCTTCATGGACTGGTCTTCTAGCGGGGCAAGCTGCGCCTGCGCGGCGCCGGGGGTTAGGAAGACCACGATTGCCGGGTCGCCCTCTTCGGACTGGACCGAGGCAATCCCGCCATCCGGATTGGCCAGCACGGCGACCTGCAGACCCTTCAGCGCGATGATCATCGGATTGGGGGAAGCTGCCTGCGCGCGCTGCGGCTGGGCAGCTTCCTGCGCCTGAACGAGAGGAGCTCCGACAGCGAACGCAGCAGCGGCACAGGCCAGTAGACGTTTCATGAAAACTCCCCTCTAGAACGCGTAACGGGCGCAGGCTTAACACCTGCGCCCGCAATCGCAAGGAGAGACCTGATTAGCCCTGTTTCAATTCGTCGAACGGTACTTTCTTGTCCACACGAACATCCTGAGGCAGGCCCAGAACGCGTTCGGCGATGATGTTTTTCAGAATCTCGTCGGTACCGCCCGCAATGCGAAGGCCCGGCGCCCACATGAAGCTCTGCTGGAACAGCGCATTCGCAGGCATCGTGTCGGTATCATTCATGATGCCGTAATGGTCCTGCATCTCGATGGCCGAGTTACAGATGTCCTGAAGCTGGTTCGCCGTGATGATCTTGCCGATGGAGTTTTCAGGCCCCGGCGTATCACCGCGCGACAGCGCTGTCTGCGTGCGGAACTTGGTCAGGCTGTAGCCCTGTGCGGCAACATACCAGTCAGCAAGTTTCTCACGGAAAGCCTGATCGGTGAGCGAGCCCGTATCGCGGGCATATTCCATGATCTCTTTCCAGTCCGGGCCCGGCGAGCCACCGACAGCCAGACGCTCATTCATCAGCGTGACCAGTGCGACCTTCCAGCCATCGCCGACCTCCCCGAGACGGTCGGAGTCAGGGATGCGAACATCGGTGAAGTAGACTTCGTTGAATTCGCGCCCGCCTGATGCCTGGTGGATCGGCTTCGCCTCAACGCCCTTCTGGTGCATGTCCACGATGAACATGGTGAGGCCTTTGTGTTTTGGGGCCTTCGGGTCGGTGCGGGTCAGCACGATGCCGTAATCAGAGAAGTGCGCACCCGTGGTCCAGACTTTCTGGCCATTGATGACCCACTCATCGCCGTCCTTGATGGCACGGGTTTTCACACCCGCAACGTCGGAACCTGCGGCCGGCTCAGAGAAGAGCTGGCACCAGATTTCCTCGCCGCGCAGCGCCTTTTCGACATAGCGCTTCTTGTGCTCATCTGAGCCAAACGCGATGACGGTCGGCACGCACATGCCAAGGCCGATCGTGAACGGACCGGTTGGTGCGTCGAATTTGGCTTCTTCCTGGTTCCAGATGACCTGCTGCATGGCCGTGCCGCCACGACCGCCCCATTCCTTGGGCCAGGTAATCTGCGCGAAGCCGCCTTCGGCCTTGGTTTTCTGCCATTCCTTGGCGCGCTTCAGGAAATCCTCGCCCGTTGGACGGCGCGGGGAATTGGCGTCTTTCGGTTTCAGGTGTTTTTCAAGGAAGCTGCGCGCCTCGACGCGGAATTCGGCTTCTTCTTTTGTGTCATTGAAGTCCATTTTAAGTCCTCCTAGGCAGCATTCTTGCGCTCAAGCGCGCTAACGAGTTTCTCTTTCCAGACCTTTGGCGATCCAGCCTGCACCGCGAGCAGCTTGGCCCGGCGGTAGAAGAGGTGGCAGTCCACCTCCCAGGTGAAACCCATGCCGCCATGCGTCTGGATATTCTCCTTGGAAGCAAACCAGTAGGCTTCGCTCGCCGCAAGGCGGGATGATGCCGCAGCCTCCGGCAGCTCTGACGCATCGGTCGAAAGCGCCCACGCGCCGTAATAGCAATTGGAGCGCGCGACCTGGTTCTTCACATACATGTCGGCAAGCTTGTGCTTGATCGCCTGGTTGCCGCCAATCGGACGACCGAAGGCGTAGCGATCCTTTGCAAACTCGGTCGCCATTTCGAGGCAGCGATCTGCGCCGCCAAGCTGTTCGAACGCCAGCAGGACAGCTGCGCGGTCGAGCACGCGGTTGTGATAATCTTCACCTTCGCCGGCCTTGCCGAGGCGCTGGGCCGGGGCACCGTCGAAGGTGATTTCGGCGTGGCTACGGGTCGGCTCCAGCGTGCTGACCTTCTTGCGGCTGACGCCTGCACCGGTCAGGTCGACCAGCACGAGGCTCGCGCCGGAACCTTCCTTCGCGAGCACCACAGCGTGGGTCGCTATGTCACCATCGGTGACCGGGATTTTCGTGCCGGTGAGCTTGGAGCCATCGAAAGTGGTTTTCAGCTTGGACGGCTCCGGATTGCCCGGGCCTTCGCTCGCGGCATAACAGCCGACGACTTCGCCGCTGACGACCTTTTCGAGGACGTCTTTCTTCTGCTCTTCAGAGCCGGCGGCCTTGAGCGCCTCTGCGAAGAAATAGGTGGTCGATGCAAAAGGCACCGGCGCCAGCGCGCGCCCCATTTCTTCTGCGATCACGCAAAGTTCCAGCATGCCGAGGTCAAGCCCGCCATACTCTTCCGGGATTGCCGTCCCGATCCAGCCCATCTCGACGACCTTGTTCCAGACGCCCTCATGATGGCTCTTGTCGTCGTCGTTCAGCACCTCACGGACATGCGCGGTGGTGCACTGTGCATTGAGAAATTTACGCGCCTCGCCCGCGAGAAATTTCTGGTCCTCTGAAAAGTCGAAATTCATACGACCTCATCTCCCTTTGTAAGCCTTTGAAGCCAACCATAGCGCGGTCTCAGCGGGCGAAAAGCGGTATCGCAAGGTAAGGAAGCTGCAGCGAGATAGGTGAAATTTCACAGACCTGTTTCACCGCGTTTCAAAACTGCTGTGCCATAGCATCGCGAAGACTGGAGTACGCGAATGGCTAAGGCACTGTTTCACAAGTCGCAGCGGGTTTTCATCAAACCTGTCGGCACATGGGCAATCGTCGAGAAGGTCATCCCTCACTGGGTGAAGGATGTCGAAGAGCCTCTGCGCGTTACCTATGACGTCGGCCTTGGCCGCGAATTCTCCGCCACCGAGCTTGTCTCCGAAGAAGTGATGCACGGGCGATCCAAGTCACGGATGGACGATGACCCAACGGCCGAGCATTGGCGCATCCAGCGCGCCAAGAATCGCTGGCAGGAAAGCGACGATGTCTCCGCCCACCCCTTCCCGGGCACATTCCCGGTTGTCATGACCGATGAGAATGACTGGGGCGGCTGGCGCGTGCCGGGTTCCGAATACGACCGCGACCCGCACAAGATCGAATATCAGGCCCGCCTGATCGTGAATTCGCCTCAGCTTCTTTCCATGGTCCGCAAGATGGCAGAGTTCACCGCCCGCCACCCGGATCAGGTGCCAGATGAGATGAAGGCGCTGCTGAAACCAGCCAAGGATGCGCTGCGCCACATCTATGATGTCGCAAGCGCCCCGCGTCAGGCCGCCGAGTAATATCAGCCCAGCCCCTCGCGGGTGATTGAGAGCCCGCCGGAGACATCCTATCTGTCGTTCAGGACGACGACAGAGGATGAATCATGCTGCGCACAGACACGCCCGTTTCGGTAAAGCTGGAAGAGTACACGCCTTATCCGTTCGAGATCGATCAGGTCTCGCTGGATTTCTCTCTGGAGCCGGCCGAGACACGGGTGAAGGCCCGCATGACGGTGCGCCGCACGCAGCCCGGCCCATTCGTTCTCGACGGCGTCAAACTCAAGCCCAATGACATCCGCCTCGACGGCAAGACGCTCAGCCCGGACGCCTATGAGCGAACGGACGAGACTTTGACGATCCACAAAGTCCCGGATGAATTCGTCCTAGAGACGGACGTCACCATCAACCCGTCCGCCAATACCGCTCTCTCTGGTCTCTACATCTCTGGTGGGCGCTTCTGCAGCCAGTGCGAAGCGACGGGCTTTCGCCACATCACCTACTGGCCTGACCGTCCGGACGTGATGAGCCGCTTCCATGTGCGCATGGATGCCGACAAGTCGAAATACCCGATCCTGCTTTCCAATGGCACGCCGGGCGAAAGCGGCGATCATTCCGATGGCCGCCACTATGCCGAATGGGACGATCCGCACCCAAAGCCGTCCTACCTTTTTGCGCTCTGCGCCGGCGACTATGATGTCTGGCGCGACACCTTCACCACGATGAATGGCGACCATGTCGACCTCGGCGTCTATGTCGACAAGGGTCAGGCCGCCAGCGCCGAATGGGCGATGGAAAGCCTCAAGGCCTCGATGAAATGGGATGAGGAGCGGTTCGCCCGCGCCTATGATCTCGGCGTCTTCAATATCGTGGCCGTGCGCGACTTCAATTTCGGCGCCATGGAGAACAAGGGCCTCAACATCTTCAATTCGGCCTACGTTCTCGCCAGCCAGGAGAGCGCGACAGATGCTGACTTCGAAGCGATCGAGAGCATTGTCGGCCACGAATATTTCCACAACTGGACCGGTAACCGCATCACCTGCCGCGACTGGTTCCAGCTCTGCCTCAAGGAAGGCCTGACCGTCTTCCGCGATCAGGAATTCTCATCGGACCTGCGCTCACGCCCGGTCCAGCGCATCAAGGACGTCATGCGCCTTCGCGCCCGCCAGTTCGCTGAGGACGCTGGGCCGCTCGCCCACCCTGTCCGGCCGAGCAAATATGGGTCTATCGACAATCTGTATACGGCTACGGTGTACGAAAAGGGCTCTGAGCTTATCCGTGCACTGACCGTCTTTATCGGGATCGATTCCTTCAACCAAGGCATGCAGATCTATTTCGACGAATACGACGGCACAGCCTCGACCATCGAGGACTTCTACAGCTGTTTCGAGAAATCCTCCGGCAAGGATCTAAGCCAGTTTCGCCGCTGGTACGCGCAGGCCGGCACGCCCGAAGTGAAGGTGGAGGAAAGTTGGGACGCCGCCAATAGCAGGCTCACCCTCACTCTCTCGCAGAAGACGCCAGCAACGCCCGGCCAGCCAACCAAAGAGCCGGTGCCAATCCCGCTTCGCACCGCCCTGCTCGACGGCAATGGAAGCCATGTCAGCGTCGAAGGCTGGGAGAATGGCGAAGGCGTCCTCGTGCTTGAAGATGAGAAGATGACCGTCGACCTGAAGGTCACGGGCGCCACCGACAAGCCACTTCTCTCCATCAATCGCCAGTTCAGCGCGCCGGTCCGCATCGATCGCGAACTCACCAATGAGGCACTGCTGGAGCTTGCGGCCGCAGAGAGCGACCCGTTCAATATCTGGGACAATTTCCAGACGCTGGCACGCGTTGAGATTTTCCGCCTGCTCGACAATCCGCAATCGCCACCAGACGAAGCACTCGTCGGCGCGCTCGGCGATGCCGTCCGCGCAAATGAGAGCGACCCGGCCTTTGCTGCGCTCCTCACCGCGCTGCCCGATATCGGCGAACTCTTCCAGCACCGCGAGCCGGTTGATCCGGCAGGCCTGAACGATGCCCGCAAACGCCTGCGCAAGGCACTCGGTGAGAACCTCAAGGCCGACGCTGAGCGCATCCTCGCTGAGCCGTCCCCTGCCCCGTTTGAGCCGAATGCCGAGCAGGCAGGCATCCGCGCCCTGCGCTCTGCCATGATCGGCCTGACCGGCGCGCTCGACACCGCCGACGCGTCGCGCAAGCTGAAGAGCCTGTTCGATGCCGCCTCGAACATGACCGAAAGCCTCGCCTGCCTCCGCACGCTCGTGCCGTTCCAGACACCAGAGCGCGATGAAGCCATCGAGACCTTCTACGAAACCTGGAAAGAGAATCCGCTGGTCATCGACAAATGGTTTGCCGTCCAGGCCGGTCAGGGGGCGGCAGACGATGCGCGCCGCCTGTCGCAGCATCCAGACTTCGATCTGTCGAACCCTAACCGGGTGCGGTCGGTCGCAGCTGCCTTCTCCATGACCAACCTTGCCGCCTTCCACGCCCGCGATGGTGAGGGACACAAGGTGATCGGCGACATCATCCTCGAAGCCGACAAGCGCAACCCGGCCCTTGCCGCCCGCCTGCTCACCAGCTTCGAGCAGTGGCGCAAGCTGGAACCTGTCGCCAAAGCGAGCGCTGAAAAGGTGCTGAAACAGCTCCAATCTCAGTCGCTTTCCAAGAACGCGTCCGACATCCTCGCACGCGCTCTCGGCTAAGGACGCAAGGCACCCTTATTAACCCTAACGAAAAGCTTTTCTGGTCATGCAGGAAGGTGGACTGGGTTAGTAAGGGGCGCGCCCTTGGCGAAGCTGAAAGACAGGGTAAAGCCTCCCAAGCGGAGCGCCGAAGGCCGCCAGGCCTCAGCTGCCGTTCTGGTCGTCACTTTTCTGATCCTGGTTGCGTCCATCGCAATGGTGGCGTGGAACAGCCAGAGCAGCCGCGACGACAGTGCCATTCGCCTTGCCCAACGCGACGCGCTGCTGACGGGATACGCGCTCAATGCGGCTGCGGATCGCGCAGGCGAGCGTCTCGACGCATTGCGCGCCTCAGGTCGTAGCCTCAGCGACATCGATGCCAGCGAGATCGGCGTAGACAGCATCATATCCATTCAGGCAGCGCGCAGCTCCAATGACGAGCGCAATCGCCAGCTTGCCGAGCTCGCGCAGGAAATGATCGCCGCCGGTGTGCGCCTGCGCCTGACGCCAAATAATGAGATCATGCTGGTCCATCCGCTGGACGAAACATCCGGCATCGTCTCCCGCGTGTCCCTCGACAAATGGCTGACGGGCGCGAATGCAGCCCAGCGCATCATTCTGGATGGTGAACGCACCGTGTCGATTGGTGGCCAGAATGTCCTTCCCCCGAATGCCGCGATCCTGGCTGGCCAGAGCAATTTTCGCTGGCAGGGGCCGATGGATCGCTCTCTGACGGCTTGTTCCGATGTCGCTGGCGCTAACTTTCGCCTCTGTCTCAATCGCGCAAGTCCTGTCCTGACCCAGGCAAACGCGCTCCAGTTTCTCCTCTATGCGATCCTTCTCGGTGCGCCGGCGCTTGCCGTGTTCGGCCTCTACCGCGCAGCGCGCACGCCAAGGCCGCAGGTCGCAGAACCCCGCCGTGAAGACCCGAAGGCCGTGCGCGTCGCCACCGCGGCTGAGAACAGCCAGGTCGGTGCCTGGCAGATCATGCCCGGAAGCGGCAAAGCCTGGATCAACGAGCCGACCGCCCGCCTCTTCGGCTTCCAGCTCGCCGGTGAAATCGATCTCGCCGAACTGCTGGAACAGGTATTTCCTGATCATCGCGAGCATTTTCAGCGCGCAATGGAGACCTGCCGCACGGGTAAACCCATGTCGGTCGACGTCGCGACGAAGATGTCACGCGGCGAAACCTGGGTGGAATTTCGCGGCAGCATGGACCGCATCGACCATGGCGCCGAGGCGACCATGAGCGGCGTCGTCTTTGATGTTACTGAAGCGGTCCGCCAGAGAGAGCGCCAGCGCTCCTCCGAGGCGCGCCTTCGTGTGGCCATCGAGAACTTCCCTTGTCCGTTCGCCCTCTGGGACGGACGGCGCAGGCTGACCTTCTGGAACAAGGCCTTCGTTCAGCTCTTCCAGCTTGAGGATGTCGTCAGGGTCGGCGTTGCCTATGAGACGGTCATGCTCGCCCGCACCGCAACTACGGTCAGCCAGCGCGGCTCAGAGGACGACCCGCACACCACGATCGTTGGACTGGCAACGGGCCAGTGGTTCAAGATCGTTGAGCGACGCTCGCCCGCTGGCGGCGTCATCACATTCGGGCTGGACGTCACGCAGGACGTGAAAAGCGAGGACGAACTCCTCCGCCAGAAAAAGAAGCTCAGCTCTGCTGTGCAGGAACTGGCCCGATCTGAAGGCCACAATGCCGAACTCGCCCGCAAGTACAATGAAGAGAAGGCCAAGGCCGAGCGTTCTGCAGACTCCAAGAGCGCCTTCCTCGCCAATATGAGCCATGAGCTGCGCACGCCGCTCAACGCGATCAATGGCTTCTCCGAAATCCTCGTCAATGAGATGTATGGCGCCCTCGGTGACCAGCGCTACCGCGACTATGCGCGTGATATTCTGACCTCGGGCCAGCACCTTCTCGACATGATCAACGACATCCTCGACATCGCAAAGATCGAGGCCGGCAAGATGACGATCGATCCAAAGCCGATCGATCTGGTCGACCCCGTCGATGCAGCTGTGCGCATGATCCGGCGCAAGGCGGAAGAAAAGAATGTCAAACTGTCCCTGCAAGCGGCAGACGACCTGCCAGAGGTCGATGCAGACCACCGCGCGGTGCGCCAGATGGTGCTGAACCTCCTCTCCAACGCAATCAAGTTCACCGACGAAGGCGGGCAGATCATCGTGGCGGTACAGGACAAGGGCGATTTCGTCCGGGTCGCCGTTCGCGACACCGGCGTCGGCATTCCAAAAGAACACCTGCCGCGCCTCGCCCAGCCTTTCGAACAGGTTCAGGAAACACGCGAGCGCAATTATGAAGGCACGGGCCTCGGCCTCGCCCTCACCAAATCCTTCGCTGAAATGCATGGCGGCCGGTTCTCGATCGCCAGTGAGGTTGGCAAGGGAACGATGGTCAGCTTCTACCTGCCGGTCAGCAAAACCATTCACCGTCCGAAAGTTGCGATCGCCTGATCAGCCGCCAAGCGTGTCGGCATCCTGATCCTCAACCGGCACGGCCCGGTCAGCGATGAAGACAGCGGCTTTCTCGACACAAAGTCGTCCCGCGTCGGACAGCGCCCGCGCACGGGCCAGATCGCCCTTCGCCGTCGATGCTGCGCGCGCCGAGACGGACTGCTGCGCCACGGGCACACGGCTACGGCCATTCAGAAGTGTCAGCTGAAGTTCACAAACGCCTTCCAGCCCCTCCAATGAGAATTTCGAAACGCGCCAGTAGAGCTCATACTCGCCGCTCACGCCTGTCACATCATCGACCGCTAGACCCGGCGCATCGCCCTGGAAAGCATCCAGCAGCGTCACCTGAAACATGCGCGTCGCCCGGTCAGCCCAGGCAACACCCGGCACGACTTTCAGTCCGCCATCCGGGCTCTGCGAGGTAATCGTGCGCGACGCAAAAAGGCGCGGCGCATCAGGCTCACGGATCACGACATGTGTGCGCAGTTCAGCGAGCGCCTGCGGCTCTGCCAGCCGGTAGACGGCTTCAGGCTTTGGCTGTTCGGGCAGGACGGACACACAGCCGCCAGCGGCCATCAGGATAGCGAGCGCGCCTGCGGGCCAGATGCTTCTCTTGGAGGTCATTCTCCATCCTTCTCATATGGCAATGGGTCACTCCGCAGGAGGCCCTGCGGGTTCTGCTCAATCTCGCGGGTCAGACGGTCGAGCCGGGCGATGAGGACACGCAGATCCTGCGCGACGATGCGGAAATCGACAACGGCATCTGTCCCCGGCCCTTCGATCACGGTCGCTGCGGAATCAACAGCGCCCTCGACCCGCTCAATGGCGGATTGGGCAGACGTCGTGACCGCTTCAAGATCTTCAGTGATCGCGGAAATCTCTTCACCGATCCGTTTGACCTCGACGCTCGCGTCGCGGCCAAGCTGGCCGAGGTCACGCGAGGCCTGGTCGAAACTCTGCGCGGCGGCATTGGCGTTCTGGAGCAAGTCATTCACGTCCGTGAATATCTCCCCATTGCCGCTCAATGCCGAAGTGATCGCCTCGACATTCTGCACGGTGTTCGACACGGCATCGATATTCTCCTGGCTGAGCAGCTCATCGATCCGCTCCAGAGCGAGCGTCGCGCGGCCCATGACTTCCGTGCCGCTGGAGACCAGCGCGCTAAGCGGATTGGACTCAGTCTTGATCTCCGGGATGTTTTCGTTCGACGCCCGCTTCAGCCATTCAGCCTCCGGCGCCCCCGCATTGATCTGGATGAAGGTGACCCCGGTAATGCCTGCAAATTCGATAGACGCCGTGGAGTCTGTCTTCACTGGCGTCTCATTGTCCACGCGCAGCCGCGCGCGGACCTTGGAGGCATCATTCCGGTCAATGCCGATTGAGGTGACCTCGCCGACCTTGATGCCGATATATCGAACCGACGCGCCCTCCTCGAGCGTCACCGGGCCTTCGAAGACCGCATCATAGACGTCATATTCGCGGTTGAACTGCGACTGGCCAAGCCACAGCACAAAGCCGAGCGCGGCGAGCGCCGCGATAATGACGAATGCGCCGATCAGCGCATAGTTCGCGCGTGTTTCCATCAGCTCTCTCCAGCCTGTGCTGCGCGCCCACGCGGGCCGCAGAAATAGTCCTGTATCCAGGGGTCGTCATTGCGGCGCAGCTCATCAATCGTGCCTGTCGCAATGACCTTCTTACGGCCAAGTACCGCGATCCGGTCACACGTCGCAACCAGCGTATCAACATCATGGGTTACAAGAAACACGGTGAGCGACAGCGCACTCTGCAGCTCGCGCACCAGCGTATCAAAGCCCGCCGCCGTGATCGGGTCGAGGCCGGCCGTCGGCTCATCGAGGAACAGGATCGGCGGGTCTAGCGCAAGAGCACGCGCCAGGGCGGCCCGCTTGCGCATGCCACCAGAGAGGTCTGACGGGAATTTCGGCCCGGCGCTGTCATCAAGGCCTGACATGCGCAGCTTCTGGTCGGCAAGCTGCTTCATAAGCGGTTCTGGAAGGTCGGTGTGCTCACGCATCGGGACCATAACGTTTTCACGCACGGTGAGGTTCGAAAACAGCGCACCGTCCTGGAACATGATACCCCAGAGGTTCTGCACCTCGCGCAGATCATCGCCTTCAAGATCCGTGACGTTCTTGCCGAAGACCTCCACCGTCCCTGTCTCGGGCCGTTTCAGGCCGACAATGGCGCGCAGGAGGACGGACTTACCCGTACCAGACGGGCCGATCACACCGAGCACTTCGCCCTTCATCACGTCGAGGTCGAGCTCTTCATGCACGGTGTGAGTGCCATAGGCGGTGGTGAGGCCGCGCACCTTGATGGCAACATCCTCGCTCATACGCCAAGCTCCATATAGAAGATGGCGAACAGCGCATCGATCACGATGATGGAGAAAAGCGCCTGCACGACTGACTTGGTTGTGGACTGCCCCAGTGACTGGACGCTGCCGCCCACCATAAGGCCCTGCCGGCAACCAATCAGTGCTACGACAAGCCCGAAGACCGGTGCCTTGGACATACCGACCCAGAAATTCTCGATCGGCACATAGCTCTGGATGCGATTCATGAAGACGGTGGGGTTGATGTCGAGCGCCAGCCAGCTGACAAATGCGCCGCCGCCAACACCGAACAGGATGGCGATCAGCGTCAGCACAGGCGTCATGACCAGCATCGCAAAGGCGCGCGGCACGACCAGCACGTCCATCGGGTTCAGGCCCAGCGTTGTCATCGCATCGACCTCCTGACGCATCCGCATTGCGCCGATCTGCGCTGTAAATGCGGAATTTGTGCGGCCAGCCAGGATGATCGCTGTCAGCACCACGCCGAATTCACGCAGGACCGCAATCCCGACCAGCTCGACCGTAAAGATCGTTGCGCCGAACTCCGAAAGCGTCGTCGCGCCGATAAAGGCGATCACCATGCCGACAAAGAAGGACAGGAAGGCCACGATCGGCACCGCGTCGAGGCCGGAATCTTCCATGACAGAGACGAGCGCTGTCCAGCGCATCTTGGATGGGCGGGTCACGATGTGAGCCATCGCCATGATGGTCTCACCAAGAAAGGACAGCGTCTCGACCGTCTCTTCGATAAAATGCATCGTGGTACGGCCGGTCCGCTCCAGAAGGTCGACTATGCCGAACTCTCTCTTGCGCACTTCGTCTTCGCCCTCGGGGCGCAATTCGCCGGCTTGCTTGAGAAGCGCTGAGGCCTGTTCGCTCGCATTCACCGGGTCGACCTTGCCCGCGCCAGACCGGCAGGCGAAGCGGTCAATGACGAAAGCGCCCGCCGTATCGAGCTTGCCAAGCTCTGCGCAATCGACTTCGAGCGCCTCCAGGCCTGATGTGTCTTCCGATGCCAACCGGCCCGAAATCTTGCCGATCGTGTGGACGGTCCAGTCGCCGGACACGCTGAGCCGTCCGCGCGCGGCGTCGGTCGTCAGCTCATATTCGGGCGTAACTGGCATGCCGGTCCTGTTTCTCGCTCACAAGCGTCTACGCGCGCGGACCTTGAGCATGACAGCAAGCTGCTTACAACATCCGGCAATACAGCTAGAGCTTATTGCATATGATCACGCTTTCAATTGAGCACGTCTCATCCCCGCTGGCGCGGGAATTTTCCATCTCACGTGGCGCCAAGACGTCTGCCGAATCAGTGCTCGTAACACTGCAGCACGATGGCGCGGCGGGCCGCGGCGAAAGCGTGCCCTATGGACGCTATGGCGAAACGCTCGAAAGCGTCATCGCTGCCATAGAAGAACACCGCGCTGCCATCGAAGGCGGCCTCACGCGGGAAGATCTCCAGACCCTCATGCCTGCCGGTGCAGCGCGCTGCGCCGTCGACTGCGCCATGTGGGATCTTGAGGCCAAGCGGACGGGCAAACCCGTCTGGCAGCTCGCAGGCCTGCCAGACCCGGCACCGTTGGAAACGGCCGTGACCATCGTCCTCTCCAGCGCAGATGAGATGGCGAAAGCAGCCAGCGAGGCGCCCGGCAAACTGCTTAAGGTCAAGCTTGGCGGCGACGGCGATATGGACCGCGTACGCGCCGTCCACGAAGCCCGTCCAGACGCCCGCCTCATTCTAGATGCAAACGAACAGCTGGAAGCTGGCGCCCTGCCCGGTCTTGCCCGTGAAGCCGCCACGCTCGGCGTCGTCCTGATCGAACAGCCCTTTGCTGATGGCAAAGATGGCGCGCTCCTGAAGCGCCCGCCGGAAGTCGCGATCTGCGCTGATGAGAGCGCCCATACACGGGAGCAGGTGCAGGACCTCGCCCGGCTTTACGACGCGGTGAACGTCAAGCTCGACAAGACCGGCGGCCTCACCGAAGCCATCGCCATGGTCCGCGAGGCGAAGGCCTGCGGTCTCGGCGTCATGGTCGGCTGCATGGTGGCAGGCTCCATCAGCATGGCCCCGGCCGTTCTTCTCGGTACGCTCGCCGACGCCGTCGATCTTGATGGCCCGCTCTGGCTCTCCAAGGATGTCGAGCACGGCCTGAAATATGAGGGCGGAACCGTTTTCCCGCCCTCAAGAGACCTCTGGGGCTAGGCGTCCAGAACGTCCTTCCAGCCAGATGGCGCATGCGGCCCGATAAAGAGCTGCTCCAGCGCGCCGATCCCTTCTGACGATTTTCCGTCAGGGCCTTCATGGGTGACCTTGGAGATCGCCTGGATGTGCAGATTGGTCGGCTCCTTCCAGGTCATCACGCCCGGCTTGAAGTCCTCCCGCTCGATCGCATACTCGCCCTTATAGACGCCGTGGCCCCAGCTCGGATGGCCATAGCCAAGCCCCTTCATCTGGAAGATGGAAAGCGGCTCATAATGCACCTTGTGCAGGCGGCCTTGCGTATCAGTGACCTCAAGCAGGCCCTTGCTGATGCGCCGCGTGCCGGCCTCATACTCAGCCGAGAATTTCGGATGATCGAGATGCATCAGACCGTCCGCATCGGCGCCGTCCATGCCAAGCACAGCGCGCGTATTCCAGCTCTCGCCCTTCTCGTCCTCATTGACGTGGAAATAGACGGCGAGATTCTCGAAATTGAGCGGCGTCCAGACCCAGTAGAACTGGAACGGCTTTTCCGGAACGACAGGCTGCGGGTCCTGCGCCCCGATTGGCCGTACACCCCAGCTTCTGTCGCGCGTGCCGTAATAGCTCGACACCTCGATGCGCTCACCATCCACCTCGATCCAGCCATTCCAGTAGCCGTTCTGCGTCATGCGGGTGACATCCATCACCGTGCGCGAGCCTGAGCGGCGCTGGAAGCGTGGCTCCTCAACCGGGAAGTGGCGCCCTTCAAAAGTCAGCTCGCCCGAGATACCCTCAGCGCCCTTCAGCGTGATCTTCACCGAGTGAAGCGGCTGGAGCTCGTCGATCTTCATTGGCCCGACGCGCGTATCCATCCGCTCGTGGTGCATGACCCGCGACAGGTGAACCGAATGCTGAACCCCGTCCTTCAGGACGGAAAACGCGCCATCCATGATGTTGAGGTGCGGATAGACGCCAAAGGCCGCGCCGAAGAAGACAGAGCCATCCTTCGAATAGCCATTGAAAAAGTAGCGGTCGTAGAAATTGCGGTCAGACCCTGCGACCCAGACCGGTTCGGGTGTCTGGTGGATCGGATATTCGTCGCCCCATGTAAGCATGCTGGCTAGCCTTTCTTGTCTATACTTGCGCCGAACCCGATAAGGTTTCCGGCAGGGTCCCAGAGATGAAATTCGCGCATGCCATGGCCGGGCTGATCCTTTGGTTCAGCCTCGATGCGCCCTGGCACGAAGTCGCTATAGGTCGACGCTTCCAGCCATTCGGCATGAAGCAGGTCGAGATGCTCGACACACGCAATTTCGGTGTAGCAGGCGGTATTCTCGGCAATCGCCCGGTCCGCGCATTTCCATAGATGCAGCGCAAGTTTGCCGCGCCGGACAATAGCGTAATTCCCATCATCAAAAACGGCGGTCCGAAAGCCGAGATGCTTTTCGTACCAGCGGGCGGCCTCACCCGGGTCGGGCGCAGCAAATTTCGGTGCCGTGTGTGACCCCTCCAGCGGATCGTACATCCGGTTTCCTTCCCTATCGTGACCTCTTGGCGGGTCTTTCCTCTTGCCTACACTGTCGAAACCGGAGACCGGGATCAATCACTGACGCGGGGAGAGACATGACGTCTAAAGTTACTGTGGAGGAAGCAAACGCCTTTCTCGCCAAGGCCTTCAACAATTCCCAGAACCGGTCCGAAGTCATTCTGATGGAGGACGGCCACGCCATCATGCGCCTGAAGGCAGGCCCCGAACACCTGCGCCCCGGCGGCTATATCTCCGGGCCGACGCAGATGACCATGGCTGACAGCGTTACCTATATGGCGATCTTCACACGCCTCGGGATTACGCCGATGACGGTGACGAGCAACCTCAACATCAACTTCCTGCGCCCCTGTATCGGCGAAGCCGTCATCGCAGAGGCAAAGCTGATGAAGCTCGGAAAGACACTCGCCGTCGCCGAGGTGGAGATTCGCGCCGAAGGCTCTGACAAGGTCGCAAGCCACGTCATCGTGACCTATTCGATCCCGGCCGAATAAATCTCGTCACGCGCGATTCCTTTGCTAATGTGCCCTCTGAGAAACGACTGGAGGGTATGATGATGAAACGTCTTGTTCTTGGCGGCGCCTGCGCGGCCGCTCTTGTTCTTCCATCAGGCGCCCAATCCGCCGAGGAGCAGCTTGAGTCGCGTTATCGGGCCCTCGCAGCAATCATCGATGCCCGGCTAGAGAAAGAGGCCGTACCAGGGGCCGCCATCGGCCTCATCCACGATCAACAACTTGTCTGGTCCTACAATTACGGCGTTGAGGACCTCGAAACGGGCACGCCGGTCAGCGGCGATACAGTTTTCAGCATCTGTTCGGTTTCGAAACTCTTCAACGGCGTCGCTGCCATGTCGCTGGTTGAGGACGGCAGTCTGGACCTCGATGAAACCATCTTCACCTATCTCGACACCGAGGGACCAAGCGACGAGACAGGCGCTGAAGAGACTGCAACCCTGCGCAATATATTGAGCCATGTCTCAGGCCTTCCACGCGAAGGGGTCGAGGACTTCTGGGCCGACACGTCCTTTCCGGACGCAGAGACGCTGATGGCCAGCACCAGCGCCCACGATCAGCTCTACCGCCCCTATGATCACTGGCAGTATTCCAACCTTGGCATGGCGCTGATCGGTGAAGCCATCGCCGGGGCGAGCGGCAAGACCTGGGGCGAATACGTCAATGATACGATCCTTGCCCCACTCGGCATGGGCGAAACACGCACCGACATGCCTTTCGAGGAAGTCGGAAATGGCTTTGCCCGCGGTTACTATGTCCGCAACGCCAATGGAGAGCGCGCTCCGGTTCAGGAGCACAGCTTCCGCGCCTATGCACCCGCTGCGGGGATCGCATCCAGCGTCAACGACATGGCGAAGTTTGCCAGCTGGCACTTCCGGCTGCATGAAACGGGCGGCGAGGAAATCCTGAAGGCGACCACGCTCGGCAACATGCAACGCGTTCACTGGGTCGGGCCCGACTTTGAGGATCCGGCCTGGGGTCTTGCCTATGGGGCGCGGCGCTGGGGCGAGAAAACGCTCTGGGGGCATGGTGGCTACTGCCCCGGCGCGCGCACCGATTTTGCAATGCGCCTTCCAGACAGGACCGGCTATGTGATGATGATGACGGCGAACGACGTATCGCCCGGCACCTATACACGCCTTGCCTATGATTTCCTGAACGACAAAGTGACCGGCCTCTATGGCAAGGATGACGACAGCGGCGAAGACGAGGATCAGGCCGAAGCCGACACGCCCGACATCGATCTCAGCCAGTATGAAGGCTACTACGCCACCCCCAATTATGACTGGGACCGCTATATCGGCATCGACGACGGCAAACTCTTTTCGATTTCAGTTTTCGACGCCGATCCGGTGAAGAACATGGAAATCTATGTCCATGAGGAAGGCGATCGCTTTTACCGCGAACGTGACGATGAGACCGAAGGCGAGCCCGTCATCTTCGAGCGCGATGGCGACGGCAATATCGTTTCGCTCGTCCAGCATAGCTATCGCAGCTACAGGCGCGAGGATTAAACCTCGCCAGTCGAAGCGTTCCCCCGCGACATAGGCACTCTCCCCTATGTCGGACGGCTTCAGCGGTGCTAGGCTACGCCAAAAGAATGTCCAAGGGAGGACAAAAGTGAGCGAACAGATACTCGATGTGCTCATCGTCGGTGCCGGTATTTCCGGCGTTGGAGCAGCCCGCCACATGAAAACCCGCTGCCCGGGCAAGAAGGTCGCCGTCTTTGAGGCGCTGGACGGCTTTGGCGGCACGTGGAAGGTGCACACCTATCCCGGCATCCGCTCTGACAGCGACCTCTACACCTTCGGCTACCGCGACAAGCCATGGACCGGCCCGCCCATCGCCACGGCCGAAGAGATCCTCACCTATATGGGCGAGTTCATCGAAGAGAACGGCCTCGCCCCGCTCATCCACTACAATCACAAGATCACCAAGGCCGAATGGTCCTCGGCTGAAAAGCTCTACACGGTTACCTATGAGACCCCTGACGGCGAGCACACCTTAAAGGCGCGCTTCCTCTGGATGTGTCAGGGCTATTACGATCTCGACAAAGGCTACACGCCCGACTGGGACGGCATGGACAGCTTCAAGGGAGAGATCGTTCACCCGCAGAACTGGCCGGACAATATCGACCTTTCCGGCAAGAAAGTCGTCGTCATCGGCTCTGGCGCAACTGCCGCCACGCTGGTGCCGAACATTGCGGGCGACTGCGCCCACGTCACGCTGCTCCAGCGTTCACCGACCTATTTCGCGCCGGGCCGCAACATCAATGAACTCGCAGACGAGCTTCGCCGGCTCGAGATCGATGAGGAATGGATCCACACAATCATCCGCAAGAAGGTTCTCGTCGACCAGCGCGACTTCACCCAGCGCGCCAAGGAAGAGCCGGATGCCGTGAAGGGCGAACTGCTGGAAGCGGTCAAAGCCTTCCTCGGCGAAGACTTCGACATGAAGCACTTTACGCCGAATTACCGGCCATGGCGCCAGCGCATCGCCTTCGTGCCCGATGGCGACATCTTCCAGGGCATTGCCAGCGGCAAGGCCAGTGTGGTGACCGACCATATCGACCGCTTTGTCCCGGAAGGCATCAAACTCAAATCTGGCGAAGTGCTCGAAGCCGACATCATCATCTCGGCGACGGGCTTCAATCTCAAATTCCTGGGCAACATTCCCTTCGTGGTCGATGGCGAGACGGTCGACTTCAATGACCGGCTCACCTGGCGCGGCATGATGGTTGAGGATGTGCCGAACATGCTCTTCGTCTTCGGCTATTTCCGCGCAAGCTGGACGCTGCGTGTCGACCTGCTCGGCGACTTCATGGTCCGCCTGCTGGAGCATATGGACCAGACCGGCGCCGCCGAAGTGCGCCCGCAAGTGCCTGCAACCGAACGCAGTCTCGAACGGATGAGCTGGATGGACGCAGTCGACTTCAACCCCGGCTATCTGCAGCGCGGCCAGCACCTGATGCCGAAGCGGATCGATCATCCTGAATGGCAGCACACGCAGGACTATTGGCACGAGAAGGACGCCCTTCCGGAGGTCGACCTCGATGAGGCTTCCCTCGTCTATGAAGACGCCTCAGGCCAGCTTGTCGGGAAGGCCTCAGCGAACGCCGCCTGATCGAGCCGACTGAGACGGAATGCACCATTGATGGCCTCCAGCTGCCTGCCCTAGGACTGCTGGCTGGAGGCCCCAAATGGCGTTGACCCTTATCTCTTCAGTCCTCGGTTTTGCCGGTGTCGCCCTCGGCGCATTCGGCGCGCATGGCATGTCTGGCCGGTTCACCCCGGAAAGCCGCGGCTGGTGGGAAACCGCCACGCTCTATCTTCTTGTTCATGCGGTCGCCGTCTTCGCAGCGAGCCTGTCAGGCCGCACGGGACTCTTCTCTGCGGGCGGCTGGGCCATGATCATTGGCGCTCTGATCTTCTCCGGCACGCTCTACGCCATGACGCTCGGCGCCCCGCGCTGGTTTGGCGCCATCACCCCGATTGGCGGTGTCGGCCTGCTCATTGGCTGGGCCCTCTTCGCGGTCGCGGCCCTACGCAGCTGAGTTTCACTCCATCAGGTTTCCGCAAGGTATTGGCAGCGCGCGCGATTTGAATATGGTGCGGCGCCAGATACTGCACATGTGAAATAAATGGAGGAAACCATGGCCAGTCTTTTCGATCTCACCGGCAAGGTCGCGCTCATCACCGGCTCGTCCCGCGGCATCGGCAAATCGATCGCCGAAGAGATGGCAGAGCAAGGCGCAAAGGTCGTCATTTCCTCGCGCAAGCCAGGCCCCTGTCAGGAAGTCGCTGAAGCGCTGAACGAAAAGCACGGCGCAGGCACGGCGATCTCTGTGCCGGCCAACATCTCCTCCAAGGATGAGCTTCAGCACCTCGTGGACGAGACGCGCGCCTCTTTCGGCAAGATCGACATTCTCGTCTGCAACGCCGCCTCCAACCCGTATTACGGCCCGATGGAAGAGATTGGCGACGAACAGTTCGAGAAAATCCTCTCCAACAACATCATATCCAATCACTGGCTGATCCAGATGGTCGCGCCAGAGATGAAAGAGCGCAAGGACGGCGCAATCGTGATCATCTCGTCGATTGGTGGCCTCAAGGGCTCTCCTGTCATCGGCGCCTACAACATCTCCAAGGCAGCTGATTTCCAGCTTGCCCGCAACTATGCGATCGAGCTCGGCCCGCACAATATCCGCGTCAACTGCGTCGCCCCCGGCCTCATCAAGACCGACTTCGCCAAGGCGCTCTGGGAAAACCCAGAAAACGCCGCCCGCATCGAAAAAGGCACGCCAATGCGTCGCATCGGTGACCCGGTCGATATTGCCGGCGCAGCCGTCTTCCTCGCATCTGACGCTGGCAAATACATGGCCGGCCAGATGATCGTCGTCGATGGCGGCTCGGTCATCGTCTAGGAAAGACCAGATCCATGCATAAGGTAGACCTGCCGGGCGATGGCCCGGCAGCTCCGACCGATTTCGACACGTTCCGCCAGATCGATGTGCGCATCGGCACAGTGCTGGAAGCGGCTCCGCTCGAGGGCGCACGCAAGCCTGCCATCCGTCTGCTGATCGATTTTGGCCCGGGCGTCGGCGAAAAGAAATCTTCGGCCCAGATCACCGAACACTACACGCCCGAACAGCTTGTCGGGCGTCAGGTCATGGCCGTGGTGAACTTCCCACCACGCCAGATCGGCAAGTTCATGTCCGAAGTCCTGACCCTTGGCTTCCCCGACGACGGCGGCGCGATTGTGCTGGCCGCACCAGATACGCCAGTCCCGAACGGAGCCCGCCTCGCATGAGCCTCGCCTATAATCCAGAAGACTATTCGCCGATGTTTCAGGGCTTCCTGAAGGGGATCAGCTCCGGCGACTGGCCAAGCAAGCCAAAAGGCATCGCCAAGCTCGGCATCATGCCCGAAGACTGGCTGAAGGAAATCGAGCCGGGCCGCGTCCACTATGTCTGGCCAAACGATGGCAGCCACGACATCCAGCCGGGCCGCGCTTTTGGCGGCTGGGTCGGCGCCCTGTCCGACCACGTCGTCTCCATCTGCATGTTCTCCGCCCTCACCGACGGTGAGGCCTTCACCACGCAGGACCTCCAGATCAAGCTCTTCCGGCCCGTCAGTCACGGCGACATCACCATCAAGGCGCATGTCGTGAACCGCTCGAAATCGACAGGCTATATCGAAGCCGAGTGGCGCAATGCCGAAGGCAAACTGCTGGTAAAAGTACTCGCCTGGAAAGCCATCCGTACGGTGGAAGCCATTCACGGCCCAAGGGATTAGGAAGGCGGACTTTTCCTCGGCCCCACGTCCCGACAACCCCTGCGAAGGCTGGGGTCCAAGGTGCTTCGGCTGAACCGTTAGCTTCCGGCTTTGGGTCCCACCATGGATGCCTGCCCCTCATCCTGAGCGAAGCCGAAGGACGCAGGCATCTACGGAAAGCGGGGGCGAAAGCGCACCGCTAATGGTGCTCTTCTTCCCCCGCATGCGGGGGAAGTGGCCTGCGAAGCAGGTCGAAGGGGGCTGTGGGACAAAACAAATCCATCCCCACCCTCACAAACCCGCCCCATACTACACGCCTCCCATCACCAGACAGGGCGGTCCGGACCGACCGGAAGGTGTTGGTTCTCATCAAAGCTGCACGTGCCGGTACAGACCCCGGCGCGCGCTGGCAGAGACGGGAGGGCTCTTGCGCGGCCAACGCTGCCCATGAGCGGAGTGCGAAGGTGACCGGTGCTGCGGGCGGGGTGTAACGCCCCTGCCATGTGGTCGGCGTCATGTGGGGTAATCAGTGCTGCGCAGGCTGTCCTGTGTACGAAAATGTTTCCGAGACGGGCCGGGAGTGAGACATCCGAACGGTCGATACCCTTCGCAAGGGCGCGTCCATGGCGCACGCTCTACAGCCACGCCGAAAGGCTGGCATTACCTAAAGCGTCCACCCTGGACGCGCCCGGCCCTGTCACTTCAGGGCGAGAGTAAAAGCGCACCGCCAGCGGGAAGTCCCGCGTGGCGATATTGGTGTTTGGCTAAATCGCTAGTGAAGTTTCAGGCTGTCCCCAACGAGGCGCACTTCAGCGGGTTTGAGAAGATCCGAATGTGCGATGTTGACCGAGTGGATCACAGCATCGATCTCCCGGCGCCAGCGATCAAGGAAACCGGCAAGCCGGGGAAACTTCGGGGCGATGTCCACTGTCTGCCAGACAAAACTCTGGAGAAGGCTTGGATAATCCGGTCTGTAATAGAGCACTTCCGCCGTCAAAAGGCCGCCGCCTTTCAGTCGATCCCTGAAATCATCATCTGCCATCCGAATGCCTCCTATTGTTGACGGACTCACTATTCCGGAGTTTGCGAGACCTCATGAGGCTGTCAATATTTTTCAACGATTTCAGCGTGTTGGCAGCCGCCGACCATGGCTGCTAATTGCGCCTGCGCCGCGAGCTCGAAAATCGGCCTTCTCGACAAAAAATTTCGCTGTCCGGGGTGTTGACGTGGCTTGGCAGCGCTCCTAACTCAGCGCCGTTAGCAGTCGCCCTCTGTGAGTGCTAACACAAAAGAACATATTGCCCCGCCGGGGCGAAACCAAAGGTAAGTGATCAAATGAAATTCCGTCCTCTGCATGACCGCGTTCTCGTAAAACGCGTTGAAGAAGAAGCCAAAACCGCTGGCGGGATCATCATTCCGGACACCGCAAAGGAAAAGCCACAGGAAGGCGAAATCGTCGCTGTTGGCTCCGGCGCTCGCGGTGACGACAATGAGATCATCCCGCTGGAAGTCAAAGCTGGCGACCGCGTCCTGTTCGGCAAATGGTCCGGCACGGAAGTGAAGATCGACGGCCAGGATCTTCTGATCATGAAGGAAAGCGACATTCTCGGCATCGTCGAGTAAGCGCTCCCCCTTTTTCCAAACACAAACTTCGAACTGAATTTCAGGAAGGAAGACAGCCATGGCTGCTAAACACGTAAAGTTCAGCACGGATGCGCGCGAGCGCATGCTGAAGGGCGTCGACACGCTCGCAAACGCTGTAAAAGTCACCCTCGGCCCTAAAGGCCGTAACGTCGTCATCGAGAAGTCCTTCGGCGCACCGCGCACGACCAAGGATGGCGTCACCGTCGCCAAGGAAATCGAGCTTGAGGATAAGTTCGAGAACATGGGCGCACAGATGCTGCGCGAAGTTGCTTCCAAGGCAAACGACGTTGCTGGCGACGGCACCACGACCGCGACGGTTCTCGCTCAGGCCATCGTCCGCGAAGGCATGAAGCGCGTTTCCGCCGGCATGAACCCGATGGACCTGAAGCGCGGTATCGACAAGGCCGTTGCTGAAGTGATCTCCGACCTCGCGCATCATTCGCGCAAGGTGAAAGAGAATTCCGAAATCGCACAGGTCGGTTCGATTTCCGCCAATGGCGACAAGGAAATCGGCGACATGATCGCGCATGCGATGGAGAAAGTCGGCAATGAAGGCGTCATCACGGTCGAGGAAGCAAAATCCCTCGAAACCGAACTCGACGTCGTCGAAGGCATGCAGTTCGACCGCGGCTACCTCTCCCCGTACTTCGTGACGAACCCGGAGAAGATGGCTGTCGAACTCGAAGACCCATACATCCTGCTGCACGAGAAGAAGCTTTCTTCGCTCCAGCCGATGCTGCCGATCCTCGAGCAGGTCGTTCAGTCCCAGCGCCCACTGCTGATCATCGCTGAAGACGTCGATGGCGAAGCCCTCGCAACGCTCGTCGTCAATAAGCTGCGCGGCGGCCTCAAGGTTGCAGCTGTGAAGGCCCCTGGCTTCGGCGACCGCCGCAAGGCCATGCTGCAGGACATCGCTGTCCTCACCGGTGGCCAGGTCATCTCCGAAGACCTCGGCATCAAGCTTGAGAACATCTCGCTCGACATGCTCGGCACCGCCAAGAAAGTCGAGATCGACAAGGACAACACCACGATCGTCGATGGTGCTGGTTCCAAGGACGAGATCGAAGCCCGCGTTGGCCAGATCAAGAAGCAGATCGAAGACACCTCTTCGGACTATGACAAGGAGAAGCTCCAGGAGCGCCTTGCCAAGCTCGCTGGCGGTGTTGCCGTGATCAAGGTCGGCGGCGCAACCGAAGTCGAAGTGAAAGAGCGTAAGGACCGCGTCGACGACGCCCTCAGCGCAACCCGCGCTGCTGTGGAAGAAGGCGTGATCCCGGGCGGTGGCTCTGCCCTGCTCCGCGCCGCTCAGAATATCGACGTGAAGGGTGAGAACCCAGACGAGCAAGCCGGTATCGACATCGTTCGCCGCGCCCTCGAAGCGCCGATCCGTCAGATCGTCAACAATGCCGGTCTCGAAGGCTCTGTCGTCGTTGCAAACGTCCTTGCCAACAAGGATCGCGCATACGGCTTCAACGCCCAGACCGAAGAGTATGGCGACATGTACAAGATGGGCATCATCGACCCGGCAAAGGTCGTGCGCTCTGCCCTTCAGAACGCTGCTTCCGTCGCGGCCCTGCTGATCACCACCGAAGCTGGTATCGCCGAAGCGCCTAAGAAAGAAGGCGAAGGCGGTGGCATGCCGGACATGGGCGGCATGGGCGGCATGGGTGGCATGGGCGGTATGGGCTTCTAAACCGGTCTGCGAAGCAGAATTATCGATCCAGTGGATCGATAATAGGTTTGGAAGGCCACGGCAGTGGCTCGAAACTGGCGACAGTCAGAAAAGAGCCACCAGCCCACCCACCAGACGCAAAAAGGAAAGCCCGGCGCACCACGCGCCGGGCTTTTTCTACTCATTGATGCTGCCGATCCTAATTTGAAGGCGCATCCCCTGAATGATCGTCGCCGCGCTGTTGCTCCACCATCTCCTCAATTTCAGCTTCCCACTCATCGAGAAAGGTCTCGGCTGCTTCGCCAGAAAGTCCCTCTTTCATTGCAACGGTCTGAGGCAAATCCGCATCCGACGTGAACCGCTTGCACGTCCCGTACTGGTCCCAGTTGATGAACCGGCCAGCCCCGCCACCGAAATCGACACGCTCACGATAAGTGATCTTCCCATCTTCATGCGTGAAGATGACGGTCGTTTCGCCAGCCAGTGCTTGTCCCCAATCGTTGAACGAAAGCGCGAGACGCTCATCCAGCCGCTTCAGAGGGTGCGTACGCGAGAGCCTGCGCGTGGCCGCCGGATAAGTCCGGATTTCCCCGGCCCCCGCGTCGGCGCCGACTGAACCCTCGCCGCCCGGCGCGTCGACCACGTAAATCGTCTTGGCATTGCCCCCATGATAGATATTCGTCGAATTATCGATCGTCACTTCAGTCGTGAAACCGCTATCGATCCGGACAGAACCTGTCTTCGTGCAGAGATAATTTGCCTCCGCCATGACAAGCGCACGATTTTCATCCTCCTGTGCGCTCGCCGTGCTAATAATGCCAATCGAGCTCCCAAGTACGAGCGCAGGTATAGCGAGGTGTTTCAGCATGGGGTGTCTCCATCAGCCATTTCCTGTTTTCACCCTGGATAGAAAATTATCCCCGCGCAATGGCCCCGTCCAAAAACTTCGACGTCGCACGACTGAGCGAAACTGTTCATCTTTCCTGACGTAAACTGTCCCTTGAAAGCCCCCTGCCCCAAGCGTAAGCATTTGCCCCATGAGCAAGATTTACGACAGCGCCGCAGCCGCCCTTGATGGCGTGCTATTTGACGGCATGACGATCGCTGCGGGCGGCTTTGGCCTCTGCGGGATTCCAGAGCTTTCCATCGCTGCCATCCGCGATGCGGGCACCAAAGACCTCACCATCTACTCCAACAATGCAGGCGTCGACGGCTTCGGTCTCGGTGTCCTGCTTGAGAGCAAGCAGGTGAAGAAGATGGGCTCGTCCTATGTCGGCGAGAACAAGGAATTCATGCGCCAGTATCTCGGCGGAGAGCTGGAGCTGGAGTTCAACCCGCAAGGCACGCTGGCCGAGCGTATGCGCGCTGGCGGCGCTGGCATCGCGGGCTTCTACACCAAGACCGGCTACGGCACGCAGATCGGCGAAGGCAAGGAAGTGAAAGAATTCCACGGCGAGAAATACATTCTCGAAGAGGGCATCTTCGCTGACCTCGCCATCGTGAAAGCATGGAAAGCCGACACGACCGGCAACGCCATCTTCCGCAAGACCGCGCGTAACTTCAACGAGCCTGCCGCCATGTGCGGTAAGATCTGCGTCATGGAAGTCGAGGAAATCGTCGAGCCGGGTGAGCTTGACCCGAACCACATCCACCTGCCGGGCGTCTTCGTGCACAGGCTTGTAGAGGGCGAGTTCGAAAAGCGCATCGAGCAACGCACGACCCGGAAGAAGGAGACCGCCTGATGCCCTGGACACGTGATGACATGGCCAAGCGCGCCGCGCAGGAGCTTGAAGACGGAATGTATGTCAATCTCGGCATCGGCATCCCGACGCTGGTCGCAAACTATATTCCGGACGGCGTTTCCGTGACGCTCCAGTCTGAAAACGGCATGCTGGGCATGGGCCCTTTCCCTTATGAGGGCGAGGAAGACGCTGACCTCATCAATGCCGGCAAGCAGACCATCACTGAGCTGCCCCACACCGCCTTCTTCGACAGCTCCATGAGCTTTGCGATGATCCGCGGCGGCAAGATCAACATGGCCATCCTTGGCGCCATGGAAGTTGCCGAAAACGGCGACCTCGCCAACTGGATGATCCCCGGCAAGCTGGTCAAAGGCATGGGCGGGGCGATGGACCTCGTTGCCGGCGTGAAACGCATTGTCGTGATCACGGACCATACCTCGAAATCGGGGGAGCCGAAGCTGATCAAGGAGTGCACCCTGCCGCTCACCGGCAAGGGCGTGGTCAATCGCATCATCACCGACCTCGGCGTCTTCGACGTGGTCGATGGCGGTCTCGAGATCATCGAACTCGCCCCAGGCGTCGAGCGCGATGAGGTCTATGAGAAGACCGCCGCGAAGATCGTCAATTGAGCACGCTTCCGCCATGTCCGGCTTGCAGCTCTGCCTTCACCTATGAGGATGGTGAGCTGCTGGTCTGCCCGGAATGCGCGCATGAATGGTCCGCCGACGCGTCCCTCAACCCGAACCACAAGGTCTGGCGGGACGCAAACGGCACAGAGCTTCAGGACGGTGACACTGTCACGGTGATCAAGGACCTGAAGGTGAAGGGGTCTTCCTCGGTCGTGAAAGTCGGCACCAAGGTGAAGAACATCCGCCTTGTCGACGGAGATCACGACATCGATTGCAAGATCGACGGCATCGGCCAGATGGGGCTGAAGACCGAGTTCGTCAAAAAGGCCTGAGACTCAGCCTTCCTCAAGCACCGCGTACAGCCTGCGCTCATCCTTGCGTAGGCGAACCGGCCCGGCCTCAGCATCCGGCGTTTCGCCGTTGCGGGCCATCTCCACCAGCTTTGGATGGATATACGAATTACGGGCGATGGTTGGCGTATTGCCGAGCCGCTCTGCGGCGGCTTCGGAAATGCCCTTGATGCTGCTCGCGCCTTTGCGGAGCGCTTCGACAGCAGCAACTGACCCAGCCCATGTGCGAAAATCCTTCGCCGTAAATCCCCCGTCCCCTGCGTCCCGGATAAAACGGTTCACACGGGTCGATCCGACATGCCCATCCGGCGTGTCAAAGAGCGACTGTCCCGGCAGGCACTGGAGTTCACCAACGGCATGGGCAAGACTTTCATCGCAAATGGAGACTTCCTGCTCCTTGCCGCCCTTGCCTTTGAACTTGAGGCGGATGGTGTCTTCGTCCGTCTGGCGAACGTGGCGCTTGTAGAGCGTCGACGCACCGAAAGTGCCGTTCCTTGCGTGCCGCTCAGAGCCGACCCTGATGGCACCCTTATCGAGCAGGCGGACGATGGCGGCAGTGGCGAGCTCAACATGGTCTTCAGGGTCTTCAAGCACGGCCTTCACGCGTTTGCGGATACGCGGCAAGGCACTGCCAAAAGCAAGCATGTCAGAGAACTTTACGCCCTCACAATGGGCGCGCCAGTCCTCATGATAGCGGTATTGTGTGCGCCCGGCCTCGTCCTTGCCGGTCGCCTGAAGATGGCCCTTCGGCTGCTTGCATATCCAGACATCGGCCCAGGCTGGCGGCAGGACGAGCGCTTCCGCCCTCTCCCTGTCGTCACCCTTCAGGACATCGCCCTGCTCGTCGAGATAGGTGAAGCCGCGACCATGCGGGCGGCGCGTCCAGCCAGGCTCCGAGCTGCAGACATAGACGAGACCCGCATCAGCAGGGTCGAGAGATTCGCGGGCGAGTGAGAAAGGCATGAAGTCAAAACCTGCCAGAGCGCTGCCGGTTCCTGCACCATTTGGCGCAGCGTCATGGCTTGCAAGCCGCCCGCCTAGACCGGACAGTGCGCAGAGATATTTCAGGGAGTTTTCAGATGGCTAAAGGGTCAATGCCGGTACTGGTCGGCGTCGGACAATCGATGAGCGAATGGGACGGCACCAAGGGCCCGGATGGCGCGCCATCGCCGCTCAGCCTCGCCGTCACGGCATCAAAAGCCGCCATCGAGGATGCAGGCATCGAAGCCTCCGCCATCGACACGCTGACCTTCGTGCGGATCTTCGAAGACTCTGTGCGCGGCGCAAAGCACCCACACGGCCACAACACCAACCTGCCCGGTACGCTGGCGCGCGATATCGGCGCAAAGCCAGCCCGCCTCATCTATTCGGATGTTGGCGGCCAGAGCCCGCAGGCCCTCGCCAACGAAATGGCCAACCGCATCTATGAAGGCGAACTTGATGTCGCGCTGGTCGCAGGCTCCGAAGCCAACCGCGCGTCCAAGGGTGCGCTGAAGAACAAGGTCGAGATCAACTGGACCGATAGCGACGACGCCGACTACGAAGACCGCGGTCTTGGCGGCGAGATGCTGTCGCGCGCCGAGATCAAGCACGGCCTGATCGCACCGGCCTTCTTCTACGCCCTGTTCGAGAATGCGATTGCCGCCCGCGAAGGCCGCACCCGGTCTGGCCAGCGCGAAGCCATGGCAAAGCTTTTCCACCCCTTCTCGAGAGTCGCGTCGAAGAATGAGTACTCCCAGTTCCCAGTGGAGCGTTCGGAAGAGTTTCTCGCGACCCCGTCGCCGAAGAATTACGAGTTCGCTGACCCATTCCTGAAATGGCATATCGCGCAAGATGCGGTGAACCAGGGCGCCGCCATCCTTATCATGTCCGAGGAGAAGGCAGATGAGCTGGGCGTCGCCAAGGACAAGCGTGTCTATCTCCATGGCGGCGGCGAGGCGAGCGACGACCTTCTCTCGCTCCGTCCAAAGATTGACGGCTCCTGGGCGATGGAAACCGCTATCTCCCGCGCGCTTGAGCAGGCAGGCCGCACCTCTGGCGGCATCGCCTATTTCGACCTTTATTCCTGTTTCCCATGCGCTGTCTTCTCGTCGACGGCGGCCATGGGCATTGACCCGTTCACCGATGAGCGTCCCCTGACACTGACGGGCGGGCTCCCCTTCTTTGGCGGGCCGGGCAACAACTACTCCATGCATGGCCTTGCGGAAATGGCGCACAAACTGCGTGATGAAGCAGGCGCCTTCGGCCTCGTCCTCGCCAATGGTGGCTGGATGACCAAGGAAGCGGTCGGTGTCTGGTCCACCACGCGGCCGGATGCCTACAAGCCAGTCGCGCCGTCGGCAAAGCCAACCGAGCAGGTCGAGCTTGATCCGCAACCAGATGGCGGCACGGTGGAAAGCTACACGGTGGTGCATGGCCGCGATGGCCCGCAGCATGGCGTCATCTTCGGGCGGACCGACGAAGGCAAGCGTTTCCTCGCTGTCGCAGATCCGGCCGCGCTAGACCGCCTGCGTGAGGAAGAAAGCCCCGTCGGCGCGCGCGTTACGACCCGAACGGAAGGTGAAGTCACACATTTCAGCTTTGCGTGACCTCTCTGTGCGGTATGTCTGAAGGATGACATCCAGACGCATATCCACCCGCCTCGCCGGTGTCGCAGTTGCGGCAGCCACGCTGACCGCCTGCGTCACACAGCCAGACCCCTGCACGCCTGAATGGATCGAGTGGAAGACCGATCAGGTCCTCGAACGCTTCGCATATTCCAACCTCGACACCATCAGGGCGCTGCGGCGGGTTTCCGGCGACATCGAGAATCCGGGGCCGCTTCTTGCGATCCAGCTCGCGACGCTGGCGGACGATTTTACCGATCTGGCCCGCGACTTTGACAGGATCGTCCTGCCAGAACTCAATGATGCAGTGGCCCTCTGCTCTCGCCCGCAGGAATTCATGCCGGCCTTCGCCGCTTTCCTGCGTGATGAGGGCGTCGGCGAGGACGTCATCGTCTGGGTCGAAGCGCTCGGCTATGTCGCCATGGAACAGCGCCGCAGATGAGCGAACCGTCCGCCACGCCGCTTATTCATGGCTTTGAGTTCGACAGCGATGGCGGCGTTAAACGCCTGAGCTGGGAGGACGTAAAGTCTGCCCCGGCCGAACGCCCCGGCGTCTATCGCTGGCTCCACCTCAACCGGCTGTCGCCAGAGGTGCGCGACTGGCTGACCGGGACGAGTGGCATCGACGATGTCATCGACGCTTCTCTGCTTCAGGAGGATACGCGCCCCCGCTGCATCCGGCACGGCTCCGGCCTGCTCGTCAATCTGCGCGGTGTGAACCTCAATGAGGGCTCACAACCAGAAGACATGATCGCCATCCGCATCTGGATGACCGAAAATGTCGTCGTGTCGCTGCGGGCCTTCCACATCCGCGCAGCTCAGGATCTGCGCGACCAGATCATGGCGGGCGACGTGCCGGAATCGACTGGCGCGATCATCACCTTCATCGCGGCCCGCCTTACCGACAGGATCGAACCAATCGTCGCTGAACTCGACAGCCAAGCTGACGATTTCGAGGACGAATTGCTGCAGCCGGGCGCCAGCCTGCCGAAGACAGCGCTTGCAAACTTCCGCCGGAAAGTACTGGCGCTGCGCCGTTACATCATCCCCCAGCGTGAGGCGCTCTCACACCTTGCGCGAGAGGGTGAAGGCATCCTCTCGCAGGGCGACGTGCTTCACCTGCGCGAAATTGGCGACCGGGTCACACGTATTGGCGAAGAGCTAGATGCCATCCGTGAGCGCTCTCTTGTCCTTCAGGAACAGGTCGTCGAGGAACGCGCCGAAAGGATGAACCAGCGCCTGTTTGTGCTGGCGATCATCTCGGCCGTCTTCCTGCCGCTGGGATTTGTGACGGGTCTGTTCGGCGTGAACCTTGGCGGCATGCCAGGTGCGGCGAGCCCGCTAGGCTTTACGATCCTTTGCGTGATCATGGGCGCCGTCACCGCTGGCCTGCTTTTGCTGTTCAGGCGCATGCGCTGGCTCTAAATTATCCCTTGCGGAAAATGACGCTCAGATTATTGGCGGGCATGTCGACGATGGTCTCAAGTGTCAGGCCAGCCCTCACGGCCAGTGGCAGGACTTCCTGCACAAGGTCGCGCACGCCCCAGCTCTGGTCGCGGCGCTTCAGGTCTTCGCTGAAGGCAGCATTGGACGGCGCGATTTCACCATCCTGCGCAAATGGCCCGTAGAGCATGAGCTTGCCGCCCGGCTTCAGAAGACGCCCGGCCCCTTTGACGAGGCCTTCGGCAGCTTCAAACGGCGCGATGTGGACCATGTTGGCGCAGAAGATGCCGTCAAAGCTCCCCGGGCGCTCAGCTTCGCCCCAATTCTCCTCCGAAGCATCGATACGGACGGGACCAGAAAGCCTGTCACCCGCCTTGGCGTGCGTCACCCATGCGGCCTGGCTGGCCATGCTGATCTCGTCGAGATCTGAGTAAGTCCAGCGAAGCTCTGGAAAACGCTCAACAAACCGGGCGCCATGCTCACCGGTGCCGGACGCGATTTCGAGAATCTGGCCATCAATCGGCATATTCGCGGCGAGCACGTCACCGATCGCCTCGCCGTTTCGCGCAGCCGATGGCGAATAGCGCCGTCCGTCCTCGCCGGTATTGCGGGCCTCAAGCGCGACGGATTTGCCGCTGGAGCCGATATCGTCTTGGTCGCCTGACATTCAGGCCTCGTCCCGCTCAAATTCGAACCGCTCGGTATCCACCGTTGCCTGCATTGGCGGTGCATAGCGCGGACCGACCGCTGACTGCGGCGTGAAATGCGCATCGAGCTGTTCAACAATATGCGCCGGGAGCGTGATGCGGCCTGCTTCGATATTGTCTTTCAGGTGATCTGTACGCGTCGTACCGGGGATCGGGAGGACGTGATCTCCCTTCGCCAGCAGCCAGGCGAGCGCGAGTTGCGCCACGGTGCAGCCGACTTCCGAGGCGAGGCTGCGTGCCTGCTCAAGCAAAGCGAGATTGCCGGGATAATTCTCCGCTGAGAAGCGCGGGAAGAGCCGGCGCATATCGCCGTCCTGCATATTCGCCGGATCATAGGGCGGGTCCGCAAGGAAGCCGCGGCCGACTGGCGAGAAGGCCACGAAGGCGATGTCGAGCTCCTTGCAGAGCTCCAGCACGGCAATCTCCGGATTGCGGACCCAGAGTGAATACTCAGTCTGAAGCGCGGCAATCGGGTGCACGGCATGTGCCCGGCGCACCAGCCCTGCCCCCATCTCGCTGAGACCGACGAAGCGGATCTTGCCTGCATCAACTAGCTCAGACAGCGCGCCGACCGAGTCCTCGATCGGCACATTCGGGTCCGGGCGGTGCATGTAATAGAGATCAATGACGTCCGTATTGAGCCGCTTCAGGCTGGCGTCGCAAGCCGCCTTGATCGACTCTGGGCGCGCATCGAGCACGCGCTTGCCATCCTTCACCGCCAGCACGCATTTACTGGCGAGGAAGTACTCATTGCGCCGATGACCGATTGAGGATGCAATCAGTTCCTCATTCGTGCCGGCGCCGTAAATCGTTGCCGTGTCGAGGAAGTTGCAGCCCTGATCGAGTGCGCCGTTGAGCAGGGCCGAGGCCTCTTCGAGTGCCGTTGGTGGCCCATAGGCATGGCTGAGGTTCATACAGCCAAGCCCGATGGGCCAGACCATCGTGTCACCAATCTTGCGGTCCGTCATGGCGTCCCTTTCTGCCTAGCTGCGCGGCGTAAACTGCTCTCGCAGGGCCGGCTTCAGGATCTTGCCATTGGCGTTGCGCGGAAGCGGCTCATCCTGGAACTTGATCTCCACCGGGACCTTGAAGGCCGCGAGCTGGCTGGCGACGTGCGCGCGAAGCTCATCCTGCGTCACGGACTTGCCGGGCTTCAGCTGGACCACGGCGCCAACTTCCTCACCCAGCACCTTGTGCGGAATGCCGACAACAGATGCGTCCATGACCGCCGGGTGGTCATAAAGGGCGTTCTCGACCTCGATACAGTAGATGTTCTCACCGCCGCGGATCAGCATGTCCTTGGCGCGGTCGACGAGGAAGAGGAAACCGTCCTCATCGAGGCGGGCCAGGTCGCCGGTGACAACCCAGCCATCTTTGAAGGTCTCGGCGGTTGCATCCGGGCGGTTCCAGTATCCCTTGCAGTTTGCCGGGCTCTTGCACCAAAGCTCACCAACCTCGCCTGGCGGCAGGGTGTCGCCGTCCGGGCTGACGACTTTCAGCTCGACCGCTTTCGGCGGGGCGCCCGCGCTGGTCGGGCGGTGGACATAGTCTTCACCGATATTCAGGGTCGCTGTGGCGCACGTCTCTGTCATGCCCCAGCCATTGCCGGGCATGGCTTCCGGGAAGCGCTTCTTGATCGTCGCGACAAGCTCTGGCGCAGACGGCGCACCGCCATAGGAAACGGCGAGGATCGAGGAGAGATCATACTTGTCGCGGTCCGGGTGCTCGAGCACTTGCCATGCAATGGCCGGCACGCCGCCAATGGTGGAGATCTTCTCCGCTTCGATGATCGGCAGCGCCTTGCCTGCATCCCATTTGTACATGCTGACGATCTTATCACCGCGCAGCAGCGTGGGGATGAGAACGGCGAATGAGCCGGTCGCATGGAAGAATGGGATGGAAAGAAGCGTCGCGCGCTGCTCGTTCGGATCCGGCTCGGGGGGCTGCTCACCGCGGCGCAGGAACATGCGCGCCTGACAGGTCATGGAGTTGAGGAAGTTCGAGATGACGGCGCGGTGGGTCGCCAGCGCGCCCTTGGGCTTACCTGTCGTGCCGGACGTGTACATGATGGTCGCGTCATCATCCGGGCCGAGATCGATTTCAGGAAGGCCTTTATTCTCAAGGTCGGCCCAGCTGTTCGGCTCACCAATGAAGCTCTCGAAATTGTGGACGCGCGGATTGTTGCGCTCTTCTTCGGTTTCGCGCGCGATGATGACGGCTTCCAGATCAGAGAGGCCAGACATGTGCTCACGCATGCGCTCAAAGATCTGCGGATCGACGACCGCGACCTTCACGCCGGCATTCTGGAGGCCGTATTCAAGCTCCTCGCCGGTCCACCATGAGTTCATTGGCGTTGCGATTGCGCCAATGCTGAGCGCCGCGAAGAAGGCAACCGGCCATTGTGGATAGTTGCGCATGATGATGGCGACGCGGTCGCCCTTCTGCACGTTGAACTCGGACTTCAGGACATGGGCGAAATGGCTGACGGCCCGCCAATGTGCGTTGAAGGTCACGCGCTCATTCTCATAGACGAGGAAGGTACGCTCGCCATGCGCCTGCGACGCCTCCACGAGGAAACGGAGCGTCGGCGGCGCCTCAGGGTAATAGCGCATGGTCACGCCATTAATCTCGCCTTCTGCAACGGCAAGCGGCGTTCCTGGCTGGGCAAGCATTTCATTCGCCTGCGCAATAGTCATTGCAGGCCAGGCGGGTGCGGCATCAGCGGCCATGACGTAACTCCCTAATAGTTTTGATAGGTCGCGCGCACTCAATCACGAGCACGCCAGTCATGGAAGTGCGACCTGTCGCATACAGGCCGAAATCCGTCCAAAAAACCGGGGAGTGATGCGCTAGGAAGAAGCCTGCGGCGTTGGCGCTGGAGCAGCGGTCGGTGCCGGGCACCAATCCAGATCGGAGAGGTGGCTGGTGTTCTCGCCAAGCTGCCACTTGCCAGCGCCGGCTCCGTCATTGCGGCAGAGATAGCCAGCTGCCTCGAGCAGGCCCGCATCGAATGGGTCTGGGGCAAGGCCAGAGGTGCGATAGCGCTCTGCCGCCTCGGCGACTTCGGAAACAGCGACCTTGTCGTCGAACCATTGCGGCAGCGTCTGGAGGCCTGCGAGGCGGGCGCGCGACAGCTGGAGCTTGGCTTCGGCGATACGGATCATGGAGGAGGTGTCCGGGATTGGCTGCATGGGGGCGACGCCCTCTTCCGGCACGATGGTCGCCTCAAGTTCTGTGGCCTGCTGCAGGTCCTGGATGCCGTTTGGCAGTTCGATCGCGTTTTCGGTGCGGATGCGGCCACGCTCATACAGGACGCGCGCACGCTGGGCCGTGGAAAGCGTCTGGGTTTCCAGCATCGTGTTGAGATCTTCGATGCCCGCATATGGGTGCCAGGCAGAGGTCGCCCGCGACACGGCCGTCTGGAACGCCGATGGCTGCATGTTCACTTCGACTGGGACAGTTTCACAGCCGACCAGCATGAAAGCGCCGATTGCGGCGAGCACTAGAGATCTCATTGTCTTCCTCATGGAAACCGATTTGTAGCGACCATATCTGTAGCCGCCGTCATGGCAAACGGGCTAACCGAAAAGTTAGGCAGAAAATCGGCTAAAGCGTCAGGCGCGCGCGAAGCGGTCGATTTCACGCATATCACCACGCCCGAGAGCATCGATTGCACGGGTCGCGATGCTGTGTGCATCGAGGCCTGCCTGCGCATACATGATCTCTGGCTTGTCCTGATCCTGGAAGATGTCCGGCAGGTGAAGCGTGCGGACCTTGAGGCCGTTATCGAAGGCATTTGTCTCCGCGAGATGATGCAGCACGAACGCGCCAAAACCGCCGCGCGCGCCTTCTTCCACGGTGAGGAGCACTTCGTGTTCGCGGGCCAGACGGTTCACCAGCTCCTCATCCAGAGGCTTGGCGAAGCGTGCATCCGCCACGGTGCAGGAAAGGCCCTGCGCAGCGAGCATTTCAGCCGCTTTCAGGCATTCCTGCAGGCGTGCACCGAAGGACAGCAACGCAATCGTGGAGCCTTCGCGCACGATACGGCCCTTGCCGATCTCGAGTGCTTTCGGCTGGGCAGGAAGCTCAATGCCGATGCCATTGCCGCGTGGATAGCGGAAGGCGCTCGGCCGGTCGTCAATCTCGACAGCCGTGCGGACCATGTTCACCAGTTCGGCTTCATCGGCCGCGGCCATGCAGACCATGCCCGGCAGTGCGCCGAGGAAACCGATATCGAAGCTGCCAGCATGGGTCGGGCCGTCGGCACCGACGAGACCGGCACGGTCAATCGCGAAGCGGACCGGAAGACGTTGGATCGCCACATCGTGGACGACCTGGTCATAGCCGCGCTGGAGGAAGGTCGAATAGATCGCTGCGAACGGCTTCATGCCGTCAGCGGCGAGACCGGCAGCGAAGGTCACAGCGTGCTGTTCGGCGATACCGACATCGAACATGCGCTCAGGAAATTCCTGCTCGAACAGGTCCATGCCTGTGCCGCCCGGCATGGCAGCCGTGATGCCGACAATCTTGTCGTCGCGGCGCGCTTCCTCGATCAGGGCCTTTGCGAAGACCTTCGTGTAGGCAGGCGGACCGCCGGCGGATTTCTGCTGCTCGCCTGTGACGACATTGAACTTTGCGACGCCGTGATACTTGTCGGCGGAGTTCTCGGCCGGCTCATACCCCTTGCCCTTCTGCGTCACGACGTGAAGCAGGACCGGGCCGGTTTCCATTGCCTTGCAGTTCTCAAGCACTGGCAGGAGCACGTCGAGGTCATGGCCGTCGATCGGGCCGACATAGTAGAAACCAAGCTCCTCGAACATCGTGCCGCCCATGGCGAAGCCGCGAAGGTATTCCTCAGCCTTGCGGGCCTGGCTTTCCAGACCGATCGGCTTGGCGATGGATTTGGCAAACTTGCGCAGCCCCCGATAGGAGCGCGAGGAAACGAGCTTCGACAGGTAATGACTCATCGCGCCGACCGGCGGCGCAATGGACATGTCATTGTCGTTCAGGATGACGAGCATGTCGCTCAGGTCAGAGCCTGCATTGTTCATCGCCTCATAGGCCATGCCGGCGGACATGGCGCCGTCACCAATGACGCAGACGACCTTGTTGTCCTTTTCCTGCAGGTCGCGCGATTTCGCGAAACCGAGGCCAGCCGAAATGGACGTCGACGCGTGAGCGGCGCCGAACGGGTCGTATTCGCTCTCATCGCGCTTGGTGAAGCCGGAAAGCCCGCCGCCCTGGCGAAGCGTGCGGATACGGTCCTTGCGACCCGTCAGGATCTTATGGGGATAGCACTGGTGACCGACGTCAAAGATGAGCTTGTCGGATGGCGTGTCGAAAATGGCGTGAATGGCAAGCGTCAGCTCAACCACGCCGAGACCTGCACCGAGGTGACCGCCAGTGCCGGACACTGCGTCGATCACTTCCGCACGCAGTTCATCAGCAATCTGCTTCAGATCCTCGCGTGAGCGAGACTTCAGATCAGCCGGGGAATTGATCGTATCAAGAAGGCGGGTTTTCGCAGGCAAGCTCATGCAGCCGGGTCCTTTCAACGGACAGTCTTTTTTGCGTTCAGACAGTCCTTAGCGTGTCCTGTCCAGAACATAATCAACCGATTGCAGCAGGATATTGGCGCGACCACGGAAAAAATCGAGGTGCTGGCGAGCCTGTGCTGCAAGAAGATTTATGCGTTCGCGCGCGCCCTCAATCCCCAGAATGGTCACAAAGTTCGCCTTGCCGGCGGCTTCGTCGCTGCGCAGCGTTTTTCCGACAACCTCCTGGTCACCCGTGGCGTCGAGAAGGTCATCTGCAATCTGGTAGGCGAGACCGAGGTCCTGCGCAAATCCAGCAAGCGCGTGCTTGGCATTGGCGCTCGCACCGCCGACGATGGCCCCCGCTTCAACCGAATAAGAAATGAGCGCGCCGGTTTTGAGGCGCTGCATGCGGGTGATCGTGTTGAGGTCGCGGGGGCTTGCTTCCTGCAGCATGTCGATCATCTGGCCGCCGACCATGCCGGTCGCGCCGGACGCATCAGCGAGACGCTCAATCAGACGTAGGCGCACAGCCGGGTCGTTGTGGGTCTCGTCGCTGGCGAGGATCTTGAAGGCGAGCGTCAGCAGCGCATCGCCAGCGAGGACGGCGGTCGCTTCGTCGAAAGCCTTGTGCACGGTCGGCTGGCCCCGGCGCAGATCGTCATCATCCATGCAGGGAAGATCGTCATGGACCAGCGAATAGGTGTGGACACATTCGAGCGCCGCAGCCGTCCGCAGGAGCGCCTTATGGTCGGCATCGAACAGCGCGCCCGTCTCAATCACGTAGAAGGGGCGCATCCGCTTGCCGTTGGCGAGGGCTGCGTGCCGCATCGCCCGCATCAGGTCAGCCTCTGGCCCCTGCGCAGGCGGAATGAGCTGATCCAGCGCGACCGTTACCTTGTCGGCGATCTCGGTCAGGCGCGTCTCGAACTCCATAAGCGGTTCCTTACTCGAAGCTTGCGCTTTCGGTTGTGGGTTTGCCATCCGGGCCCTGGACAATCTGCTCGATCTTGAGCTCTGCCGCTTTCAGCCGGGCTTCGCAGTGCGATTTCAGTTTCGCCCCACGTTCATAGATTTCGATGGACTTCTCAAGCTCGACCTCGCCGCCTTCCAGCTGGCGTACAATGGTCTCAAGCTCCCGCAGGGCCTGCTCGAAGCTCATCTTCTCGATGTCTGTCACTGTCTGATCGCTCATGAGAGCCAGTCCTCATACTCGTTGAGCAGCCGCACCCTAAGCAGGCGCTGGCTGCATCACAATGGTCAGGGATCAAGATTTCCCGCGATATTCGTAGATGCGGTAGCTCCAGTAATTGTCGCCACCATCGCGCACGCAGACCCAGCCGATACGCGCCATGGCCGGTCTCAACATGCGATTGAACCAGCCATGCGCGGCAAGGTACACCTTCCCGTCAGCTGCAGCCTCATGCAGATGCTGGGCAGCCTTGTTAGCCCGCTCACGGGCCTGACGGTTGCTCTCGCCATCAAGGCTGTGGCCGTAGAGCCAGGCCGTACGGGCGATCACATTCCACGTCTTTGGAAGATATTTGCGGTTGCGCAGGCGCGGCGGTGGCAATGGAGCTTCCACGAAGACCGGAAAGGTTTCCGGCTCACGGCCTGAGGCCAGTATCGCCGTCTCGATTGCACGGGGCGCTGTTGAGCTGAGGACAATATCAGCGTCGGCGACAGCGGCCTTGAGGTTCTCAGGTGCCTGCTGGCCTTCGGCAAGGCTGCCGATCTCATAGCGGTCCCACCAGTCGCGGTATTCACGCCAGTCCAGTCGCGGCCCAGCCGTCCGGTCCAGAGCTGGACGGCCATGACGGGAAACGATGATCGGCCCGCGCGCTGTTTTGGCTTTTTCGCGCTTGGCTGCACTCATTACACTTCATCCCAAATCGAAAGCGGAGGCGAGCCTTTCACGACTCGCACAACCGGCTCAACTGATGAAGCGCTTAACTGGACGCACTAGTGTCGGCAAGATCAATAGCTGCCGCAGTGCGCCGCAATGAGTTGCCAATGCCCATGAGACGGCCAGCAGGTTTGATCTCACTGATGCAGACCTGATCGAGGCGGCGGCGGGCTGATTTCATGACACCCGACACGCGATCATTCAGCTTCTGCTCGCCCGTGCGCCAGGCGTAGCCAAGGATACGGTCCGGCCGGATAGCGAGCGCGCGGCTGCGCACAACGCCGGAGCCGACAGGCAGCTGAAAATTGGAATAGTGGCGCTTGTAGTGGTCGAGGCCCGGGCCGGCATCATAGACCTTTGGTCCATCACGGTTGGCCATCTCTTCCAGCATGAACTGGACAACGAAATTGCCGGGGGAATACTGCGCATAATCAGCCTCATAGGCGGTAATCCACCCATGCATCACATTGCGCGACTGGAGCACCAGTTCACTGGCAGCATGCTGTCCATCGAGATGCAGGCTGATCAGTCGCAGCCGGAAGCTTTCATCTTTCTGGTGACGAAGCGCGTCGAGCAGTTGATGGGCCCAACGCGTGCCGAGCACGTCGTGGCGGCCTGTGCGCCTGAACTGCTCACGCTTGAGGAAGATGAGGCGGCTGAACGTGTCGTCACTCTGGTCGTCAAAGCGGAATTCGACTTCGGAGAAATCGCGCTCCATGTTGCGGGCAAGCCGGCGCATCTTCTTGAAATGCTTGGGCCAGCGCTCGCCCTGATTTTCCATGAAGCTGTCCCAGCCAGCACTGACGTCGCTCATATTTGCGCCTGCAATAGTCAGACGACCTTCACTTTCACTGTCCTGCGGCAACCAGCCAAAGCTCGACATGCCGAGCACGCCCATACCGCGCAGGAAAGCATGCGCTGTAAGATCTGTCTTCACTGACAGAACCGGCCCATGCCAGTCGGAGAACGGCCCACCTATCGGACGCGCCCAGGCGCCGGGCCTTCTGTGGATCGGCCAGGCACCGATGAGTTCGTCGCCCTCAAATGCCAGTCCGAGGCGCGCATCCGGCCGCACTTGCGAAACAAGCCGCGCATATTCCGGATCGAAGAAAGGATCATTGTAGCGAGGGCGCGCATCGCGCAGCGCGTGAAATTGCGACCACAGATCCTCGGTCACTTTATCGAAACGCAGGAGGCGAAAGCGGTTCTTTTCCATGCCGCACCTTTAAGCAGATACGGATTAGGAATTTGCAAAGATCGCGCCAGAATTCGCGCCTAAGGAGTAAGGTCTAGAGCCCTCTCCAGAGACGCTTTTTCATGCACGGATCGGCATCAGCGCGCGAGCAGGAATAGGTCGAAAGCAGCACCGTATCGGCGCGGCCAATCAGGTTTTCAGCTGGGACATAGCCAACAGAGGCACGCTCTGCAGAGACGCCGGGCGCGAGTTCACAACCGGCTTCGTCGATGACACCATCATCGCCCACCGGGCAGTGACCCGTGACTGAACGGCCGTCTTCAGAATTGTCGCGATTGTCGCCAATGAAGAGATAGTGACCTTCAGGAACCTCAAAGACGGGCGTATTGTCGAGGCTGCGGACCTGGCTTGGGCCCTGCTGCCACTGATGGGTCAGCCACGACTTATCGCCAATCGTCTCGCGGTATTCACGCGCGGTTTCCGTTCCCCGGAAATCATGCGGGCGATAGGTGATGCTACGGACAAATTCGCGGTCGATTGGCTCACCGTTCAGGTAGAGCTGCTCATTGATCATCTGAACGCGGTCGCCCGGCAGGCCAATGATGCGCTTGATCATGACCCTGTCGGTGTGCGGATGCATGAAGACTGCGACGTCGCCGCGATCAGGCTTGCTGCCAAACACTCGGCCCTCGCCTTCGGGGATCAGGCGCCAGGCTCCCCAGGGAAGGCTGTAGCGGCTGTAGCCATAGGCGAACTTGTTAACGGCGACGCGGTCACCAACCTGCAGGTTCGGCACCATGCTTTCAGATGGAATGACGCGTTGCTCATAGATCAGGAATGAGAACATGTAGAACGCAGGAATGAAGATGAGCAGCGTGACCGCCCACTCCCGCAATTCGTGCAGCACTTTCTGCTTGAGCGTCCGGGTGTCCTCGGGCTCTGATTCAGTCATGTCGGATGAAGTGCTCATGACAGGCTGACACAGATCCCTTGAAAGGGCCGCAGGACACGACCGGCTTAGAAAACAGATACTTGCCGGACACCGCAAAGGTTCCGGGCCGTCATGGCTTTGAGCACAGAGGGCGCTGCGGTCAAGTAGATCATTGGTCGCTTCTGCGATTCATCAGGACATGTGACCCGTCTGCTTCGCCGTCTGTTCAGACTGCACGGTACCAGTCCACACCATCGCCATCGCGCTCAACAACCGCCATACCTTCAGCAATGAGGTAGTTGAGGTGGGCAATCGCCTCCCCCGTCGCGAGCGAGAGCGAGTCCTCGCCGATCTTGCGTCCGAAGATCGCAGGAAAGGTGTCGACGACGCGGCGCGGCCCCTCTGCAAGGCGTTGGGCCAATCGCTTCAGGCCGACATCGTGTCCTCTAATGAGGTGGTCGAGACGCTTGTGCGCGCCGCGGAACGGTGTGTTGTGCGCAGGCAGCACCAACACGTCGTCGCCCACTGCGGATTTCAGCTTCCGGCAGCTCTGCAGCCAGTCCTTCAGCGGATTTGCCTTCGGCTCTGTCGGGTGAACGGACACGTTGGAGGAGATGCGCGGCAAAAGCTGGTCGCCGGAAATCATCACATTCTCACTCTTGCAGAAAAGGCAAACATGTTCGGGCGAATGGCCATTGCCCATCACGATTTGCCAGTCACGACCACCGAGGCGAATGGTTTCGCCATCGAAGAGGCGACGATACGCGTCCGGCATCTGGCTCACGCCCTTGCCGAAGCGGCCGAACCGGCTGCGATACGTCTCGACTTGCGCCTCATTCCAGCCTGCAGCGACATAGAAGTCGGTGCCCGCCGCAGGCGCTTCGCGGCCCGTGTCTGCGACCAGCATACGGCAGGAAATGTATTCCAGCTGGCTCATCCAGAGCTCGGCGCCGGGGAATTTGCGCGTCAGCCAACCCGCATTGCCGACATGGTCTGGGTGCATGTGTGTGACGATCACGCGCCAGACGGGCCGGCCGCCCAGACAGTTTTCGAAGATGGTGCGCCAGGCGTCCTTGGTTTCGGGCATTGGCATGCCGGTATCGACGATGGTCCAGCCACGCTCGCCATCATCGATCAGCCAGAGATTTATCCATTCCAGCGCAAACGGCAGGCGCATGCGCACCCAGTAGAGACCGGGAATGATCTCTGTCGTTTCGCCTTGCTCGGGGACCTGTTCATCGAACGGGTAAGTCAGGCCGGGCTTTGCCGGCGTTTTCGTCTGTAAGCCATCCATGATCCGGATGGTGACACGTGAGTCACGCTTCACCAATCCATGACGGCGCGGAAGACCCTATCATTTCTGCTAGCAGGCGATGACATTCACCGCGAGGCCACCCGTGCTGGTTTCCTTGTACTTGTTGGACATGTCATTGCCCGTCTGGCGCATTGTCTCAATGACCTGATCGAGGCTGACCTTGTGATGCCCCGTGCCCTGAAGCGCGAGTCGCGCAGCGTTGGCGGCCTTCACCGCGCCAAAGGCGTTGCGCTCAATACACGGGATCTGGACCAGTCCGCCAACCGGGTCGCAGGTCAGGCCCAAATTGTGCTCCATGCCGATCTCGGCCGCGACACAGACGGTTTCGGCGTCGGCGCCCCAGACGGCGGCGAGCCCGCCAGCCGCCATCGAGCAGGCAACGCCGACCTCTCCCTGACAGCCCATTTCTGCGCCGGAGATCGACGCGCGTTGTTTGTAGAGAAGGCCGATGCCCCCGGCCGTCAGCAGGAAACGGCGCGCTTTGGAAAGATCGATCTTGTCGTCATCACAGCAATAATGGCGCATGACGGACGGCAAGATGCCCGCTGCCCCATTGGTAGGTGAGGTCACGACACGCCCGCCCGCCGCGTTCTCTTCATTCACCGCCATGGCATAGACATTGAGCCAGTCGAACAGCTGCTCGCGCTCATTGGAGCCCGGATTGTCGACGAGGCGGCGATGGAGGTCTGGCGCGCGGCGCTTCACATCCAGCCCGCCTGGCAGCGTGCCTTCGGATTTCAGGCCATTGCGGATGCACTTCATCATGGTTTGTGCGATTTTATCTAGCCTTTTCTGTGTCTTGTCGCGCGATCTTCGTGCATCCTCATTGTGGAGGACAAGCTCATCGACACGCCAGCCCTGGCTCTTGCAAAGCTCGATCATTTCCGCCGCGGACCGGAAGGGGTGCGGCGCGCCGCGTGCGCTGGCGACAAGGTCGCCGCTGGCTGGCTTTTCAAGCTGTTTGCGGGAGGCGATGAAGCCGCCGCCGGTGGAGTAATATTCCCGCGAATAGGGTTCAGTCCCATCGGCGCCAAACAGGGTGAGCACCATGCCATTGGGGTGCAGGTCGGGAACAACGTCCGTGCAGAATTTCAGGTCTTTCAGCGGATTGAAGTCGATCTTCGGGCCGCCATCCAGCTGAATGGATTTGGTCTGGACGATTTCGCGGAAACGCGATTCGGCCTCTGCCGGGTCAGCGGTTTCTGGCTGCATACCTTCAAGGCCGAGCATGACCGCCTTGTCGGTGCCGTGCCCGACACCCGTGAGCGCAAGCGAGCCCTGAAGCGCGACCTCAACCCGGACGGCGCCGTCCAGCCGCCCTGCCCTGTCAGCTTCTTGCAGGAAGCGGCGCGCAATGCGCATTGGCCCTACGGTATGAGAGCTCGACGGGCCCAGCCCGATACGAAAAAGGTCAAGAACTGACAGCATGCAGATTATGTCCGATATGCGAAAAACTAGAACGCCTACCGGGCTATAACCTGCTTGCCTTTGCGGCAAGACCAACGCAGGCTGGCGCACATATGGCCCGACAGAGGCCGCCGGGAGGACACCTATGACGACTATGACACGCCGCCGCCTGCTCGCAGGTGGCACAACGCTCGCCGCCTTTCTGCCTTTCGCGAAGGCCTGCGCCCCTGCAACTGTCATGGCCGCAGGCGCAGGATCTGCCGATCTGGATGGCATTGCCATGGCGCAGATGATTGCGCGCGGAGAGACGACCTCGCTGCAGCTCACCGAGGCCGCAATTGCCCGCGCAGAAGCCGTGAACCCGTCGATCAACGCCTTCGCGACGAAGACCTATGACCTCGCCCGCTCACGCGCGGCGGCCTCTCCGAAAGGTTCGTTTGGCGGCGTGCCGACAGCGATCAAGGACCTCGTCAACTGGAAGGGCGCGCCGACCATGTATGGCAGCCGCGCCTTCCGCGGGAACCTCGCCGAGGAAGATTCGGTCTTTGCCGCGAAATGGCGTGAGGCGGGTGTCGTCTCCATCGGTAAATCCACCACGCCTGAGATGGGCCTGATTTCGTCGACCGAGCCGCTTGTGACAGGGCCGACGCGCAACCCCTGGGATCCATCGCGTATTCCAGGTGGCTCATCGGGCGGCGCTGCCGCGCTGACGGCGGCACGAATTGTCCCCTTTGCGCATGCCAGTGACGGGGGCGGGTCTATCCGCATCCCGGCAGCGTGCTGCGGTCTGTTTGGCCTCAAACCTTCGCGCGGTGCCCTTGCAGCCCCGCCGAGCAGCGCGCCCGTCGATCTCAGCGTCAATCATGCCGTCACCCTCACCGTGCGCGATAGCGCAGCGCTTTTCGCCGCCGCAGAAACAGGTGAGAGCCAGCCCAAGATCGGAGAGATCACGGGGCCATCGTCGCGCCGGCTCAAGATCGCCCTGACGACTGATCCGGGCACCGATGCAGCACTGGATCCAGAGGTACGAGCCGCGACCGAACAGGCCGCAGAGCTCTGCCGCGAGCTCGGACATGAGGTGATCGAGTGGGACCTGCCAGTCGATGCACGCAAATTCCAGGACCAGTTCATCCTTTTCTGGGCCGCTGGTGCCGCAGAGTTCATGCAGGACGCCGCCGCAGCGCTTGGGACGCCGCCCTCGCCTGAAACAATCGAGCCCTGGACGCTCGGCCTCGCCGCCCTGTTCAGTGAACGCCGGGGCGAGTTTGCTGAGGCTGTTGCCGATCTCCAGGCCTTCTCTTCCGTCTATGCAAGCTGGTTCGATGAGTTCGACGTGCTGCTCACGCCAACAGTGACCAAGCTGCCGCCGAAGATTGGTGAGCAGGCGCCCGATGGTGACTTCGACACGGTGATGAAGTCGGTCACCGATTATGTTGCTTACACGCCTTACATGAACGTCTCTGGCGCCGCCTCCATGAGTGTGCCGCTCTTCTGGTCTGAAGGCGGACTGCCGATCGGCTCGATGTTCTCGGGCCGTCAGGGCGACGATGGTTTGCTGCTTGCGCTCGCCTATGAGCTCGAACAGGCCAGACCGTGGATTTCCCGGCGACCGCAGTTGATCGCGACTTGACGGGCCACCCGTAAGCTGAAAGCGGTGGCCAATGTCCACATCGGAAAACCGCCCCGTATTTCTCTCAGGCTCAGGTAGCTGCGCAGAAATCGTCATCAATGCGCCCGCAAGGCGCAATGCGCTCAGCATGTCCATGTGGTCGGCCTTGCCGGTGCTTGTGCGAACTGTGGACGCTGATAGCGCGGCCAAGGCGCTGGTCATTCACGGGGGAGCAGTCGGCCATTTTGCTGCGGGCGTCGATATCTCCGAATTCGAGACCATCTACGCAGATGAAGCGAGCACGCGTGACACAACTGCGATCATTTCCGACGCGGTGAAAGCCATCGAGAACTGCTCCAAGCCGGTGATCGCCGCTGTAGAAGGCAGCTGTTTCGGCGCTGGCATCGCGCTCGCGGTCGCCTGTGATATCCGTATCGCAGCTGCAGACGCCTCGTTCGGGCTGCCGCCTGCGAAACTGGGCATTGTGTACCCACCAGCCGACCTCAAGCGCCTGGTCCACCTGATCGGTCCATCCAACGCAAAACACATGCTGTTCTCTGCAAGGCGTTTCTCAGGTGAAGACGCCCATAAGATGGGGCTGGTGAATGAAGTCGCCTCAGACGCCAGTCCGGTCGACGCGGCCCGGAAGATAGCCCAAGAGATTGGCGCGAACTCATCCTGGTCTGTGAAGACGCTGAAGACCATGATTGGCGACATCGAGCGCAATGCGAGCGAAGAAGACCTCATGCGCTATATGCTCGAAGGCGCCGCCGGGCCTGACTTCCGCGAAGGCTACACGGCATTCCTTGAGAAGCGCAAAGCCAGCTTCCCGTCCGGCTAGATCACCAAAACTGTTGCTGCACTGCACCGGCGCGAAGGGCGAACGGGCCAAAAGTGATGCATCTATACATCACTAGTGAAGTATTTTTGCATAACGCTGATTTCTTCCATTGAGAATTTGCAGCAGCGCACTTTATGGCGTGCTGCGGCGCGATCTCCAGCATTTATTGGGAATCGTACCTTGCAATCACAAAAATAATCATTCGGGAGTTATAAAAATCATGCAACGCAGCAAATTCCTCCTCGCAACCGTGGCTTCTGCCGCGGTGCTCTCGCAAGCGCCTGCCTTTGCACAGGATGCGCCTGACGCAGAGCGCGAGTCCGCTGTTGACCGCGTCCTCCAGACCGTCACCGTTTCGGCAACGAAAAAGCAGAACGTCGAAAACGTGCAGGATGTTCCTGTTTCCGTCACAGCGTTCAACGAAGACACGCTCGACGCACTGAACGTCACCAACCTCGAAGACCTGTCCTACACCACCCCGAACGTCTCGCTCGACGACGTCGGCACGGCCCGCGGCACCGCGAACTTCGCAATCCGCGGCCTTGGCGTGAACTCTTCGATCCCGTCCATCGACCCAGCCGTTGGCGTCTTCATCGACGGCGTCTATCTCGGCGTGAACAACGGCGTCGTCGTTGACCTGTTCGACCTCGACAGCGTCGAAGTCCTGCGCGGCCCGCAAGGCCTGCTCTTCGGCCGCAACACCACCGGTGGTGCACTGGTCGTCAACACGGGCAACCCGACCGACGAGTTCAGCTACAAGGCACAGGCAACGTTTGACGGCCCGATCGACGATGATCGCGGCGGCCTCAACTCCACGATCCAGGGCACCGTTTCCGGTCCGCTGATCGATGGCGTCCTGAACGGCAAGATCGGTGCGTACTACAATACCGACGCTGGCTACTTCAAAAACCTGAACGACGGCGACAATCACGGCGAAGCCCAGGTCGCGATCTATCGCGGCGCCCTGGAATGGTTCGCCACCGACCGCCTCACCTTCCTCGCGAAGGCTGAGTACAGCGACAGCCGCGTTGACGGCCCTTCCGGCCAGAACCGGTCCTACTTTGATCGCGACAGCTTCGACTTCTCGATCAACAGCCCGGGCACCGGCGAGGCCGAAACCGTCTTCGCATCGCTGCGCGCCGACTATGACGTTGACTTCGGCAACGGCACGATCACCAACATCCTCGGCTACCGCGAATATGACTCTGCCAGCATGGGCAGCGACATCGACGCGACGCCGTTCACCCTGTTCCACTCCGACGCAGAATTCCTGCAGGAGCAGATCTCCAACGAGCTGCGTTACGCTGGCACGTTCGGCAAGACTGACCTCACCACGGGCGTCTACTACTTCAACCAGACGCTCGACTATACCGAGATCCGTAACCTGCCGACGACCCGTCCGGCACCACTTCCGGCGACCATTCCTTGGGTCTTCTACGGCGGCGGCTCGCAGGATCACACTGTGTACGGTGCGTTCGCGAACGTCGACTATTCGATCACGCCTGACCTGATCGCAACTGTCGGCCTTCGTTATTCGAAGGAAGAGAAAGACGCGGACATCACCTTCATCCGTCCACGCTTTGAGTGTTCGGTTGTCGAAGGCACCTGCCCGACGGACGGCTTCAACCCGCTTCTCGGTGCACTCGGCGCGCAAGAGCCGAACGGCTTCTCCGATGGTGATGACTGGTCGAACTGGACGCCAAAAGTCGGCCTGCAATACTTCTGGAACGACAATGTCCAGACCTATGGCTACTACACCAAGGGCTTCCGCTCGGGCGGCTACAACTTCCGCATCACGGACGTTGCAGTCTTCCTGAACCAGATCGTCCCGGCGACCGGCGGCAATTTCGGCTTTGACGAAGAAGAAGTCGACGCCTTCGAACTGGGCTTCAAATCCAGCAGCGAAGACGGCCGCGTCCAGGTCAATGGTGCAGCATTCCTGACCAAGATCACGGACATGCAGCGCGAAGTGAACACGGCTGGTCCATCGGGCGTGGTTCAGAACATCCTGAACACCGCTGACGCAACGATCACCGGTATCGAAGTTGAAGGCCGCTTTGCGGTGACCGACAGCTTCCTCGTCAACTTCAATGCCGGCCTCATCGACGCTGAGTATGACGATGTCCGCTTCGACATCTCGGGCGATACCCAGGTGAACAACGCCGACAAAGAGCTCGACCTGCCACGCGTTCCGCCAGTCACCTACGGTGTTGGCGCGATCTATGACATCGATCTTGGCGACATGGGCGCCGTGATCAGCCGCGCGAACTATCAGTACCGCGACCGCATCGCGTACACCGATAGCAACTTCGGCTGGATCCAGGATTCCCATCAGCTTTCGGCGAACATCAGCTGGGAAACCCCATATGATGGCTTCACCGTCTCGCTGTTCGGCCAGAACCTGCTCGACAGCGTCCAGGCCGGTAACGACACACAGCTGCCATTCCCTGGCCCGCTGTCGAACGGTGTGCAGACGCCTTACCAGAACCGCCCAGGTGCTGGCACGTTCTCGCCGCTCAAGAAGGGCCGCCTCGTCGGTGTGGAGTTCACGCTCCGCCGCTAGTGCGATCTGATTGCCAGAATTGGAAAGGGCGGCAGAGTGATCTGCCGCCCTTTTTGTTTGTCATGTCCTCGTGCCTATCGGAACACCATCTCGATATTCTCGAACGCACCATGCTTATGGTCGTCGCAGAACATCTGATGGTCCCGCTTCAACCTGTCGGCCGCCTCTTCGGTAAAACTGACGATGTCATCGATGAACAGGCCGCGCGGATGAGCAGCCTCGAGAATGGCTGGCTCGACATCATAGTCCAGCTTCCCGAGGTCGTCCGAGCGCGCATGCGCCTGCGCGAGGGCGGCACCGCAAGCCTTCGCGTATTTTTTCCAAATCTTGTACGACAGGTCGTCCATGTCGATGTCATCGCGGAAGGGCGCGCGTTCCCGGCTCATGAAGCTCTCACCATCGATTTCGACGGCTCCATAGAAGATATCTCCATGCGCGAGCTGAACCTGCTGGCCATGGGCGATGCGGTCAGCCTTGTCGCCAGCATTGAACTCGGTCGGCGGCGTCAGCCCTTCGAGCGCAGACTGACGGGCGCGCTTGAATTCGATAATGATGTCGTCGGTCGCATTCTTCGACGGTCCTTCGATGAGCACATAATAGCGTGGAAGGCCAAGCGACGCTGTTCCCTGGCCATGGCGCACGCAGACGTCTTTCACCTTCAACTCCCCGGCCCGGTCCGGTACATCGATGCCCTTGGAAGCTGCGAGGTCGTTGACAGCTTTCTGGAATTTGGCCGCCTCTTTCGAGAGCGGCTGCAATTCGTCCGTTGCCCGAAACCCTCGCCCGTTTGGTTTGAGATAGTCATCCCAGAGCCAATCACGGCGATCTTCCCAGGCCTCTTCGAAAAGCCGCTGAATGACGTCCGGCGAATTGTCGAGACGAAACGCGTCCTGCTGCTCGTTCTCATACTTGGCGTAGGTCTGCATGGCATTGAGATACCCTTTGACGAACTTTGCCACGACTTTCCGTCTTTTCTTGCGCTTCATGCCGGCCACCTTCTCGGTTGCGACCCAGAAGCCGACGGAGCCGCGTTTGATGTCCCAGGTGAACGGCGCATAGATCACTTCATCGAAGTCATTCACACCAAAGATCGGCGCACCGTTCTCGTCCGGCATGATCCCGAAATTCTGAGGGTGGACGTCGCCCAGCGCGATGACCGTGGGCATGTGGCCGTCTTCACCAACCATATCGCGATAGAACAGGAGCGCTGTGCCGCGAAAGAATTTGAAATAGTCTTCCGACAATATGTCGAACTTGTTTGCCGCCCCCTGTGAGCGGCTTTCGATGCGTGAGGCGTGGTCTTCGCGAAGCGTTGAGCGAACATGGAGGCGTCGGGCCTGTCCCGTCAGAAAGCGAGGTGGCACGATCTGCGCCCCACTTGCCAATGCTTCTGCCAGCTTGCGGAAAGATTCGACCTTTCCTTCAGCCTTTTGCGTCGGCTGTACTTCGCTTTCCTTGTCTTCGCTGACGAGATTTTCGTTCTTTTCTGCCAAATGCTGCTCCGGACCTTATCGCTGTACATCGTAAAAACGCGGCAGCGCGAGCCCGGTTGCCTTCACGCAAACTGATTTGGAAACCGCTTGGCTTTCGCAGGGTCAGCGATGCTTTGGCTCACCCCAATCAAGGAAACACTAGGGAGAGCCTCAATGAAAGTTGCCAGCCTGAAGAAGCCGGGCGGTCTGCAGAACATCCAGATCGAAACCCGCGATGACCCGAAACCCAAAGCCGGCGAAGTGCTGATGCGGGTGAAGGCGAGCTCGCTGAACTATCATGACTTCGTGGTGGCGCAGGGCGGTATTCCAACGCCCGATGGCCGTATCCTGATGTCCGATGGCGCGGGCGAAGTGGTCGAAGTCGGCGAGGGCGTCACCCGTTTCAAGAAAGGCGACAAGGTTCTCTCGACCTTCTTCCCTGGCTGGCGCGATGGACCGCCCGAACTCGACAAGATGCTGGCCGTGCGCGGTGACCGGATCGACGGCTTTTCGGCTGAACTCGTCGCAGCACCCGCAGAGGGCCTGACCCGTATGCCAGAGGGCTGGAGCTTTGCTGAAGCGGCGACCCTGCCCTGCGCGGCGCTAACAGCGTGGCGGGGCCTGATGGTAGAGAACTCGATCCAGCCGGGCGACTGGGTCCTGACGCAAGGCACGGGCGGCGTGTCGATCTTTGCGCTCCAGTTTGCCAAGGCCGCTGGCGCGCGCGTGATCTCGACATCTTCCTCTCAGGAGAAGCTCGACAAGCTGAAAGAGCTCGGCGCCGACCATGTGATCAATTACAAGGACACGCCGGACTGGGGTGCGAAGGCCAAAGAGCTGACGGGCGGCCGCGGTGTCGACGAGGTCATCGAGATTGGCGGCCCCGGCACGATGGCCCAATCCATCGCAGCCTGCCGTATCGGTGGTCACATCTCGCTTATCGGCGTGCTGACGGGCATCTCCGGCGAAGTGCCGACAGCTGCACTGTTCAGCTCCAACATTACCGTGTCCGGCATTACGGTCGGCTCGCGCCAGTCTCAGGAAGACATGATTGCGGCCATCGAATCATCCGGTATCAAGCCGGTGATCAGCGACCATTTCCCGCTTGAGAAACTGGCCGATGCGTTCGCGCACCAGGCGAGCCAGAAGCACTTCGGCAAGATTGTTGTGGACATCTGATCCCCAGCAAAAATCGCAGTTCTGACAGACAGGCCGGCATCCCCGGCCTGTCTTGCTTTGCGCCAACCTATAGATTTTCACAATAGCTATCAGGCGGCGTTTTGATTTGTTCGATGAGGCTTGATCGGGTACTGTTCGGCATCAGATCAACGCACAGGTTAGAAGGAAGGATTCAACCATGGCTGACGACGCCAAGTGCCCAGTAATTCACGGTGAAGAGCGCCACTGGCTCTTCAAGGGTCCACGCAACAAGGATTGGTGGCCGAAACTCCTCAACCTCGACATCCTCCATCAGAATCACCCGGCTGGTGACCCGATGGGCGAAGACTTCGACTATGCCGAAGCTTTCAAGAAGCTCGACCTGAAGCAGGTCAAGAAAGACATCGCGGTCGTGCTGAAGGACTCCAAGGATTGGTGGCCGGCTGACTATGGTCACTACGGCCCATTCATGATCCGCATGGCGTGGCACTCTGCCGGCACCTATCGCGTCGGCGATGGCCGCGGTGGTTCGGGCACGGGCCAGCAGCGCTTTGCGCCGCTCAATTCCTGGCCGGACAATGGCAACCTCGACAAGGCACGCCGCCTGCTCTGGCCGATCAAGCAGAAGTATGGCGCAGGCCTGTCCTGGGCTGACCTCATGATCCTCGCCGGCAACGTCGCGCTTGAGGATATGGGCTTCAAGACATTTGGTTTCGCTGGCGGCCGTCAGGACGTCTGGGAACCAGAGAAAGACGTCTATTGGGGCACGGAAGAAGAGTGGCTCGCTACCTCTGACAAGCCGAATAGCCGCTACAGCGAAGGCCGCGCGCTCGAGAACCCGCTCGCAGCTGTGCAGATGGGTCTCATCTATGTGAACCCTGAAGGCCCGGATGGTGAACCTGACCCGGCAAAGGCCGCGTTCGACATTCGCGACACCTTTGCCCGCATGGCGATGAACGACGAGGAAACCGTCGCGCTGATCGCTGGCGGTCACACCTTCGGTAAGTGCCATGGCGCAGGCGACGCTTCGCTGGTCGGTGCAGAACCGGAAGGGTCCGACATCGCAGCGCAAGGCTTCGGCTGGGCCAGCACCCACGAATCCGGCGTTGGCGGTCATGCCATCACCTCCGGTCTGGAAGGCGCCTGGACGCCAACCCCGACCGAGTGGAGCATGAACTATTTCCGCATGTTGTTCGAGTATGACTACGAGCTCACCAAGAGCCCGGCAGGCGCCTATCAGTGGGAGCCGAAAAATGTGAAGGAAGAAGACCTTGCCCCGGCAGCTGATGACAGCTCCAAGAAGGTCTCGACCATCATGCTCACGACCGACCTCGCGCTGAAGGTTGACCCGGATTACGAGAAGGTCTCCCGCCGCTTCTACGAGAACCCGAAAGAGTTCGAGGATGCGTTCGCACGCGCCTGGTTCAAGCTGACCCACCGCGATATGGGCCCGAAAGCCCGCTATCTCGGCGAAGAAGCACCTCAGGAAGACCTGCTCTGGCAGGACCCAATTCCACCGGTCGACCATGACCTCGTTGACGCGTCCGACGTCAAGTCGCTGAAAGAGAAAATCCTCTCTTCCGGCCTTTCTGTCTCGGAACTCGTTTCCGCTGCATGGGCGTCGGCTGCCTCGTTCCGCGGCTCTGACATGCGCGGCGGTGCCAATGGTGCCCGCGTGCGTCTCGACCCGGCAAAGAACTGGGAAGCGAACAATCCTGAGCAGCTCGCCAAGGTCCTTTCCAAGCTGGAAGAGATCAAATCGGGCTTCGACTCCGGCTCCAAGAAAGTCTCAATGGCCGACCTGATCGTGCTTGGTGGCTGCGCCGCGGTCGAGAAGGCTGCCAAGGATGCAGGCCATGATGTGGACGTACCGTTCACGCCGGGCCGCACGGACGCGACGCAGGAAATGACGGACGTTGAGTCCTATTCCTACCTCGAGCCGAAGGCGGATGGCTTCCGCAACTTCGTGAAGGCGGACTACTTGGTCCCGGCTGAGGAACTCCTCGTTGACCGTGCCCAACTCCTGCGCCTCAGCGCGCCTGAGATGACGGTTCTGGTTGGCGGCATGCGTGTCCTCGGCACGAACTCCGATGGCAAGCCGCACGGTGTCTTCACCAAGCGCGTTGGCCAGCTCACCAATGACTTCTTCGTCAACCTGCTCGACATGAGCACGGCGTGGAAAGCATCGGAAGAGAACGAGCACCTCTATGAAGGCCACGACCGCGCAAGCGGCGACCTCGTCTGGACGGCCACCCGTGCCGACCTCGTCTTCGGGTCCAACTCGCAGCTGCGCGCTCTTTCGGAAGTGTATGCTGAGAACGGCCACGAGAAGAAGTTCGTGAAGGACTTCGTGAAGGCCTGGAACAAGGTGATGATGCTCGACCGTTTCGACATCAACTAGGCCTGACGCCAATTACAAAACAGGAAAGCGCCCCGGTCCGTCCGGGGCGCTTTTTCGTTGGGGAAACCAATAAATTCCTCGCTTATGGCTCGCCTAAGCGAACGCCCCGAACTAGCATGATGGTCAGACACGCTAGCGCGGAGGGATTATGGCGCTTCGGATATCTCTGAACATCAACGGCACCGAACACGGTGTGGACCTTGAAGATCCACGCCCGACATTGCTCGACGTGCTTCGTGAACGCATCGGGCTTACGGGCACCAAAAAGGGCTGCGACCGCGGCCAGTGCGGGGCCTGCACAGTGCTGGTGGACGGGCGGCGCGTGAACAGCTGCCTCACGCTCGCGGTGAGCCTCGACGGCGCCGATATCACCACGGTCGAAGGCCTGGCAGATGGCGACACGCTCCATCCGGTGCAGGCGGCTTTTATTGAGAATGATGGCTTCCAGTGCGGCTATTGCACGCCCGGCCAGATCATGAGCGCGGTGGGTCTCCTCAATGAAACAGGCGGAAAGGCATCTGCCGAAGCGATCCGCGAAGGTATGAGCGGCAATCTCTGCCGCTGCGGCGCCTATGCCGGCATTCAGGACGCCGTACTCGAAGCGCAGGCGAATATCGCCAAGGCAGGCAAGTCATGAACATCTTCGATTATGAGCGCCCGGAGACCATCGCCGATGCGATCAAGGCTGCCAGCAAACCCGGCGCCTCCTACTATGCGGGCGGCACGAATTTGCTGGACCTGATGAAAGCAGGCGTGCGCACGCCTGACCGCCTTGTCGACATCACACGCCTTGATGAGCTTCAGCGTATCGAGCCACAGAAGGACGGGTCCTTGCGCATCGGGGCAATGGTGCGCAACTCAGATCTTGCCCGTAATGAGCTCATTCAAAAGGATTTTCCAGCCGTCGCCGAAGCGCTTCTAGCTGGCGCGTCGGGACAACTGCGCAATGCCGCGACGGTTGGCGGCAACCTGATGCAGGAGCCACGGTGCGCCTATTTCTATGACGCTCACAGCGCCTGCAATCTGCACGAAGCCGGACAAGGCTGCGATGCGCTCGAGGGCGTGAATGGCAAACATGCCGTGCTTGGCTGGACCAAGACCTGTATCGCCGTCCACCCTTCCGATTTCTGCGTACCGCTCGCGGCGCTCGGCGCGCTGGTCGACGTCGATGGGCCGGATGGAAGCCGGCAGATATCGATCGATGAGTTCTACCGCCTTCCAGATGCGTCGACGCCTCCAGGCAGCGCGCTCAAGCAAGGCGAGATCATTACGGCCGTCACCCTGCCCTCTGATGCCAAGCGTTTCGCCGCGCGCGCCCGCTATATAAAGCTACGTGACCGCACGTCCTATGCATTCGCCATCGTGTCGGCTGCAGCCATGCTCCATATTGGCGATGGCCGGATCAAGGATGCACGCATTGCCCTTGGCGGTGTCGCCGCCAAGCCGTGGCGCGCCCGCAAGGCCGAAGATGCGCTGAACGGCGCTGAGGCAGGCGAAGCCGCATTCCGAAAGGCCGCCGATGCCGCGCTCGCTGACGCGAAACCTTCCGGCGACAATGCGCACAAGATCGAACTCGCAAAGCGGATCCTGATCCGCGCGCTGAAGGCTGCCGCCGACGGCACTCCGGCGACCATGCCGGACCTGCCCGGCTCTGTCTTCGCAACCGGGAAGGAGGCACGATAATGGCTGATACACCGATGGTTGCCGCCCACCATGTCCGGCTCGGCTCGAATTCCGGCCAGTCGATGACGCGCAAGGACGGCCTTGCCAAGGTCACCGGCAAGGCCAATTACGCCGCTGACAACCGGCCCGAAGGCCTGCTCCACGCTGTCTTTGCAGGGGCCAGCATCGCCCGCGGCCGCGTCACCTCGCTGGACACGAAGGCTGCGCTTGCCCATCCGGGCGTTGTCCATGTCATGACCCCGGACAATACCCCTGCTCTGTCGCAGGACCCGGACGAGAAAACGACACCGTTTACCGCGCGGATCGACGTGCTCCAGCATGATGACGTCCGCTACGCCGGACAACCCATCGCTGTTGTCGTAGCCGAAACGCTCGAAGCGGCCATTGAGGGCGCACGCCTCATCAAGGCAGAGTATGATGAGCAGCCAGCGCGGATCGGTTTTGACGACGGTGAGGCATTCACGCCTGAAGCGGTTGGCATATCAACACCGCCAAAATTCGCGACCGGTGACCTTGAGGCTCAACGCAAGCAGGCGGCGTCCAGTGCGAGCGTCGTTGTGGAGACACCGCTCCAGTATCACAATGCGATGGAGCCGCATGCGGTCGTTGCCGCTTGGGATGGTGACAAGCTCACCGTCGATATGCCCAATCAGGCCATCGGCCTCGCCAAGCCAGGCATTGCCAATTACTTCGGCATTCCGGCAGAGAATGTGACGCTTCGCTCGCCCTATCTTGGTGGCGGCTTTGGCTCCAAGGCCGTCCTGTTTGGCCCGCAAATGCTGGGCATACTTGCAGCGCGCGAACTGAAACGCCCGGTGAAACTGTCGCTCAAGCGTGACCAGATGTTCGGGCCCGTCCAGCACCGTAGCGCCACGCGCCAGACGGTCCGTTATGACATGGACGCTGACAACCGCCTGCTAGCCTTTGAGCATCAGGCAAATGTCTCGACCAGCAGCTTTGACAACTGGCTCGACGGCGCAGCGAATGCGGGCCTCAGCCTCTATGCGACGCCAGCCATCAGTGTCAGCCATTCAGGCACGCGCTTCGACACAGGCACGCCGGGCGCCATGCGCGCGCCGGGTATCGCCACCGGGTCTGCCGTCATTGAATGCGCTATGGACATGGCAGCTGAGAAGGCGGGTATGGACCCGCTTGAGTTCCGTCGTCTGAACTATGCAGAGAAAGACCACTCAAACGGAAAACCGTATTCAGCCAAGGCCTTGCGCGAATGTTATGACACGGCAGCAAGCGCATTCGGGTGGAAAGACAGACCGCTCAAGCCCGGGCAGATGCGTGATGAAAACGGGCTCCTGACCGGCTGGGGCATGGGCACCAGTATCTTCCATGCGCCCTTCTTCCCGGCAAAGGCACGGGCTGTCCTGCGCAAGGACGGCTCGGCGCGCGCTGAGACCTCAGGTGCCGATATGGGCCAGGGCGCATGGACCGCACTCTGGCAGATGGCGGCTGATGGCCTTGGCATGTCCGCCGACGATATCGACTTCGACATTGGCCACTCGGACCTGCCAGACGGCAGCGTCGCTGGCGGCTCGGCGCATACGGCTTCTGCTGGCGGCGCGCTCTTCGCAGCCGGCAATGACGTTATTCGCCAACTCGCAGAGATTGCGACCAAGGACAGCGACTCTCCTCTTTTCGGCGCAGGCAATGAACGCCTGATCGGCGAGAATGGGCGTCTCTTCAAAGCCAGCGACCCGAGCGTCGGAGAACCCTACACCGCCATTCTGGAACGTGCCGGGATCGAGCAGATTGAAGGCCAGGGTCGGGGCAACCGCGACAAGGCGAGCACCGAGACCTACGCCATGTTCTCGCACGGTGCCGTCTTTGCTGAAGTGAAGGTCGATCCTGACCTTTACCAGGTACGCGTCAGCCGCCTCATTGGGGCGTTCGCCGCAGGCCGGATCATCAATCCGCGTCTCGCAAAAAGCCAGCTCACAGGCGGGATGATCTGGGGAATGAGCTTTGCGCTGCATGAAGAAGGCGTTCACGACAAGCGAACGGGCCGCCCGCTCAACAATGACTTTGCGGGATATCACATCCCCGTTCTGGCGGACGTGCCGCATGTCGAGGCGCTGCTCGTCGATGAAGACGACCCGCATGTGAATGACCTTGGCGTCAAAGGCGTGGGGGAGCTTGGCATCACGGGCACTGTCGGTGCGATCGCAAATGCCGTCTGGCATGCCACCGGCGTGCGCACGCCGCGATATCCGATCAAGATCGAGGATCTTCTCAAGGGCGCCGAAGCACTGAAACCCTAGTCGCCAGCCAGTACGTCCAGCACGCTTTTTGAGATAGATTGGCGGACTGTGTCATACCCTTCCCAGGGGTCTGATTTCAGCGCTGACAGCCGGCGCCGGATCGTCGAAAGGGTATAGTCGTGGCCGGAGCTGATGCCGGACAACTCATCCCAGCGTACAGGGGTCGCAATCGGCGCACCCGGTCTTGCGCGGAGCGAATAGGGACAGACCGCGGTGGCGCCGCGTTCATTGCGAAGCCAGTCGACGAATATGCGTCCCTTGCGCTTGGCTTTGGACATCTCGGCGACATAACGGTCCGGATCGGCTTCAGAGAGCTTCCTCGCAAGCCCTCGGGCGGCGGATTTCACTTCATCCCAGCCTTGCCTGCGCTCCAATGGGGCAATCACATGAATACCTTTGCCTCCTGTCAGCAGCGCAAAGGTCTGGAGCCCTGCCGCATCAAGCACGTCGCGCACTTCAAAGGCTGCGCTTTTCACGTCTTCAAAATCCAGCCCTTCATCCGGGTCGAGATCAAGTACGAGACGGTCTGGACGATCCAGCCGGTCAGTGCGCGAACCCCAGATGTGGAGCTCAAGGGCGCCAATCTGCGCTGCTGAAACCAGCGCTTCAGCCGAATTCAGTACAAGGTAGCCAGATGTCTCCCCGTCTTTCTCCTCTATTTCCACTTCATCAATCGCATCAGGGACGGAGTCGGTGTGGTGCTTCTGGTAGAAGCACTTGCCGCCTGCCCCAGACGGACAGCGGACCAAGCTGACGGGATGGCCCTTGATGTGAGGCAGCATGCGCGGCGCGATCTCGGCCAGGTATTCGGCAATCTCGCGCTTGGTAGCACCCTGCTCCTCATAGACGACACGGTCCGGATGACTGATACGTACGCTAAGTACCGTTCCATTATCGGCGTCTTCGACTGTCTCCGTTTCCTTTTCGCGGCGCGTCTTCACTTGCTTTGCCTCCTTGTCCTCCCGCAGCCCCTGAAAGCTCGGGTGGCGTAGCAGGCCGTCGGGCGTGCGCTCTGTATAGGCGATCTCGGCTACGAGCTTCGGCGTCAGCCAGACAGCACCGCGCCTGGCGTCGGCTGGCAGGCCCTGAAAAGCGCTCGTCTTGCGCTCCAGCCTGGTCATCGCCGCCGACAGCTCATCCATCGTCGCTTCGTCAAATCCGGTACCGACGCGGCCGCGGTAGTGGAGTTTGCCGTCTTCAAATTCACCAAGCAGAAGCGACGCGAACGGCCGCGCCTTCTTGTCTGACTTGCGATAGCCGCCGATCACGAACTCGTCGCGGCCAACGCATTTTGACTTGATCCAGCCCGATCCGCGCCCAGACACATATTTCGATGCTGCCTTTTTGGAGATGATACCTTCCAGACCCATCCCGCAGGCCTTGCCGATGACGTCGTCACCTTTGCCCTCGATATGGTCGGAGAAGCGCACGATTTCGCTATCGGCGGGAATGATTTCGCGTAACGCAGCTTTGCGCTCTGTAAGCGGCTTCTTGCGTAAATCCTTGCCATCTCGCGAAAGCAGATCGAACGCGTAGAAGGCCAGCGTGGCCTCCGCCTCGCCCTTTGTAGCTGCCTGAAGTGAAGCAAAGTGGCTGTGCCCACGTTCATCCAGGGCAACCAGCTCTCCGTCGATGGCCGCAGTCTCTACCTCAAGCGCCGCAAGTGCTTTCGCGACGGCGGGATAGCGATCCGTCCAGTCCTTGCCATTGCGCGTGATCAGCCGAACCTGATGGCCTGCGATCAGTGCCTGAATGCGATAGCCATCAAATTTGAGCTCATGCAGCCATTCATCACCTGAGGGCGGATCATCGCGGAGTTTGGCAAGCTGCGGCTCGACAAAACCAGGAAAGTCGGGGGCCTCGTCTTCTCCCAGTATGTCGGCATCACCGCCGGCAGCCGCCTCTTCGATCTCTTCGAAATCACGGTCACTCGTCACGCTGGTCTGCCAGGTCTTTCGTGGGTCGGACTTGCGATCGGCCTCGTCATCCTTTTCCTTGATGAGGAGCCAGTTCTGCTTGTCCCTGGTGGAATTGTTTTTCATCAGGACGAGCGCCCAGCCGCCCTTTAACCGCTCACCTTTGAGATTGAACTTGAGCGACCCTTTCTTGAGACCTTCATGGGGGTCTTCGCGGGGTTCCCATTCCCCCTGGTCCCACAACATGACCGTGCCCGCGCCATAGCCATCGGGGATCACACCTTCAAAGCTGCCATAGTCGAGCGGGTGGTCCTCAGTCCGCACGGCCAGACGCTTGTCTGACGGGTTGAGGCTCGGCCCTTTCGTGACCGCCCAGCTTTTCAGAACACCATCAAGCTCAAGCCGGAAATCGTAATGAAGCCGGCTCGCATCATGTTTCTGGATGACGAAACTGAGCGCGCCATTCTTCGATCTGGAGCGCTTTGATTTTGAGCCATCAGGTTCCGGCGTGCGCGTGAAGTCACGCTTTTCCCGATAGGTCTTCAAGGTATCCGCGTCAGCTTTGGCCATATGGATCAAGCCGCCTTGCCGGACTTAGACTTGGACGACTTGGAAGACGTTTTCTTCTTTGAGGTGCCCTTGTCCTTGTCGACGCTCTTTTTCAGTGCCTCCATCAGGTCGACAACCTTTCCGCGTCCGCCAGAGCCGCTGGCGCTATCAGAGCTCTCATCATGGCTTATGGCGCCCTCTTCGCGCTTCTCCTTGATAAGCTCCATCAGCGCGTCGGCATAACTCGATTTGAACGCCTCCGGTTTGAAAGGTTTCGCCTTGCGTTCGATCAATTCGCTCGCAAGCTCCAGCATCTCCTTGTCCGGCTTCATTTCGGGGATATCGTCGAACACGGTGTCGCTTTCGCGGATCTCGTCGGCAAAGCGCAGCGTTTCGAGAAGCAGTCCATCCCCGCATGGCTTGATCGCGACAACATAGTCGCGCCCGCGCACTGCCATCTGGCCAAGGCCGACCATCTTGTTCTTGCGCAGGGCCTCGCGAATAACGGTGAAACCCTCAGCCGCGACCTCATCATCGCGGGGCACGACGTAGTAGGGCTTTTCAAAATAGCGCGGGTCGATCTCGCAGGTTTCGACAAACTGAACCAGATCGATCGTCCGTTTGCTTTCAAGCTTGATCTCGTCGAGCTCATCCGGCTCCAGGAGGACATACTCATCCTTGCTGGTCTCGAACCCTTTGACGATCTCATCGGTGTCGACCGGGCCGACGCCTTCAGCGATCTTCTGATAGCGAATTCGCTTGCCGCTCGGCTTGTGGATCTGGCGCAGCGAGACGCGTTTCTGCGAGCTCGTCGCCGAATAGAGCTCGATACCGATATTCACGAGTGAAAGGCGCAGATAGCCCTTCCAGTAAGCACGCATTGCCATTGCGGGTCCTCCAATGGCGAATCAATGCCGTTCGCAGGGTTCGGTTCCAGCCAGGCCTCGGGATCATCTGGAACGGCGAACACACCAATGCGTTGCGTTGAACCTGCGGGCCACTCGCGCCCTATCAAGTCACCGACCGATGCAGGGGACCGATCTTGAGCAACCAAAATCAGCAGGAAAACAGGCAGAAAGAGCCAGCAAGCAGGACCGCACCGCAAAAGCCGATCGTGCTTATAATCGGCGCTGCGGGAAATATCGGCAGCGCGCTCACTTCCGTTCTCAAGGACGATTACCTGGTCATCGGATTTGATGTGCCGGGACACGAGGCTGATTGCGCGTCGATCGATTGCGACCTTACCTCTGACGCTTCAGTCAGGGACGCCTTGCACACACTGTCTGAGAAGTACGGTCGCAAACTCGCCGGCGTCATTCACCTCGCCGCCTATTTCGATTTCACTGGCGAGCCGCACCCCCTCTATGAAAAGCTGAACGTTGAAGGCACGCGCCGTCTGCTCGATGGCTTACAGGACTTTGAAGTCGATCGCTTCATTTATTCCGGAACGATGCTGGTGCACGAAGCGGGTGTCCCAGGCCTGCCAATTACCGAGGAGACGGCCCTTAACCCGAAATGGGCCTATCCCGAATCCAAGGCCCGCGCGGAGAAGGAAATCAGGTCCGCCAACGGCGACATTCCCTTCACGCTGCTTCATCTGGCAGGCGTCTATGACGAACACTCTGCCGTCCCGACGCTGTCAGAGCAAATTCGGCGCATCTATGAGCGCAACCCGCATGGCCATGCCTATGCAGCGTCCACCGAGGTCGGCCAAGCCTTTCTCCACAAGGACGATATGGTCGATGCTTTCAAAAGGGTCGTCGACCGGCGCAACGAGCTTCCAGACGACAATGTCATCCTGGTCGGCGAACCGAAAACACTGAGCTACGAGGCGCTTCAAAAGGAGATCGCCGGCCTTGTTCACGGAGAGAAGGACTGGCGGACCTTCACCCTGCCCAAACCCCTTGCCTCAGTTGGTGCCTGGATTGAATCGAAGTCAGAGCCTGTCGTCCCCGACGATATCGACCAGGGCGAAAAGCCGTTCATCCGCCCGTTCATGGTGGATATGGCGGACGACCACTACGCGCTCAGCATAGAGCGCGCTGAACAACAGCTTGGATGGAAGCCACGTCACAATATTGCGGGTGTCCTTCCTGATCTCATCGCCAATCTCAAGGCTGACCCGCTCAAGTGGTATGGTGAGAACGGCCTGACGCCCCCGCCATGGTTATCTGTCGCCGAAGAGCATGGCGATCACCCTGAAGACGTCCGCCTGCAAGCAGAGAAGGAATCCATCACCCAGCACCGGGAGTTTCTCTGGGCGCCCTTCCTGACCATGGCCATGGGTATCTGGCTTGCCGCCAGCCCGGCCATGATTACCTACAACTCCGCGCCACTCATCTGGAGCGACATTCTCAGCGGGCTTGCTGTCGCCCTGCTCGGCTATCTATCGCTATCCTGGAAACTTCGGCTTGCGAGATGGGGCACCGCTGCAATCGCGACCTGGGTGATGTTTGCCCCCCTTGCCTTCTGGGCACCGACTGGCGCGGTCTATACCAATCAGACGCTTTGCGGCGCCGTGATCTTCGGCCTGGCTGTCATGGCCCGGCCGACGCCGGGCGTACAGAATGCCGCTGCCGTAACAGGGCCAACCATTCCACCCGGATGGGACCAGTCCCCCTCGGCATGGATCCAGCGCGTTCCCATTATCGCGCTCGCCGTTGTGGGTTTCATGATCTCTCGGCACATGGCCGCCTATCAGCTCGGCCACATCGACGCCGTCTGGGAACCGTTCTTCTCGGGCATGCCCGGCAATGCCAGGAACGGCACAGAAGAAATCATCACCTCTGATGTGTCGGAAGCGTGGCCGGTTCCCGATGCCGGTGTCGGCGCTTTGACCTATATGCTCGAGATCCTGACCGGTATCGTCGGCTCGTCCCGGCGCTGGCGCACAATGCCGTGGCTCGTCCTGATCTTCGGCATCATGATCGTTCCGCTCGGCGTGATCTCTATTACCTTCATCATTATCCAGCCCATTGTAATCGGCACATGGTGCACGCTCTGCCTGATTGCGGCGCTGATGATGCTGCTTCAAATTCCGTATTCGGTGGACGAGTTGCTGGCCACGATCCAGTTCCTGATCCGTCGCAAGAAAAAAGGCCGCCCGGTCCTCTGGGTGCTCTTCCGTGGTGACACCGATGATGGCCCAACTGAGCGTATTGAAGACGACTTCATGCAGCCGCCCGGAAACATCATTCGCGAAATGGTCTATGGCGGGATGACATTTCCATGGACGCTATTGGCCAGTGCTGCGCTTGGTGTCTGGCTCATGTTCACAAGGGTTTCCCTCGGAACGGAAGGCAATCTTGCTAACGCTGATCATGTGTTGGGCGCACTGGTTATCACCGTCAGCATCGCAGCTCTCGCAGAGCCCATACGCACAGTTCGACTGCTGAACCTCTGCCTGGGTCTTGCAATCGCCCTCATGCCGTTCATCGTCGAAGCCACACTGGTCCAGATGATCGCAGATATTGTTGTCGGTCTTGCTGTTGCGGCTCTCAGTTTACCGCGCGGGCGCGTTGACCACCGGTTTGGTAACTGGAGCCGGCACCTCGTCTGATGCTAGGCACCCTCGACAGCGGCGGGCACGATGCCTTCTTCGAGCAGTTCGTGCAGCTCATTGATGTGCGTGCTGCCGCGTTCTGTGTTGGCGTTTGAGGTCATCACAACGGTGAGCCCCAGATCCGGCAAAACGTAAATCATCTGGCCGCCATAGCCCCAGGCGTAGCGCACGGGGTAGCCGCCCACTTCGCTGATGAACCAGCCATAGCCATATTGCTCGCCGCTCCATGGCGACACGGTACGCGGCGTCCAGCTCTGCTCGATCCAGTCTTCCGACAGCACACGCTGCCCATCGACCATGCCACCGAGGCGGTAGAGCTCACCAAAGGCGGCCATGTCGCGCGGGCTCATCAGCATATTGTTACCGCCGAAATATATGCCCTGCGGATCGGTCTGCCAGCGCGGAATTGAGATGCCGAGAGGTTCAGCCAGCCAGTCCTGCGCCAGTTGATAAGTGTCGCTGCCCGACGCGCGGGTCAGCATCGCGGAAAGAAGGTGCGTGTTGCCTGTCGAATAGAGCATCTGGCCGCCGGGCTCATCGACAAAGGGTCGCCCCAGCGCATCCCGGACCCAGTTCGGACTGACCACCCATGAGCCGTAATTGCTGCCAGATGTACGCTCCAGACCGGACTGCATCGACAGAAGGTGCCCGACATTGAGGTCGGACAGGAGAGGATCAGGGTCTGCTGGCGCCTCAGCTTCCAGAACGGAGAGAACGCTTTGATCGGCACCTTCAAGGACGCCTCTATCAATGGCGATCCCGACCATGGCGGAGATCACAGACTTCGACGCCGACTTGATGTTGACGCCCTGGTCGAGCGACGGTCCGCCATTGAACCGTTCTTCCACCAGCGTCTCGCCGTCGCGCATGACAATGAGCGCGCGAAGCTGTGGCAGCCCCCTCGCCTCTTCAATCGCCGCCTCAATCAAGGTCTGGTCGAGGCCTGTTGTCTCCACGCTGGCCGTCTCAGCGTCGGACAGGGCCTGCTGGGCCGAAGACGCAGGCGGCTGGGACGGGGCACCGCAGCCAACGAAGGCGAGCGCAATCAGTGTCGGTAAAAGTCGCATTCTCAATATGTAGACCGGCGCGTCCCGCCTCCAACGGCGATTGTCACGCCTAGTATTGTCCGCCCAGCGCGACATAGACATTGATGGCGGAGGTCAGCCGATCGAGCCGCACCTGAACCAGATTGGCCGACGCGTCGAAATAGGTTTGCTGCGCATTCAGCAGGCTCGTCAGATCGTCGGACCCCGCACGGTAGCGAAGCTCGGCCGCTTCCAGTGCCTCTGCCGCTGCCTCTTCGGCGATCTGAAGCTGCGCCTCACGTGCCGCATTGGTTTCGGTGGCCTGAAGGCTGACATCCACATCTCGCAGCGCGCTGAGTATGGACTGGCGATAGGCGGCAAGCTGTGCGTCCCGGCGCGCCTCGGCGGCGTCGAGTTGTCCATCAAGCCGCCCGCCGTCGAATATGGTCTGAGCCAGCCCTGCCGAGAGTGAGCCTGTCAGGCTCGAGCCCCCAGTCAGAAGCGCGCTGAGTCCCGCGCCTAGATCGATGCTTGGAAAGAACGCTGCGCGCGCCGCCGCGATATTCGCATTGGCCCCGCGGAGTGTGGCCTCTGACTGAAGAAGATCTGGTCGACGCAAGAGAAGCTGCGAAGGTAGCCCCGCATCGATTTCGGGCAGGGACACGCCCAGAATATTGGCACCCGAAACTGCAAAGCCCTGCGGCACCTGCCCCGTCAGAATGGCGAGCGCGGTTTCAAAGCCGGTAATCTGCGCTTCGATTTGCGGAATGCGTGCTCGCGCATTCGCAAGCTGTGCACGTTGAGCCGAAACATCAAAGCCGGAGATTGCCCCGGCTTCGTACCGGACCTCGACGATGTCGAAGATGCGTTCAGATATTTCGAGGTTCTGCTGCGCCACTTGCAGCTGGTCACGCGCAGCCAAGAGCGAGAAATAATTGCTCGCGACATCGGCTTGTACGGTGAGTTCCAATGCGCGCTGGTTGAAGATCACGGCTTCAAAACTGGCTTCACCGGCCTCACGGTTGGCCGCGTTTGCGCCGAAAAGGTCGAGCTGATAGGAGGCCGACAGGCGCCCGCTGGCATCGATGTCATCGGGTCCGCCGCCTTCAGTGTTGCTTGACGCAGAGAGGCTGCCGCTTGCCTGCGGCAGGAAGGCCGCATTCGTGATGTCGAGCGCCGCGCGCGAAGCCCTGATATTCGCAAGCCCCTGCGCCAGCGTCTGGTTCGCCACAAGCGCTTCATCAATCAGCGCGTCGAGGGTCTCCGCCTCAAAGGCCTGCCACCAGACCTCATCACTGGCAGAAATGGTCTCGACTTCGCCTGCATAGTCATAAGCCGCTGGAAGGTTCACGCCTGCCTCACTGACGGGCATGGCTGGTGCAAGGCTGGTCGTACAGGCCGTGAGGACAATGAGGCTGCCGGAGGCAAGGGTTGATCGCATCATGGGACTACTCCGAAGCAAGCGCGGTAACAGGATCGAGCCGCGCGGCCTTGCGCGCAGGCAGCAAGCCGAAGATGAGGCCAGTCCCGAGCGCAGATGTGAAAGCCAGGATGGCAGGCATGGCGGTGACGGCGATGGTCATGCCGCTCTGCGCGAGGATGAAGCAGACGCCGAGACCGAACAGGACGCCAGCAATGCCGCCGAGCCCGCCGACAACCAGCGCTTCGACCACGAACTGGGTCATGATGTCAGATCGTCTTGCCCCCGTGGCCATGCGAACACCGATTTCCCGCGTGCGCTCCGACACGCTCACCAGCATGATGTTCATCACGCCGATGCCGCCTACGAGCAGGGAAATCGAGGCGACCGACCCGAGCAGGATGGAGAAGGAGCTCTGCGCTTCCTGCATCGACTCCAGGAAGGAGGCCGTATTGCGAAGCTGGAAGTCCTCTGTGCCATGCCTCGACATAAGAAGGGCATGCGCGGCCTCCTCCGTCTCGGCAATCCGGTCGGTATCGTCGACGGCAATCGTGATGGATGAAAGGAATGCCTGACCGAAGAGCCGCATCATGCCCGTCGTGATGGGTACGAGAGCGATATCGTCCTGATCCTGCCCCCAGCCGGTCGCGCCTTTCTCCTCGAGGATACCCGACACTTCAAACGGGGCACCGCCAAGGAAGACGTATTCGCCGACAGCGCTCTGGGGATCGTTGAACAGGTTGCCCGCTGTTGTGGTGCCCAGAACGACGACGCCAACGCGGCGGTCCATATCGTCCTCGGTAAAGAAGGTGCCGTACTTCATTCCGCGGTTCTGAGCCGTCGGCCAGTCTTCCGACACGCCCTCCACCTGCGCACGCACATCGTTTGAGCCCACGCGCAGCGTCGCGCTGCTTGAGCGGGACGGCACAGCGGCGACAATATTATCGAGCTCCGCCAGCGCTTCGGCATCCTGAAGCGTCAGTGTCGCGATCGCATCGCCGCGCATTCGCTGCCCCGGCGCGCCGGGCCGTGCAAAGAGAAGGTTTGGCCCCAGCGATTCAAACCGGGCCATGACATCCTGCTGGCTGCCCTGCCCGATGGCGAGCATGGCGACAACGGCCGACACACCGATCACGACCCCAAGAAGGGTCAGCGCTGTGCGAAACAGGTTCGCGCGAAGCGACCGGAAGGCCATCTTCACCGCTTCAAACACCTGCGCAACCGGCGACGGCCCCTTACGTGAATAGCGATAGGACTCTCTCGCCTCATCATGGCCGCCCTGGTCGCCCGTATCGGAGAGGATGCGGCCATCCTGAATCGTGATCACGCGTTTTGCACGTGCCGCGACCTTCTCATCATGGGTGATGAGAATGATGGTCCGCCCGCTTTCATGCAGGTCTTCCAGAAGCGTTAGAAGCTCTGCACTCGAGCCAGAATCGAGCGCGCCCGTCGGCTCATCAGCGAGAATGATCTCAGCGTCATTGACCAGTGCCCGCGCAACGGCAACGCGCTGTTGCTGACCACCTGAAAGCTGGCCGGGTTTGTGACCGGTCCGCTCACCAAGACCGAGGCGCGCGAGAAGCTCACGCGCCTTGCTGCGGCGCTCTTCCTGTCCAAGCCCGGCATAGACGGCCGGGATCTCGACATTCTCCGAAGCGCTGACGCTTGCGAGCAGATTGTACCGCTGGAAAATGAAGCCGAAGGTCTCTCGGCGGAGAGATGCAAGCTCGTCTGCGTCGAGCTTCGAGATGTCCTCTCCGCGCACTGTGTATGCACCGTCTGTTGGCCTGTCCAGACACCCAAGAATGTTCATGAGCGTCGACTTGCCGGAGCCGGACTGGCCAATGATCGCGACGAATTCTCCCGGATTGATGCTTAGGGAAACGCCGTCCAGCGCGCGGACCTCTGTATCGCCCTCACCGTAATAGCGGCGGACATTTTCAAGCTTGATGAGCGGATGTGACATGGGGAAACTCCTGGCCTAGCCGCGCATGAAGCGCGGCCCACCGCCCCGGCGCCCGCCACGTTCCCCACCGGGCCGCTCAAAAGCGACATTCCCAGTCACGACCTGTTCGCCAGGTTCAATCCCATGAATAATCTCGGCCATGGTTCGCGTCTTGAGGCCGACAAGCACGGGACGCGGCTGAGGCGTTCCATCATCGCCAAGCACCAGCACGATTGCACTTTCAGCCTCAGGATTGGCAGCCCGTGCCCGCGCCATCTCTTCGCGGCGCGCAGAACCGCCCTCGCCTTCCCCGCCGGGCGCTGCCTCAGCTTCCATGAAGCCGCGCCGGCGTTCGCCGTTCCCTGCGACAGGCCGGCCTTCGCTGCGCTGGCCTCTCGCGGGACGCGACTGAACAGCGGTGACGGGGACAAGCACCGCATTCTCCGCCTGCCCGGTCACGAAAAAGACCTGCGCCGTCATCTGCGGCTTCAGCCTGCCTTCCGGGTTCTCGACGTCCACCAGAGCCTTGTAGAGCACCACATCGTTCAGCACTTCGGGCGTTGGAAGCACCTGCCGCACGCTGGTCTCCCACCGGCGGGTGGAGTCGCCAAGCGTGGTAAAATAAGCCTCCTGCCCGCGGTCTATGCGCAGGACATCCGCTTCAGACACATCGGTTTCGACAGTCATCACACCGAGGTCCGCAATGGTGAGAATGATTGGCGCGGTCTGGTTTGCGTTCAGCGTCTGGCCTTCGACCGCCGCCAGCGACACGACAGTGCCTGAGATTGGCGCGTAGATGCGGGTGTATTCCAGATTAGCGAGTTCAGACTGGAGCGATGAGGACTGGCGCTGGATCTGTGCATTGATCGCCTCCAGCCGCCCTTGCGCTACCGTCAGTTCGGCCTGCGCGGTCTCAAACTCGGCGCGCGCAATCGCGTCTGCCTGATAAAGCATCTCGGCGCGCTCTGCTTCGGCGCGCGCAAGCTCCAGGGTTGCCTGTTGCTGCTTCCGGCTCGCCTGAAGCTCAGATAGCTGGGCCCGGTTGGCCTCGACGCTCGTCTGCGCAAGCGTTGGATCGATCCGCGCGAGGAGATCGCCCTTCTCGACCTCGTCGCCGATTTCGACCAGCAGCTCCTGAAGCTGTCCCGACACCTGCGCACCGACATCAACTGACTCCTTCGGCATGATCTTGCCCGCCGCAGAGATAGTGACCTCGATGTCGCCGCGGCTTGCTTCCGCCGTCTGGTATTCCGGCGCCTCAGGCCCCTTCAACACGGTCGCCTTGAGCCCAAACCAGACCGCGAGACCAACAAGAAGCAGTCCTACCAGCAGTGCGAGGCGGGACTTGAAAAGGGAGGAAATCATCAGCTTGCGGCTTTCTTTGGCTCATACCTAGAAGGTGAGACGACCGGACACGCCAAATCCGTCACTGCCAGATGCAGAAACTCGACATATTTTTTCGTGGAGGGAAAAGTGGTGCGCCCACGAGGATTCGAACCTCGGACCCGCTGATTAAGAGTCAGCTGCTCTACCAACTGAGCTATAGGCGCCTATCACTTGGGAAAACGCGATGTAATGCATCGGTTTGAGAAATCAATCACTCAAAACTGTACAGCGAAGCATAGTGGCGAAGGCGTCCGCATTTTGCTTGCCGCGGAGCGTCGATGCAGCGGCGAACAGAATGCGTCGCCAAACCTAGGTATAGACTAAGCGCGCTAGCGAGGTCCGTCACCCGCCGCTTAGCTATGCGGTCGTGTTCTGCTCGGACTGAGCGCCTTCATGAACGGGTTCATAACCCCAGGCGCTTGCAGCCTCTCCGGTTTCTTCCCAGATCCCAGCGGCTTCCTCATCGGTGATAACCGTCTTCCAGCCATCATTGCCGAGACCGGGGTTTCGCTCAGGATTGAGAGCTTTGCTAGCCGCGATCGGAAGGTCTCTCACGACTTCCAACTCCGGAAGCCCGAGCAGCTCTGCGCAAGGACGCACAACCACTTCTGGCTTACCAACGACGTCTTCATAGCGAACGCTGACCCGCGGCATCGGCGACTCGTGCCAGAGCCTGTGGAAGTCGCTCCAGTGGCCGCCAATATAGTCGCCGCGAGCCGTTTTCATCACGTCTTTTGTGACGAGCAGCTTCCTGCGCGAGGCAACTGCCCGAACCGGGTGGCGAACCATACAGACGAAAGCCTCGCCTTCCACAGGGTCTTCCGGCGGCATCTCGTGGGTCTTCACAAGAAAAGTTTCACTCATGGCAGCGAGTTCGCGGCGCAAATCCGGCTTCTCGTTCAAGAGATCAAGCGCGCCATGCTGAAGAGCGAGCCGCGGCGGCTGCCCCTCATCCTGGTACTTGATGAAGTCTGAGAAATATTCGGCATTCAGCCGCTCTGGCCATGGCGCCTGGCTCGGATAGCCATCGGCGGTGATCACTCTGTAATTAAGATAGATAAGATTGCGGACAAAGGCATTCCCACAGCGTGGCCAAGTGGCAATATAGACGATCATTCGAGCAGCCCCATCGGTTTGCGAAAATTCGACCGAGTCTGGTAACCATGGCCGCATTCTAAGGTTGGTTTGTAAAGCTGATCTCTTGATACTCAAGTAGTGAATTTGACGCCCTTCGCGTGACGAGCAATCAGAATATTTGGTTTTCAGAACCGCGATCCACCAGCATTTTTAGCCTCTGAGCAGATATTTCGTTTTAAGAAGCGTTTGTGCTCGATTTTCACCAACCACGCAAAGCCCCAAAAATTTTTTGTCAGATGGTGACCGAAAGCCAGGCCATGCATATACGGTAACCTTCAACGATAATGATTGCTTTAGACATCCGAACCGAGCAGCGCACCATAGACTAAAGAGTGACTTATCATGAGAGTATTGATCACAGGTGCGGCCGGGTTTTTAGGTATGCACACAGCGAGCCGACTTCATGCGGCGGGGCACGAATTACTCGGCATAGATAACTTCAACGATTATTATGATCCTCAACTTAAGCATGCACGATTCGCGCAAATTCGGAGTTTTTGCGAGGTGCACGAAGTTGATTTGATCGAGACAGCTGCCGTCAAGGCAATCACATCAACATTCAAGCCAAACGTTATTGTACATCTCGCTGCACAAGCCGGCGTACGTTATTCGATGCAAGATCCAATGGCATATGTGCAAGCCAACGTCGCCGGCCACACGTCGATTCTAGAAGCTTGCCGAGATCTTGGAGAGGAGCTCTCTCACCTAATTTACGCCTCTTCCAGTTCCGTGTATGGCGGCAATAAAAGAGTACCATTTTCCGAAGCAGACGAAGTAAATAATCCTGTTTCGGTGTATGCTGCAACAAAACGTGCCGGTGAATTGCTAGCAAGTACCTACGCCCACCTATTCAAAATCAAGATGATTGGGCTACGCTTTTTTACCGTGTACGGACCATGGGGACGTCCAGACATGGCGTATTGGTCATTTACCCGCGATATTCTCGCTGGAAAACCAATTCAGATTTTCAACCATGGCGAAATGATGCGCGATTTTACGTACGTCGATGACGTAGTCGCTGGCATTACGGCTATCATCGAGAGACCGCCTCTCTTCGAAAATTCAGTGCGGCCACATCGGATATACAACATCGGAAACAATAAACCTGAAAAGCTGATGGATGTGATTACGGCGCTCGAGTTTTTGTTGGGGAAGTCAGCTCTGAAAGAATTTCTAGGAATGCAGCCAGGTGATGTAGAGCAAACATACGCAGATATAGGCGAAGCTTCACGTGATTACGCGTTTTCGCCAAATACATCTATTGAAGTTGGTTTGTCTCGGTTCGTCGACTGGTACAAAGATTATCAGGAAATGGCGACCTAAAAGTTCGCGTGACTGTCCAGGGCCCACACCAAACTGGAATCGGCCAACTTCTGCATCACACCTCGTACTGCGGTAGCGACGCGAAAGCCGTCTTCAGCGCTTCACCCCAGTTGTCGGAAATGAGAGAGTAGTACGGGTCGTCTTCCTCGATCCGCGTCTTTTTGAGGATGTCGAGGCTGTCGGTCTCGTAGAGCAGAAGATCGAGCGGAAGGCCGACGGAGAGGTTCGCCTTCAACGTGGAGTCAAAGGACACCATGAGGAGCTTCACCGCTTCAGCAAAGGACATGGCCGGGTCGTGGGCGCGAACGAGGATCGGACGGCCATATTTGGTTTCGCCGATCTGGAAGAAGGGCGTTTCCTTGCTGGCTTCGACGAAATTGCCTTCCGGGTAGATCATGAAGAGGCGCGGCTCGCTGCCAGCAATCTGGCCACCGAGGATCAGCGTCGCGCGAAAGGTCGATTCAGCATCCGGTCCTCCAGTTGGAGCGCTTTCCTTGATTACGTCGCGCAGCGTCTTCCCGACGAGGCGCGCGGCCTGAAACATGGATGGCACTTCGAGGATGGACGGGTTGCGCTCCTCCGGTGCCTTGGTGCGCTCTTCCAGCATGCTGACCACAGCCTGCGTGGTCGCAAGATTGCCGGCCGTCATCAGGACGAAGGTACGCTCACCCGGTACGTTCCAAGTGAACATCTTGCGATACTTTGAGATGTTGTCGACGCCCGCATTGGTGCGGGTGTCGGACATGAAGACGAGCCCCTTATCGAGGCATAGACCCACGCAGTATGTCATTTTTGCTTATTGCTGCTGCTGTTGCTGCTGCACCTGAACCGACACTTCCAACCCCTGCTGAGCACTCCCGAAGCTCAGCCCCGAAACTGGTGCGGCGTCCATATAATCCAGCCCCGTCGCCACGGCGACATAGCGCGCGTCAGGCGAAATGGCGTTGGAGACATCGAATCCGACCCAGCCAAGACCTTCAGCATACGCTTCTGCCCAAGCATGGGAAGCGTCCTGTTGCACACGGTCATCCATCATGAGGTAACCGCTGACATAGCGGGCCGGAAAGCCCATGAGCCGGGCGCAGGCGGCAAAGATCTGCGCATGGTCCTGACAGACGCCGTGGCCTGACGCAGCAGCCTCTTCAGCCGTTGTAGCGACACCAGTTTTGCCGGTTTCGTACTTTACGGTTTCAGCGATAACGCCCATCAGCGCGTGAAGACGCGAGACCTCATTCTCATAGCCCGTACCGACCCGATCGCAGATGGCCTGAATGGCGCTGCCAGGGCGCGTGAGGTCTGTCTTGCGATGGTACAGCCAGAGCGGAGTCCAGCCGCCATGCTGGCCGACAATGCCGCTCTCGTCCTGCGTTAAAACCGTACCTTCAGCGCGGATGATGAGTTCTCTCGCGCCTTCTTCCAGCCCGATCAACAGGGTGTGGTTGTTGAACTGGTCGATGAAATGGACCTGCTCCAGCGCCCCCTCGAAAGTCACATTCCAGTCGTCAACGCTCTGGCCGCGCCGCGTCTTGGGGATCAGCCGGATCTGCTGCAGCCCGTAAACGGCAGGTTCGGCGAACTGGTAATGTGTCAGATGAGCGATCTTGAGGCGCAAAATTCTTCCCTATGCGTAGAAGCGATAGTCTTTCTCGATCTGCAGACCGAGCGCGTTATTGGACTGAAGGATAGACTGGATGAATTCGTGCAGGCCGCCGTCAAAAATTGTCTCGACATCAGTACTGATGAGACGGCTCAAGGTTGCCTCGCACAGTTCGCGGCTTGGTCGGGCTTCACCGTACTCCTGCTCGAGATAGCCAAGGTTGCGCGACAGGTTCGAATAGCAGAACGCGATGGAGCGCGGCAAACGCTGATCGAGGATCAGAAACTCAGCAATGGCGCGCGGTCCGCTCTCCTTGTTAAGCCAAGCAAAGCTCCGCTCAGCTGCCGCTGACCTGAGGATGGCTTCCCACTGGAAGTTGTCGATCGTCGAGCCAACCATCGAGACTGACGGCAATAGCACGAAGTATTTCACGTCCAGGATGCGCGCGACATTGTCTGCCCGCTCTGTGAACGTGCCGATCCGGCAAAAATTGAAGATGTCGTTGCGCAACATCGTGCCATGAAGGGCGCCGCGCACCTGCGCACTTTGCTGGCGGATGAGTTCGAGGACGTTTGGCAGGTCGGCATCCGATACACGCCGGGCGAGCGCGTCCTTCAGCTTCATCCAGGTGTCGTTGACCGCTTCCCACACCTCACGCGTCAGCGCGACGCGAACCATGCGGGCATTGTTGCGCGCGGACTCTACCACAGACATGACGCTGGACGGGTTGGACCGGTCGCGAAGGATGTAGTCGATCGCGTCGGCCCGCTTCACATGCTCATGCGTCTGAAGGAACATATCCTTCACATTGGCCGTCGAGAGGACGGACTCCCATTCTGCATCGTCTGCTGCAGAGCGGGTCATGGTCATACGTGAGCCGGCCTCAATCAGACGGGCATTGTTCGCGCTGCGCTCAAGATAGCGGCACATCCAGAAGAGGCCGCCAGCTGTCTTACCTAGCATCATGACTCAAGCACCCATGTATCTTTGGTGCCGCCGCCCTGGCTCGAGTTCACGACCAGAGAGCCTTTCTTCAGCGCGACGCGCGTGAGGCCGCCCGGCGTGATGTCGATGCCGTTTGGCGACACGAGCACGAAGGGGCGAAGATCGACGTGCCGCGGGGCGAGGCCCTTATTTGTAAAGATCGGAACCGTCGAAAGCGCGAGCGTCGGCTGGGCGATGTAGCCGTCCGGTTTCGCCTTCAGCTTCGCGCGGAAGTCGGCGATTTCCTTGCGGCTCGCCGCAGGGCCGACGAGCATGCCGTAGCCGCCAGAGCCGTGAACTTCCTTCACAACAAGCTCTGACAGATTGTCGAGCACATAGGCGAGCGAATCCGGCTCTGAGCACCGCCAAGTCGGCACGTTCGGAAGCTTTGCCTTCTCGCCTGTATAGAACTCGACGATATCCGGCATGTAGGAATAGATCGCCTTGTCGTCCGAGATCCCTGTGCCCGGCGCGTTCGCGATCGTAATTCCCCCTGCCCTGTAGACATCGAGGATACCCGGCACGCCAAGCATCGAGTCAGGATTGAAGTTCAGCGGATCAAGGAAGGCGTCATCCACGCGGCGGTAAAGTACGTCAACGGGCGTGTAGCCCTGCGTCGTGCGCATCGCGACACGGCCATTTACGACGCGAAGGTCATGCCCCTCAACAAGCTCTGCGCCCATCTCGTCCGCTAGGAAAGCGTGCTCGAAATAGGCAGAGTTATGAATGCCCGGCGTCAGCACAGCGATGACCGGCTTGCCATCACAGGCTGGCGGCGCGCAGGCAGCAAGCGACCGACGCAGGCGCTTGGGATAGGTCGATACCGGGCACACGCGATTCTGGATGAAGAGTTCGGGAAACATCTCGAACATCGTCTCGCGGTTTTCGAGCATGTAGGAGACGCCCGATGGGGTGCGGGCATTGTCTTCGAGAACGAAGAATTCATCCTCGCCCGTACGGACGATATCGGTGCCGACAATATGGGTGTAGATGCTGCCCGGCGGCTCTACGCCGATCATCTTCGGCAGATAGGCCTCATTGTTGCTGATCATGTGCGCAGGGATGCGCCCGGCCTTCAGGATTTCCTGGCGGTGATAAATGTCATGTAGGAAGGCGTTCAGCGCGCGCACGCGCTGCTCAATGCCTTCTGACAGCTTTTGCCATTCACGGTTGGACAGAACGTGCGGAACGATGTCGAACGGGATCAGCCGTTCGTTAGCTTCTTCGCGGCCGTACACATTAAAAGTAATACCTGTGCGCCTGAACGCCTGCTCGGCTTCTTCGGCTTTTCTGCGGAGGCGCGCATTCTGCTCGCCTTCAAACCATTTGTGATACGACTTGTACGGTTCACGCGGCTCATCGCCTGTTCCGAACATCTCATCGAATGGCTGTTTGTCTTTCGACATGCGTCTCGCTTGTACCTTTCCACAGCTATACATCACACCTAGCTGCCGGAAATTTCGGAGGCAATGGCGCGCGGGCTGACCGGACGGACTTAGATCGCGCCTGCTGCAAAACCAGTCACGAAACCAAGACTTTAAGCTTCAAACTTAAAAAACGCGCACTTCTGCCGAAGGCGCGTTGGGTGACCGGTGCTGTGATTGGAAAGCAACACTCATCCCTACCATCTGCGAACACGAATGCAACCGTTAACGGCATTTCACGTTGTGGTCAGCATGAGACAGATGCAACACACCAACCCGATCACGCCGGTTGAGGGGCCGGAAGAGAACCCACCCCTGGAAGTCGCGCTGCTGACTTGGGAATACCCGCCCATTCCGACAGCGAAAGGCCGCGTCGCCTGCGAAGTCGCGCATGGTCTTGCGCGTCACGGTGTGAACGTTCGCGTCTTTACAATGGACCGCGACGATGTCGTCCGCACCGATCATGAACGCATCGAAGTCATCGGTTGCGCCGGCCGCATCACGGGTCTTCGCCGTCTGATGCGCAAGATCCCAGGTCTTGAGTTTGCCGCGACCGCTGCGGCCTTCCGCGAGTGTGTACATGAAGAACATGAGCGCCGTCCATTTGACCTGATCGAAGCCTCAAATTGGGGCGCACCCGCCGCGATGCTGATGGACTGCGGCCTGCCAATCGTCATTCGTAACTCTGCCCCGCACGGAATTGATGAGGCTGGCGCCAGCACACTCGGTCAACGCATTTCCAACCGCATCGTCAGCGGCATGGAAGCGCGCTGCAACCACAGTGCCGACGCCATCATCTCCAATAGCCGCAGCCACGCCAATGCAATCCGCGACTGGTATGACATCACTCCAGGCCTCATCCACATGGTCACCCCGCTTTCAGTCGATCCTGTGATCCGAAAAGCCGGCATCTCTGCTCAGTTCCCACCTGCCCACGCCCGGCTTCGCCTCGCCTATATCGGCGACGATAGCGACCGGAAGGGCTTCGACGAAATGCTTCTGGCCTTCCAGAAAGTCAGTGAGCAGCTTCGCGATCAGGGTGAGCCCTTGCCCGAGCTTCACCTGATGGGCTTGGAGAGCGGCGCTCTCGATGCCCGCGCATCGCAGCTTGGCTTGTCGACGAGCCTACTTGAGCAGGTGTTCGATTATGGCCGCGTCACCGATGAATCGATGTCGCACATTCTAGCACGCTGCCAGGCCGTGCTTGCGCCATCGCGCTATCAGTCCTTCGGATCGGTCTATCATGAAGCAGCAGCATTCGGTCGCCCTCTGATCGGTTGCGCCGAAGATCCAGCTGCTGTCGAGCACATTCACCGCTACGGTTGTGGCCGACTAGCAGAAGCCTGCAAGCCGAACGCAATCGCCGAGACCGTGCTCGACCTCTTCAACGACCGCCACACCATGCTCGAAATGCGAAAGGCTGGGCTCGAAGCAGCCAAATCTTGGACCCGCGAAGAGCTCGGCGCCCGCACCCTCCAGATCTACCGCCGCGCCATGCGCCTTGAAGCCATCGACATCCCAGGGGGCCAGCATTCTCGCCTCTACCAAGGCGCTCTGGAGAAAGTTCGGATATAACGATCCAAAATTAGCATCCGTAGCCCCGTGTCCAATCAGGATGCGGGGCTTTTTCTATTGATTTCCAAAAGTCCGTCTCGCTGCATGCAGTTTAAAACGAGCACGACTAATTCCGCGAGCCTAAGCCTTGTATTGGTTAACAATTCTCGGAAAACGCGAATTGCTTGTAGATCAATCGCCTACCTGCGAGTACACAATCCGCAGTCAACCCAAAAATAGATATCATTTTAAAATAAATCCGGTTGACCCGGTCTGCCTGACACGACTAACTCAGACTAGAAATGCTGTGTGGGGAGAAGCGATTTCGCATCACCCTGCACTGCGGTAGCAATGATTGAGGCAGCTTGTCAGGATTACCGATAGTTGAATCACCTTTGGTCCAATGAGGTGGCTTTCAATATTGATTTCAAAACTCCTTGTGTCTGTATGTCGAGAATAACGCGAAATGCATCTATTGCTTGATCTGTTATGCTAGGCAGCCATCTTGATCGACTGTATTTCTCTCCGCATCTTTCGTTGAGGGAAGGGCTCTTTGGTGCATGCGTCTATCGTTTGCGTGAAGCAATTGGCGCGTTCGTTGGGGTGGGTCGAAAAATACAATTTGAGAATTTTTAGTTGGAAAAGCCTGCCGAGCACAAGGGTCTCAGCCCTATAGACCCACAATGTTCAAAAAAAACTCAATTGATAAAAACAGCGGCGCCAACTCAAACGCTGATGTACGCCCGAACGCGAGTATCGGCGACGAGTTTGTCAATGCATCGGCCGCCACGCCAGTTACACGAATGCAGGTCGTGGGTATGGCAAGCCAAGGCGTTGCGCTTAGCCTGATCCAAAAGATAGGTGGAATCGCATTATCTCTAATCTTGGTACGAATTCTGTCGAAAGAAGATTTCGGCACATTCAACATCGCTTCAACAGCAGTGCTGTTTATGATGACAGTGTCCGTACAAAGTTTCGCAGAGCACTCTTTCTTCGTTGGACGAGACAGTAGCCCTCGCTACGATAGGCATTTGGGTTTCGCACTGGTGCTGCACGGCGCGATTTTCGTATTGGTTCTCGCATTCGCTGCGGCTGCAATGATAAGTTCAAGTTATACGCAAGTAGCTCCACTATTGCTGTTTGGGGCGGTGGCTCCATTACTGAACGCGCCACGAATTATCTACACAGTTTCTTTGAGCCGCGATCTAAACTGGAAGCGCATTCGACTTCTTGGCATCTCTTCGTTCGCTTTCGCCGCTTGCGGTACCATCACGCTCGCAGTCTTGGGTTTCGGTGGCCTGGCTCTCATGTGCCAAATCGTATTAGCACCAATTCCCTTTGTGGCTGATATGGTGCTCAACCGGCGAGAACTGTTTGCTGTTTCGTTTGATTTCAAGGGATATCGCGAAAGCTTTAATTTCGGAAGCTTCAGATCAGGCGGCGCGGCGATGCTTCAGGGCCAAAAAATGGCAGAAAGTTTAATTGTTGGCGGCACCGTTGGTTTAGAGGTGCTTGGCGTTTTTGGCCGTGCTTTCGCGCTCGCGCAGCTTACTACAGGCTGGCTCAGCCAACAGCTGGCTTCGATTACATATCCGATTTTAGCGAAGTTCGAACCGAATACGTCGGGATATCGACGCGCTTCCGGTGTACTTTTTCGTTTCTGCGTATGGACGGCCGCCCCCCCTGCTGTGGCTGTCGCAGTGGCGGACAAAGCCGCAATCACGGTTATATATGGTGAAAGATGGCTAGATCTCGTTCCGTATCTTCAGCCTATAATCCTCGCAGTCCTGTCCCTAACGATAATTGCCGGCGCGAATGTAGTTGCTCTCGGGGCGCTTGGCGCGCGGTTCGTGTTTTTGGTTCAACTAGCCATATTATTACAAGGCTTGATTGGATTGGCTCTTGCGCTGCCAATCTCTCTCACCGTATACGCTTGGTTCGTTGCAGCATCTCTTTTCGCCATCTCAACGATCGTTGTGGCCATATTGGTACATGTTCGAGCACTCGCGTTGAAAGATGTCGTGCGCACCACAGCACCGGCCATGTTGCTTGTGGCACTAGCAATGATTGCAGTCGCAAGTCCGGTTTGGCGATTCGTTGAGACACTTCCGCACTTTTTGGCGCTGTTGTTGGTGAGTGCCGCTTCGGCTACGACAATGTTGCTTCTAATCCGTCTATTAGACGCTTTCGGATTAGCCGAAGCTTTGCGTTTTATGCCAGCGCCATTCCAAAGGGGCGCAACTCGTGTGCTTGGACTTGTTGGCCTCTCCTCACATGCAAATCGCGGTTCTACGTCATAGAGATGCGTAATCTGTTGATATGCAGCCCTCATTTTCCACCCAGTGACGCGGTGGATATGCACAGGGTTCGGATGAACATCCGGCACTATGAGAATAATGGCTGGCGCCCAACTGTTTTGGCGGTTGATCCCAAGTTGGCGGGACGGCGTATCGAGCCAGTACTGTCTCGCACTGTGCCGGCCGATATCGAAGTGGTTCGATCGGGAGGTTTTTCTAAAGCGCTTTCGGCAACTCTTGGTGTTTCCGATGTCTCACTACGATCAATGTGGTCCATGGCAAGCGTCGGAGACGACCTGATAGCCCAGAAGAAAATAGATGCAGTCTTTTTCTCTACTACAGCCTTTCTAAGTATGCAGTTGGGAATACGTTGGCTGCGGCGTTTCGGAACACCCTTTGTGTTGGATATGCAGGACCCTTGGTTTGCTGCACCACCGGCTACAATCCCGCTACGACGGCATGGTTTGAAACATCATCTGATGCGTCGCCTTCATGCGCGGGCCGAAGCGGCGACGATGCCGCATGCCAGCGGCCTCATGGCCGTTAGCGAAGCCTATATAGAGGCCCTCACCGACGCCTATCCAGAGCTGCGCAAGAAGCCGTCGGAAGTAATTCCATTCGGCTATTCAAAGGCTGATTTCGAGCTGGCACGAGAGGTCGGGACACCTTGGCAGCCGACCGGGCTACGCGCGCCTTTCGCCATTTATGCGGGGCGCGTGGCCCCCAGTATGACCGGCGGCCTAGATACGCTGTTCGCTGCAATAGCGCTGGCGCGGAGCGAAGGCATAGCCCCTCTTTCAGAACTGGCGGTCGGCTTTGTCGGCACCGGCTATCAGCAATACGGTAACCCTCCCGTTGTCTCCGACGCAGCCAAGCAAGCCGGGTTGGGGCCGCATGTAATTGAGCATGCCGACAGGATTTCGCTGTTTGACTCGCTAGCCAGCCTGCAAGCCGCCGACGTGCTGCTCCTCTTCGGTTCGCACGACATAGCCTATCAGCCGTCCAAGCTTTTCCAGCTTCTTGCAATACGGAAGCCGGTGATCTGTCTAGCCCCGTCCGACAGCCGACTAGCGAAGCAGGTGCGGGCTTTGCGCTCTGTAGTGCTGTTCGAGACTAACCGCTCACTAGAAAAGACAACCGTACGTGCGGCCGGAGAGAGGCTCAGCGCACTTCTGAGCGCGAGTCCCTGTGCGGACGTGTACAAGGAGCGCGACGAAATCTGTACAGCTAACGATTCCGCAACCTTGGCGGCACGCGAGTGCGCCCTTTTCGATCGAGCGGTGGCCCAGGCGAGATGCTGAAAGGGACATCACATGTATCTGGCCGCAGCGAAGCAGCCCCGGCGAGTCAAGATGCAGGAGCGCTCCGAATGTTGGCCCTTCTGCCCTCGATCCCGCTCGGGGGCATGGAGCGCGCAGCACTCCGCGTCATGCAAGAAATGAGCGCGCGCGGCGCGGACGTTCATGTACTTACAAATCGTCGCTGGGGTGAAACCGTGCAGAGCGCGGTCGACGATGCAAATCTCAAACAGAGTGGGATATGCCATATCCATAGCCTCGGCCTACCAAAAACTCCTATCGAGTGGCGCGCTGCTTTCATTAGCTTTTTGATGAGCGAGCGTGAGCTAGCTGACGCACATCGCCGCCACGGCGCGAACTGTTTGCTGGCCCCCTCGCTCAACGCTGCTTGGTTTGCCCGTCGGCTAGCCCGCCGTCCCGATACCGTCAGCGTCTTTCGTATTCCAAATCCGCCCGATGTTACGCGCCAAGGAGTTCGAGCGGCGATTAATTACAGATTATGGCGCGCCGTTGGAGCAAGTTTTGATCATCTCATTTGTAATTCGAACTATACAGCTGGAATAGTTGCCCAAGTCAGCGGCGGTCATAATAATGTTCGCGTAGTGCGGAACTTTAGACCAGATTTAAACAGGAGAATTGCAAGGCCTGCTCCACCCCTCCCAAAAGACCGCCGTCGCGTAATCTATTTGGGCCAAATTTCATCACAAAAAGGGGTTGATATACTATTCGAGACGGCCAAGCTTCTCGTATCCAGCCGAGACGATATTGATTTTGTGTTAGCTGGCCCAAAACTCTACTTAGATTCATACTCACGTGAGCTGGAAAATCGGATAGTTGACGCACAATTGGGCGACCGCTTTCGCTTAATAGGAGTTGTCGATGATGTTCACGAGCTGTTGAGGCAAGGCGACGTGCATGTATGTCCCTCGATCAGCCCGGGAGACTCATTTCCAAACGTAGTTTTGGACGCCAAGCAAGCCGGTTTGCCGTCTGTCGTTCTGCCCACCGCTGGCCTGCCGGAAACTGTTGAGAACGACGTTGATGGAATTGTGACTGAAGACCACACCCCAGAGGCTCTAGCCGCAGCATTGCGCTTACTACTTGATGACCCGGAACGGCGTCAAGAAATGGGGAAAGCTGCTCATGCCTCTCTGCATCGATTTGATCCAGATATCTTGAGCGCTACTTGGTTAGAACTTTTTTCAACCAAAACCAATCTTAAGCCTAACTAAATGAGTGAATTAAAGTCAGGCTTAGACCCGCGCCGCCGTCCAAACCTTTTGGGTATTGGAGCAGCTAAGTGCGGTACGACGTGGTTCGCGGACGTACTTTCGCGTCATCCGGATATCTTCTTACCTCCGCAGAAAGAACTCGGAGCGCTGTACTACCAAGATTTGGAAGATCGGTTGCAAGAGTACGAGACGCATTTCCGGGGAGGCGAGGAAGCAAGTGTTCGCTGCGATTTCACGGTCCGGTATCTGCATGAGGACAGGGCACCGGGCGCGGCGGCCCTACATACGCCGGACGCTAGAATCTTGGCGATCCTGCGTGATCCAGTGGAGCAGGTTCAATCTCACTATTGGCACCAGCGCCGACAGAATTTTACTCAGCCACACGCCGTCCACCCCGCACCCAGCCTCTTCGATGCAATTGAGCGTTTTCCGCATCTTCTTCTGGAACCCGCACTCTATGGCAAACATCTGAGACGCTGGCGCGAGCGCTTTTCGGATGATCGGATTTTGCTGCTTGACTATGCCGAAGTCACCAAAGCCCTTCCCGCAACGTTGGACCGGCTCTGGACGTTCCTCGGCCTTTCGCCAATACCTATTGAAGATCAGCCTGTACAGCCAACACGCGCGGGGCGACGCGGCGTTTCCCCTCGCGAGGGTCTGTTTGGCCGCATTTATCCGCCGTTGTACAGCATGGTGACACATGGGCCGTACCAGGCGATGAAGCGCACCTTCGGGGTGCGCAGAGTGGACCTGCTGAAGCGACGGCTGAAACTGCGCCAAGCCGCCGAGGCAGTGTTCTTCAAAACCGGCTACCCAAAGCTGGGGCCCGAAGAGCGCAACCGGCTGCGTGCCATGTTTGAGACGGACCTCGCAGTGCTGGAGACTGACATAGGTTTCACGCCGGCCCGCGAATGGCGGACTGCTTCAGATGCCTAATCTCGCCATTCTCGCAACTCATCCGATTCAGTATTACTCACCGTGGTTTGCTCACCTGGCCCGACATATGAATCTGCACGTCTATTATGCGTTTCGCCAGACGCCAGAGGGCCAGGCAGCAGCGGGCTTCAAAACCGCGTTCGACTGGGACTTGGATCTACTTGAGGGTTATGAGTCGACCTTCCTGGACAACGTCTCCAAACAACCAGGCGTAGGGAGCTTTTGTGGCTGCGACACGCCAGAGATTGCCTCTCGACTGCGCGCTGGTAGTTATGACGCTCTGCTCATGTTTGGCTGGAACAAGTTGAGCTTCATCCAAGCTTGGTTAGCCGCTTTGCGAATAGGCATTCCGGTGCTGATCCGGCTCGATAGCCAGCTCGGCTCCTCACGTAGCTCCCTAAAACGAGCTTTGAAGCGCCCAATTTACAGTATGGTGCTGCCGACTGCAGCGCATTACCTGTCGCCCGGTGAACGGTCGGACACCTATCTGCGCCATTATGGCGTGCCGCATAGGCGCATTCACCGTGTGCCGCATATGATTGATGTCGACCGCTTTGCTGCGGGCGCGCAGGCAGCGCACCGTTCTGGCGCTGCTGCGGATCTGCGACAGAGGCACGGCGCTTCACCAAATTCCACCGTCTTTCTTACCGTCGGCAAACTGATCGCAAAAAAACGCCCGATGCTGGCGCTTCAGGCATTCTCGCGCTTGCCCCAGGATTCAGGGGCCATACTTTGGATGATCGGCGACGGCCCCATGGAGTCCGAAATCGACGCCCGGATAAAGGCGGAAGGGCTCAACGTAAAACGGCTTGGCTTCGTCAATCAGACCGAACTGCCTGCCCATTACGCATCGGCTGATTGCTTGTTATTGCCGTCAGACGCCAACGAAACCTGGGGCTTGGTGGTTAATGAGGCGCAGGCTTGTGGACTACCCTCTATCGTTTCGGAAGAGGCTGGTTGCGCACCGGAACTTATAGAGGACGGTATTACTGGGTGGACGCTTCGCACTTCTGATCCGGATGAACTTGCTAACTTAATGCAACGAATGATCGAGAAGCGTGGCGATCCGAATTGGTCATCAATAGAATCAAGGTCTCAATCAAGTTCGTACAATGAAGGTACTCACCTTCTTACACAGATCATTCACCGGATCATAACCCGACGGTCTGGCCCCGATTGTGCAAGCCAAGATCGTCAGGAGGCACGATGACAAAGTATGAAATGACCAAGTTCGACAAGTACGACGAAGGCGGTGCTTATCATTGGCGCGAATGTGATCGCAGATCTTCTGTCTTCAATCCGCCATTGGCTGCTCGCTACGAAATGGTGCTTAGTCGAGCCGCGGGCGTTCGCGCGCTGGATGTAGGTGCTGGAGACGGCTATTTGACGGCTCGATTGACGGAAAATTGCGAAGATGTAATTGGATTAGAATATGAAGACGCCGGAGTGGCGTCCGCCACCGAGATGTTGGCCGGGTTTCCGAATGCGTCAGTGCTGAAAGGGTCAGCTTATGAAATCCCTTTCGAAAACAACAGTTTTGACGTTGTCACTATGGCTGACGTAATTGAGCATCTTGAGGCACCAGAGGCTGCAGTCGTCGAGATGGCTCGCGTGGCTAAACCAAACTCGGCAACCTTCGTAACGACTCCGCAATGGCGTGCCGACCGTGTCTGGGATGTGAGACACGTAAAGGAGTACACGCCTGAAGAGTTGAAGGAGTTGATGGAGCGGGCCTTCAGGAATGTAGAGATGGTATATGCTTGGCCGCAGCGTTGGTCGGATTTCTACCGAACCAAAATCGGTTGGCGCGCCCTGCGCTTAGCCGGACGGTATGGGTTTAATCCGTTCAAAACAGAAAGCGCCTCCCCAAGTGGTTTCTGCCAAATGTTGGCCATAGGACGTGATCCGTTACCCAATCCAGCGAGCTGATTCCATTGATTGTCGCTACAAACACTTCTGAGAACCTCATATGAATGTGAGCTCTAAGCGAATGGCGGCTGAACGAAGTCAAACGTTCTCGGAGCGCTATCGAGATAGCTCTCCGAATTTATCAGGACCGATCTATCCACTGTCGGGGCCTCTGATAATTACCGGGGTCTTTCTGGGCATTGTCGCGATAGTGCTTTCGCAGAGTATCGCCGTGGGCACAGGATTTATTGTGCTGTTCTCGACTTGTGGCCTCACTTGGCGACGCGACATGCCGCCGATCATACCTTTTTGCCTCGCTTACCAGTGGGTCGGGGCGCATGTAGGCGCGATCCAATATCAAATCTATGGCGAATTTCCAGGGGGAGGCGACCCGGGAAATTTGTCCGAAATGCTATTCGCCACGCAGCTTGGGATGATCTGCCTCACATTGGGTCTTCGAACCGGCATGCACATTTTTAGAAATAGTATTGATCGGAAACTGAGCAATCGACCTCTTCAATACAATGTCTCTAGGCTCACACAGTTGACTGTGGTGATGTTTGTCAGCAGCTATATTGTAGATGCAGCCCCAACATCGATCTGGTTTGGTGGCGCACAAATAATCAATAATCTTCTGACGCTCAGGTTTCTGCCCTACTTCGTCCTACTTTTGGTCGTTTTCGAACGGCGCAGCGGCTACCGACTGTTAGCCTTCGCCACCTTCGTAGTGCTGATGCCACAATTGTTAACGGGGTTCAGCGACTTCAAAGAAATATTCTTTATTGTGCTTCTCAGCTTGCTTTATCAGTGGCGCCCATGGATCCGGTCATCTGCTCAGCGCCTTCGAAACTTTCAGGTCGCATCAAGTGGACTGATAGGTGGATTGGCGATCATAGCCTTCGGTTTAGTGTGGGCAGGCGGCGTCAAGGAGCAATGGCGTCAGGAGCTATGGAATGGTGGCAACGCTGTAGATGCTTCCCCCATCGATCGAATGGTAAGGTTTAGCGGAATTGTGGGCGAAGTCGTAACAGAGCTCGATATCGAACACGCGTCTCAATCATTGGCGGCGCGCCTGTCATCTGGAAGCCTTTACTTCTCCTACACGTTACACCGTGTGCCAGCGATTGTCCCACATGAGGAAGGCGAACTTCTAGGTAGAGCGGTTTCGAATGCCATGCTGCCGCGTTTCTTGTTTCCAAATAAAGAAACCCTAGGCGGAGACTCTTGGTTGGTGCGCACCTATGCGGGAATTGAAGCGGCAGGCGATGAGTCAGGCGCCTCGATCGGATTGGGATATATGCCTGAATTTTACATCGATTTCGGCTACCCGGGAATTATCACACTTTGTTTCTTCTATGGCTTCCTACTTACCATCAGCATTTGGATTTTTTCCAAAGTCGCGCCATCAGGACCGATCTGCATCGCTTTGATCATTAGTTTATTCATTCACTATTTTACAGTTTTCGACGCCAGCTTTATCAAGATATTTGCTGGCCTCATTCAACAGACGATCATCTGTTCCGCTGTGATATACTTATTCGCTCCCAGTGCCTTAAAATGGGTTCGCTCACCACCTAGTTCCCAAAACCGCTGATTTAGCCCGATCTGCAGAATGGCTTTCGGCATCATTTTATTCGCACGTATCAAGATTTTGACTTTTTGGATCGGCCAAGCTTGGCCGTCCCGTCCGAGCCGTTCTTGGCCATCATAGTATCCGCGCAAGATTTAAGTTTGGTGTCCAAGTTTAAGCCATTGAGAGAGGCTGAGCCATGAGCAATGCTATCGCGCGCATTCTGGAAACCGTAAAAGACCGGGGCGGTCCGGCGGCGGTAATCAAAAACGCGGCATCGAGACCAAGCGCGATGGCCAAAGCTTTGATCCGCGCTGTTGCTGGAAACTGGCGTGCGATGGCCGCTGGAACCTCAAAGAAAGCGGAGCATTATCATAGCGAACTTCGAGACAGTGGGTTGGTCGAAACGCTGAACTCGCGGCTAACTAAAGAGTTTACCAGAATCAGCGGCGCGCAAGTACGTGGGAAAGCCGCGGTTCCGGGAGGCATGCGATCTTTGCACGCGGAAGTGCTGTGGCTGTTAGTTCGAAGTCGTAAGCCAGCTACAGTGGTAGAAACTGGTGTCTGCAATGGCCTTTCATCCGCCGTGCTTTTGGAAGCACTCAGCCGGAATGGCTTGGGAACACTGATCTCGGTCGATCTGCCCGAATTCACGGATCCAGCGCTAAATAGGTTTGAGGTTTGGGATGGGAAGGGAGGTGCAGCGGTACCGGCCGGCAAGGACGTCGGATGGTTGGTTCGCGATGACTTGAAATCATATTGGCAACTGGAACTTGGTCCTTCCCAACGATTGTTACCGCCGTTGCTTGCGAGAATTAGCCCAGTCGACTTATTTATTCATGACAGCGAACATTCGTACGAAAATCAAATGTTTGAATTTCGCTTGGGTTTCGAGGCACTGCGACCAGGGGGCGTGCTAGTTGCGACGGACATTACTTGGTCTGACGCATTTGACCACTTCTGGAAGGAGATTCGAGCAACCGGCGCTCGACGAGTTTTCGTCGATCCGTCCTGTGCGCTTGTGGAGAAGCTATGACGCTCCGATCCTTTGGCAGGCTGGCATCGCTTCGGTAGTCCAAGATGAGTAGAGCTATTACATTTTTCGCAACGGGGATTACCCTGTCCGATGGCGGCATCGCCTCGGCGAACCGCAACGTCCTCGCTGCGCTTGAACGAATGGCCGCCCGGCATGAATGCGTGCTGAACGTCCGAATACTACATGAGCCTTCCGAAATTTGTCGTCGCGTCGCTGACAGCGGTGCCCGTGTTTTCAAGCGCGCCTACAGCGGAAAGAAGCACGCTATGGCGCCGTCTATCGTCTCGGCCCTTGCAAGCTCTCGGCTAGTAGTTTTTGACCATGTTCATTTGGCTACACCCTTGGCGATGCTCAGCCATTTAACGAGGCTCCGCAATACGCGGACAGCGATTTGTGCCCATGGCTCGGAATCCTGGAAACGCTTAAAGCCGATTAGCGAGAAAGCCTTCCGGGCTGCAGATTTGATATTAGCTAATTCTGACTACACACTGCGGCACATGCGAGAGACGATCGATGGATTTAATGGCATCAATTGCCCTCTGGGGCTACCGCCTCACTTTGCTCTCACGCCCGCTCCGCCGGCCCGGAACACGGAAACCCTTACACTTCGCGCCGCCGACGGAACGGAACGAAAAATTGGCAAACGCGCCATGCTCCTCGTCGCGCGCATGGACGCTGGCGAGCAGGAGAAAGGACATCGTGAACTGATCGCAGCAATGCCCGACATTCTGGAGCGCGTTCAGGCAGCAGAACTCATTTTTGTTGGAGGCGGTAGCGACAGCGCTGCAATAGCCGAAATCGCCGCTGCTTCATCGGCTGCCGCCCATATTTACCTGACCGGTCATATAAGTAGTGCCGAACTCGCCAAATTGTATAGTGCCGCTTACGCATACACCATGCCTAGCCGCCAAGAAGGTTTTGGACTCGTATATCTGGAGGCGATGAATTACGCCCTGCCCTGTCTCGCCTGCCATGATGACGGCGCGGCAGATGTCGTAGCGGACGGCAAGACCGGCGTATTGATCAGTCAACCTATAGACCAGCAGGAACTAACTGATGCCGCGGTCGCCCTTCTATCAAATCCCGCCCGCGCGAAGTCACTGGGTGAAGCCGGCTGGCGCCGCCTGAACGATCAATTTACCGCTGCCGCGCATCAAGCAAGACTACAAGCTGCCTTAGATCCCCTGTTTGCATGACGCTTCTAGCGAACTTCCGAAAACGTAGAATTGATCTTGCGCTTGGCGCTTATCGTTCTCGGTACACTAGTCCGATCTACGACGAAGCAGTTGTCGCTCAGCAGTTAATGGATCTAAACGCCGCATGGAAGGAATCGCTGTTGCGCTCGCCTTGGGCAAGATTGATCCAGCAGAAGGAAAATCTCCCCGAATGTTTCGCGAGTTGGGACGACTTCGACGCCCGCGCTCCAGTCATGGACAAACGGCAAATAAGAAAAGCGCTAGAGAACGCCGGGGCGACCTCTGGAAACGTGAATTGGAGGGCGACAGGCGGGAGCACGAGTGAGCCATTTCGTTTCCCCGTCTGGCCCGACGAAGCATCCTCGTCCGCTCTTGATATCTGGCTGGGCCGCGAACGCCTCGGGATTAGTCCTGCGGATCCGGCCTACCTATTGTGGGGGCATGCGCACTTATTGGGCAGCGGCCTCAGGGGGGCAATCAATCGGCTCAAGCGGACCATACTTGACCGAGCACTAGGATATACGCGGGTTAGCGCGTATGCGCTTACACCGGCTAGCCTCGAAACAGCTTGGCAACAGCTGATGGAGCACAAACCAAGATATGTCATCGGCTATTCCTCTGCGCTGGATCGCTTCGCAAGACACAATGCCGATCGCGCACCCGAAATAGCGAAACTGAAATTGAAAGCTATTATCGCCACTGCAGAAGCGTTTCCCCGTGCCGACAGCGCCGAAGTCGTTTCGCGCACCTTTGGCGCACCCGTGGCGATGGAGTATGGTACAGTAGAAACAGGCCCCTTGGCGTATCAGGACATTGACGGGAGTTATCCAGTGTTCCACGCCAGGCATCGCCTTTCGCTTCGCGGCGGCGATGGACCAGATGCCAATGAGATATTGGTGACCAGCTTGTACCCGCGCGCACTTCCACTCCTGCGGTATGCGCTGGGTGATTTGGCCGAGACAGACCCGGAGGACATTAAATGTGGCTGTGTGCTTCGTCTCCGCGGAATATCGGGACGGTGTAACGACATAGTGAATCTGCCTAACGGATCAGCGGTACATTCGGAGGTTTTTACCCATTGCGTTAGAGACATTGCGGACATTGAGGCGTTCCAAGTCGTTGCCGCCGACGGCGTCTGGCCCCGGCTGCGATATGTCTCCTCGATGGACCTCTCGATTGAGGCATCGTCCGAGATCCGCCGTCGACTTGCGCTGATAGACAGGGCCATGGGGAATACTGAACTGGAGCGGGTAGACGCCATCCCGCTAACTGTGGCCGGAAAGCATAGAATGATTGTGGAGAGCTGATGATAATCACGGTGAATGGCAAGCGGCTTGACCTTTCTCGGTACAATACTTTCCATGCTGCGCGCTATGACCGCACGATAGAATTGGTTCGGTCAATAGGCGGCGGTCGAACGGTCGAGCTTGGCGGCCATCCTTGGACCATGACGGCGCGTTTGCTTGCTGAACCCAGCGTGGACTTGCTGGCGACCGTCAGCGCGGAGGAAGTCACGGCTTGGCCTGACGAGATACCGGTTACGCGCCACGCATATGAGATGCAGGTTGAAGCAGGAGATCTACATCGTTGGACCAATATCTCGGCCAATTTGGAGCGTACCCTATTTCGGATCGCAGAAACCGATACAGCGCCTCTGAAAGCGGACTTGGTATTGGCGTGCGAAATTATCGAACATTTGACCCGCAGCCCGCACGTCATGATGCTGAACATCAACTCTTGGCTGAAGCTTGGTGGACGGGTTGTTCTCACGACACCGAACGGCAGCCAATTCGACAACCCCCTTCACACCAAGCCCAAGATGCCAGCTTATCGCTACAGTCAGTACGCCCGGCACAACTATGTCTTCAACATGGAGATGTTGAAAGACATAGTGGAGGTTTGCGGGTTCGAGGTAGAGCGTTTCGAGTACTGGTCACCTTATGCCAGAAAGGGGCTCGCGAAGGTCTACCGCTACCTTTCTAGGCTTCCAGGGAAGTATTTCAGCAATGTTTTCGCTCAGTCCATTGTGATTGTTGCGCGCAAGGTTGAAAATCGCAAAACGGCCAGTCGCCTTCCCAAGGCCTATGCGCCTGCTGGCGATTGGGAACTGATCGATAACCTCAGCGACGGCACATCTCAGGAACTGGAGCTGACACCGTGAGTCTCAGTGTTGTTCATGTTGTCGCATCAGTAGACGATGAAGCAGCGGGACCATCAATATCTGTGCCTCGCTTGGCGGAGGCACAAAAGCGCGAAGGGGTGAGCGTAGAGCTATCGACTGTAGCGACGAGTGCACCCCCAGCCATCAATCTGGCCCCATCCGTCGAGCATCGGCGCCATAAGCCGTCTTTTTCTAGTGTTCCTGTTTTTTGCCGACTGGTTCCTTCTAAAGCCATGCGTAGAGATCTCACGATGCGGGCCGCATCGATCGACGTTGCACATACGCATGGACTATGGCTTCTACCCAACATCTACCCCTCCTGCATGGCGGATTCAGGTACACGAATCGTACTTTCACCGCGAGGGATGTTAGGGGCGGAAGCGCTTGCTTTCTCCCGCAAGAAGAAGCGCATATTCCATGCTTTGTTGCAGAAACGCGCGCTGGAAAAGGTTTCCCTACTCCACGCAACGAGCGAGGCAGAGGCCGGCGACATCCGCGCTTTCGGCCTGACCGCTCCAATAGTGATAGCGCCAAATGGAATCGACATACCCTGCGACGGCACCATTATAAGAAAGACGGAGCCTCGCACTATTCTATCGCTAGGACGCATCCACCCGAAGAAGGGCCTGGACCGCCTAATACACGCCTTTGCAGGGCTTAAGCAGGACTATCCAAACTGGCGGCTCAGAATCATAGGACCGTCGGAGTTGGGCCATGGGCCGGTACTGCAGCGTTTAGCTGGAGAGCTTGGATGCTCAGCAGTCTCTATAGAACCGCCTGTCTTTGGCGATGAAAAGCTAGCTGCCTATCAAGAGGCAAGCATTTTTGCTCTGCCGACCCGGCATGAGAATTTTGCCATGACAGTGGCTGAGGCACTGGCAGCGGGAACCCCCGTTATCTCTACCAAGGGCGCGCCCTGGGCCGGGCTAAATACAGCGGGATGTGGCCTCTGGGTTGACCACGGCCCAGAGCCGATGAGAGCGGCCCTTTCTTCATTGATGGCCCTGTCGGACGAAGAACGCGCTCAGATGGGCGCTCGTGGTCGCGCGTGGATGGCGAGTGATTTTTCTTGGGGCGGTGTCGCTCAAACCATCGTCCGAGCCTATGAATGGATAAAAGACGGTGGAGAAACACCAGAGTCGATCCGTCTATACCAACCAGAGGCGGGAGGCTCGCTGCAGTCTCTCGCTACAAATCGCGAAATAATGAGGAGTGGCTGAGGATGGTTATCGACGCTGTAGTTCGCAGAGCGGTCACTTTGGTGCCGCATTCAATGCGGGGCTTCATCAGGAATTTGCCTTTAATCGGCCCAGCACAACGAAAGCTAGTGGACAGTCAACTGGCTGGGAAGACATTCCTTCACAAAGTGGACGCAGGTCCTTCAAGAGGCATCGTTTACGAGCTTACCATGCCGGAAGACAAGGGTATTTGGACTGGAAACTATGAGCCCGAGTTCGCCTCTAGACTAGCTGCCGAGATGCGCCCCGGCATGGTCGGCTATGATATTGGCGCTTGGCATGGCTATTTTACTGGCATCATGCTCGCCAACGGAGCCTCAAAAGTGGTTATGTTCGAGCCTTTACCGGAAAATCGGGTGCGGCTCGTTCGGATGATGGACTCTAATCCCGGTTTTGAAATGATCATCCGCGAAGAAGCGCTCGGTGATCGCCAAGGGAAAGCGACACTGGCGCAGCTGGAGGACACATCAATGGCGAAGCTAAGTGACAGTCCGTTTGAACCTGAACACAATACCGGTAAAAAAATCACCGTTACGCTTAACACGATCGATGCGATGGTAGCTGAGCGAACCTTACCTCCGCCAGATATCATTAAAATTGATGTAGAGGGTGCGGAAGGTATGGTTCTCCGCGGTGCCGAAGAAACCATTGCTTCAGCTCGTCCCGTAATCTTGGCAGAGATCCATTCAGGTAGCTTGTTACAAGAAGTTACTTCTCTGTTGGAACAGCACAATTATTGCATCGAGTCCTTAGATGCGTCCAAGCTGCACCGCGCGGCAGACGCTGGTCATATTTGCGCCTACCCAAAGAGCTGAATCAGACGAATACCCGTTCGGAGAGTCCCATGCGCATTTTGTTCTTTTTCGGAACGCGTCCCGAAGCCATAAAGTTAGCGCCGGTAATCCATGCTTTCCAAGCCCACTCAAGCTTGGAGGTGCAGATATGCGTTACAGGTCAGCATCGCGGGATGCTCGATCAGGTACTAAATCTATTTCAGATTACGCCTGATTTCGATTTGGATTTGATGAAAGCTAACCAAACCCTGCCTGAGTTGACGGCGCGTCTGATCTTGCGGTCCAGTGAAGTAATCGAGGAACATAGACCCGATCTAGTGGTGGTTCATGGCGACACATCTACCACTTTCGCTTGCGCGCTTTCAGCCTTCTATCAAAAAGTTCCCGTTGGTCACGTCGAGGCTGGCCTGCGCACTGGGAATTCCTACGCGCCATGGCCGGAAGAATTCAATCGTTGCGGCGTCGATATTTTCGCCGAATATCTATGGGCGCCCACGAAGCAAGCAGGCAATAGGCTGCGTCAAGAACGTCCACACAGCGACAAAATATTCATAACGGGAAATACTGTGATTGACGCGCTGCGCTTCATGGTCCGACGTCTCGACGAAGCGGACTTCTACCGTGAGCATATTGGAGGGTTCTTTGACTTCATCGATAACAGCAAACGTCTTATCTTGGTTACAACCCATCGACGCGAAAGCTTCGATCGCGGAATAGCCTCGACATGCGATGCAATCGACACGATCGTTCGCCGAGGAGACATTCAAGTATTGTGGCCGGTCCATCCAAATCCCAATGTTAAAAAAATAGTCGAAGAGCGGTTCGGCGACTCGGATGTTGTCCGCCTGACGGAACCTTTGGACTACGCTAAATTCGTCGGAGCGCTTCGCCGGGCATTCTTGATCATTACTGACTCCGGTGGTGTGCAAGAAGAAGCGCCTGAACTCTGTAAGCCGGTTCTCGTCACGCGCACTGTTACCGAACGCCCTGAAGCGGTCGAGGCTAATGCAGCGAAGTTAGTGGGACAGGACGCCAAGATGATCGTCCGAGAAACAATGAGGTTGCTAGATGATAGCGAAGCTTATGCAAGTATGGCTTACGGTGGCAGCCCATATGGCGACGGCCGCGCGTCTGAAAGGATTCTGAATTCTGTAATTGATTCAGTCGGCAAGGCGCCGAATTTTCAAAGTTGAAAATACTTGTAGTCACATCGTATCCGGCTGGTGCCGAGCCCCGAGCAGTGCGCAACGCTCTAGCGGTCCGACGTGCATTTCCGAAAGCTGAGATCGTGTTCGTCGATCGGGCCGCGCACGGCGTGAACACCTCTGCCCCTCTGACCTTGGCCGATGCGCGAGTAGTTCGGGCGACGTTGGCCTTTCCGACGCTGAAATCAGCACCTCTGCGGCGACTCCTTAGCGCTGCAATTACCGAAGCAGCTCGGTGGCGGTATCGCACCACTGGCAAGGTAAGCGAGGGAGTGTTTGGTCCTACGGCTGTGGGCCTTCTTAGGAACATTGCACACCATCGTCCGGATATGGTGGTTGCTCATACGATACAGGCATTGCCAGCAGCGCTGTCCTATTGTCGACGAACGGCAGCGCCCCTAATCTTTGACGTTTTCGAATACTATTCGGAAATGGGAGATTCCCAGCGTCCCATCGAAAGCGCAGCTACGAAACGTTTAGAACGGGATGGGTATCGTGACATAGAGTTGCTATTAGCAACGAGCGACGAGCTGGCCGACGTACTATATCGAGAGTATGAAGCTAAGAACGTCCTAGTCAGCCTCAATGTGCCTCCGCTAGAAGCCGCCCCAAAACACAGGGCTCACGAAGGACTTCGGCTCTACTGGCGAAATTCACAGGTCGCGCTGAGCCAGCGCGGACTTCGCGATGCCTTGGAGGCATTGCCCAACACGCCAGCCAACGTAGAGCTTTTTATTCAAGGTCGCCCATCCGACGATATCGATGAGATCCAACGTATTGCTGCACACCTTGGGGTGGCCGAGCGAGTGCACATACTGCCTGCGTTCAGCGTTGGCGACGCTGTTCAAGCTGCAAGCTCGTACGATATCGGCCTGTGCCTAGAACAACCTGGGCCTCGCAATCACGAACTCACTATTTCAAACAAGTTTTTCGACTATCATATGGCGGGACTGGCAGTGATCAGTTCCGACATGCCATCTCTCGCTACCGCGCTAGGGATAACCGGCGGCGGGATGATCTATCGCGCTGGTTCGCCTAGGGACCTAGCCCGCGCAATTTGCGCGCTTCACGCTGACAGAGCCAGACTGGATGGGTATCGAACCGCTGCGCGAAGGTTCGCTGAGACGCGTGGAAACCTCGAACTCGAATTGGATAGGGTGTCGAGCGCAATACTTACCGCAGCAACCATAAGAAGCTCCGCATGAAACAGACGATCCGGTTCCTGCGCCGACATCCGCTGACCCGCGCCCGTCCCGTGCGAAGCGCACTGCGCGTTGCGAGATGGCAGGTGCTCAGTCGGCTACGGGATGAGGTAATCATTGATTGGCTGGACGACGCCCGTCTGGCGGTGCGGAGAGGAATGACTGGTGCGACAGGAAACGTTTACGCAGGTCTGCACGAGTTTGCGGACATGGCGTTCATTATCCATCTTTTGCGACCGGGAGATCTGTTCCTCGATATAGGCGCCAATGTCGGAACTTATTCAGTGCTGGCCGGAAAAGTATGTGGCACAAATGTTATTGCGGTTGAGCCCGATCCGGAAACTCAGAAAGCGTTGCGCAGAAACTTGCAACTGAATGACTTAGATAGCCAAGTAAGAATAGAGGGCGTAGCAGTAGGCGCCGAGCCCGATGTAGTGCATTTCACAATCGGTTTGGATACAACCAACAAGGTTGTCAAAAACCCATCCAGCGACGGATATCGCGAGGTCAGGCAAATGAGGCTCGACGACTTAGTCGGTGCTTGTACGCCCACTATGCTTAAGCTGGACGTCGAAGGCTACGAGAGGGAGGTCTTCAAAGGCGCCAGTGGCGTATTGGCAAACCCTGGTCTGCTGGCCATTGAGACGGAACTAGACGATCCGGAGGTCAATGCTGTTCTAGAAGGTGCTGGTTTTCAGCGTACTTATTATGAACCCTTTAGCCGACAATTTACTACTGAGCCGAAATCATTGGCCTCAAATGCACTCTATGTTCGCGACCCGCAGGTTTGCCTTCATCGTTGCGCTTCGGCCCCCCGCAGGAAAGTAATCGGCCGGGAATTCTAAGAGCGCGCTATCATGAATTTTATGTCTGCTTGTTAGTGTAAAGCGAGCTTTTGGACCGCTGCCATCTAATGCAATATCTCTATTATTTACAACGTCGTTTGCTCAATACTCCCGACGCTTTTAGCAGGCTTTGCGGGTTTACCTTTTCCGTAACATATGGGCTATATTATGTTGCCTGTGAAAATCTATTTGCTAAACCGGGACTGTCATTGGGACGGAAACGCTCATGATTGCCGAAGCACCTCGGCTCACTAGTTGGCGCATCAATCAGTTTCTACGATGGTTGTGAAAATGCATAGTCGAAGTCTTCCGTTAGCTACGTTCAGTCTTATGGTAAACAAGTTAGACAGACTAGCCCGACATGTTGAGCTTCGTCACGCTGGCGCCGAAATTGGTCGTTCCGTCCAAACCTATGGCGAATTTTTTGAGGGTAACCCGCAAGCTTTAATGCTTGGCGAGAGTGCACGATTAATGCGGAGCGCTAAGCTGATTGCGAATGGTCCAGCCAGAAGCCTGAAGGTGGGAAAGAACACTTATTTTAATAAAGGCGCGCTCATCGACAGCCGACATTGCATCGAAATTGGGGATGGAGTCGCAGTTGGGCCAAATTGTTATATCGCCGACTACGATCATTCTTTCGAAATGAATGAGAATGGTAACCGCATCGACGACGGTCTCCAAGAGGCTGTAACTATAGGCGAGAACGTTTGGGTAGGAGCAAATGTCTGCATTCTCAAGGGTGTGCGAATAGGTGCGCGATCGATCGTGGGCGCCGGAAGTGTTGTCACAAAGAATCTTCCGCCTGACGTTGTGGCAGTTGGAAGTCCGGCGAAGCCAGTCCGGTTTCTCGCCTTGCCCGCTAAAAATACAAACCAATCAGGCGCATTGGCGCAGTGAGCACCGAAATCTACGACATACTTTCTAATCGTAAGGCAACGAAGTGGACGAAAGCTGAGCTTGCAGCGCGCGTACTCTGGGAGATTCTGCGCCGCCCTCTCTTTTCTTGGACGCCACGCCAATTCTGGTGGTTTCGTCGCATTGTGCTGCGTCTCTTCGGCGCGCGCGTTGGCGCACACGTCCACATCCACCCAACAGCGGACATCACCGTGCCGTGGCATCTGCATGTCGGCGAAGCAGCCGCAATTGGTGACAGAGCACGTATCTACAACCTTGGGCTTATCAGTATCGGGGCACGGTCAACCGTTTCTCAACACGCACATTTGTGCGCCGGCACACATGACTACGCCCAGTCCGGAATGCCGTTGCTCAAGACCCCTATTAGTATCGGCGCTGACGTTTGGGTTTGCGCCGATGCTTTCGTGGGCCCAGGCGTGAAAATAGGAAATGGTGCGGTGATTGCTGCACGAGCCGTAGCTGTTAGCGATGCTCCTGAAAGGAGTATTTCTGCCGGCAATCCTGCGCGCGTCATCAAGTTGAGATAGTAGAAATCGAGGGTGCTGCTCCGTGAAAGTCTCTACACTCATCCTGACCCTAAATGAAGAAGCGAACCTACCGGCCTGTCTGGGAGCGCTCGCTTGGTGTGACGACATCGTAGTGGTCGACTCCGGCAGCACTGATGGCACTGTGGCAATCGCAGAAGCACACGGCGCTCGCGTTCTTTCTCGTCCTTTCGACAGTTTCTCCGCTCAGCGAAACTGGGGAGTCGAAAACGCAGGCTTTGTCCATGATTGGGTACTACACCTGGACGCAGATGAAGTTTTGACGCCCGATTTCGTTCAGGCGCTCGACGCTACTGAGGCTCCAGCGAAAATTGACGCCTATCAAGTGCCATCAAAAACCATGTTCTTTGGCAAATGGTTGAGATGGGCAGGCATGTGGCCATCTTATCAAGTGCGGCTCGGCCGCCGCGATGGTCTGCGCTTTGTGCAGGTCGGCCACGGCCAGCGCGAAGATTTGCCCGGGGACCGCGTTGGCGTATTCCCAGAAGCCTATCTTCACTACTCTTTTTCTCACGGCCTTACGCATTGGTTAAGGCGGCATCTTCGCTATGCTGAGCAGGAGGTTGAGCAGTTGCACCGATCCAATCGCGGCTCAGGCGACGAGCCTGGCCGCAGCGGCGGCGTCACTTCCGGCCGTCGCCGCCTGAAAGCGTTAGCTGCGCGCGCGCCTTTGACCCTGAGGCCCTTTCTAAAGTTTTGCTATGTCTACTTCTGGCGTCTGGGCTTCCTCGATGGAAAGCGCGGCTTCGCATATGCATTTATGCTGGCTGTCTATGAGGGCATGATCGCTGTCATCGGCATCGACCGGCTTGAAAAAATCGCACCGACGCGAACGAATGTCGCCCGGACAATAACCAAACCCGATAGTTGATTGGGAGAGAGCTAGGATGATCAAGCTTGAAACGCCGCGTGGGCTGCCAGTTGACGTACCAGAGACTGAGGAGGAGGATCCCTCCCCCAAGTTTGCCCCAAATGACCTGGAGGCAGCCGCACGCTATTACGAAGATTATGGTTACGCGGTTATTAGAGGAGCCATTGATCCGGTAGCTTGCGATCGACTAAAGGAATTGTGGGCCACCGAAATCAAACCTTCAAGATCATTCATATACAGGCAAGCGACCGCTCAAGCAGAACAACACGTTTTTAACGACAAAGGTTGGGTGATGAACCCAATCCTGAACCTGCAGAGTGTCGACCCGAAGGAGTTTCCCGGCTTCCGCAGCTACAGTATCAACTCGATTTTGACCAATCCGAAACTTATCGGAATGCTGGAAAGTATTCTTTCCGAAGATCCCATGATCGTCCAATCGATGTATTTCGAAGGAAACTCTGCAACATGGGAACACCAAGATACCTATTACCTAGACTCTGAAAATGTCGGCAGCATGGTCGCAGCCTGGATCGCACTGGAAGACATTGTCGCGCGTGCTGGTCGCTTTTTCGTCTGCGTAGGCAGTCATAAGTTGGACATGGGTCTGCAAGGCTGGTCGACCAATATCGCCGACCATCACGAGGAATACATACAAAGCGTTGTGGCGATGATCCGCGACAAAGGTTTGGAAATTCGTGCCCCAAAGCTGGATAAGGGTGATGTGCTCGTTTGGAATGCACGCACTATGCACGGCTCACTTAACAGCCAAGATCCGAACTGCACACGGCAGTCTGTAACGCTGCATGCCATCCCTGCCAGCCACCGCTTCTTGCAATTGCAGAACCGCATCGTGCCATTGCGCGTGAAAACAGTAAATGGGGTGAGGATACACCATCCAAAGGACTTGGAGACTGCGAAGGCCCGAGCGATCATGTTTTTGGAGTCCCATTTTCCCAGCCAATTCTATTCTCTGAAGAAACTAGGTATACGGACAATGATAGCGTCAAAGGGCTTGGGCGCTATCGCATCAAGAAAGCACACAGCACCCAAAAGCGAAATGCGCAAAAACTAGATGTTTCTGACAAGGTACGAGGCTACCACCGCACCAATTGAAGGGGCTCACTAGCGTACCAGCACCTACTTAAAAGATCCTTCGAAACATCGCTGCTTATATTTAACTTTCAAATACCCTGGATCCTGCATGCTACTACGATATCACGCTCCGAGTTTAGGCTGAAACACCGTCAGACTCAGAAATCGGCCGGGAAAACAGTTGGTTTTTGCTTCTCTTTCCACGCTTCAATAGAAGTGGCATGAAAATTGCTCGATGTCTTAGGCATCTTCAACCAGTTTTTTGTCGGATCCGCTTTAAGGTTGGCCAAGGTTTTTGATAGTAATGTAGATTGTGCCAAGGCGCTTCAATCGAGCAGAAATTATGCGGTTAATGGGAGAACCAGAATGACGCGACTGTTGACTAGCTTGTGTTTTTTGGCGTCGTTTTTCGTTAGCGCATGCTCTTTAGGTGCTAACTCGGGTAGCACTGGCACATCAATTACAGCGCAAGATTTACCGCTTCCCGATACGACTTCGATCGTTCAAAGCAGCGAGGTACGCATTGGACCGATGGATATCGTGCAGGTAAAGGTTTTCGGTGTCGACGAGTTAAATGGGTCTTATCAAGTCGACTATCTTGGGCGAATAAAAATGCCGCTGATCGGCGAGGTAATTGCAAAGGATCTTACCGCACTTCAGCTCGCTAACACATTGGAAAAGCGGCTTGAAGACAATTACCTTCAAGATGCTGACGTGACAGTGTCGGTCGAGGATAGTGACCGTGAACGGGTAACCGTAGAAGGTTCGGTTACGAGCCCTGGTATCTATCCCGTTGAAGGATCAATCGGTCTCTTGCAGGCTGTGGCACTTGCAGGCGGCCCTACCCAGTCCGCGAACCCTCGCAAGGTTGTCATTTTCCGGCAGGTCGAGGGACAACGGATGGCTGCGGCATACGATTTAACCGCGATCCGAAGGGGCGACGCCGATGATCCGGTTGTGTTCGGGAATGACATCATCGTCGTCGATGGATCGGAAGCGCGGCAAACCTATGGCGAAATACTAAGATCGATCCCCCTACTCAGCCTGTTTTTGATCCTATAAATTAGCGGTAGCCTAAAATGAATTACGACAGGTTCCACAACCTTCCCGACAAGGCATCCCACCCTGGCGCAGTCGGACCAAACCGTAGGCCTGAGAGGTTCGAAGCGGTCCGCGAGGATTACGACGGCGGCGAGAGAGATGACGGCTTTAACTTCTGGCAAGTGCTCCAGATTGTGCTGCGCCGGAAGTGGATGATCCTTGCCATCGCAATTTTTGGTGTTTCGATTGTTGCCATCCTGACGCTTCGGGTCACTCCGCTTTACATGGCGACTTCGACAATCGAAGTTCAACGCCAGGAAACGCAGATCATCGAGGGCGCTTCTGTAGATCCTGCAGTGATCGCTGACGATCAATATATGGCGACCCAGTACACACTCTTGAGAAGCCGCTCATTGGCCGAACGCGTCGCCGAAGTACTCAATCTATCATCTGATGAGCGTTATGCTGACCAAACGTTGTCGCGTGACGATCGTTTAAAGCAGGCCGCAGAAACAATTGTCAAAGGCATCCGGGTTAGACCCGAGGGAAGCAGCCGGGTAATTAATGTCTCTTTTGTTAGCCCATATCCGGATGAAGCGGCTCGAATAGCCAACACGTTGGTAGAAACGTTTATCCAAACTAATCTTGAGAGAAAATATAACACTACAGCGTTCGCGCGTGAATTCGTCCAAGAGCGTCTTCAAACGACGCGCCAAGCTTTAGAGGACTCAGAGCGCAAGCTTGTTGAATATGCTTCAGAAGCAGACATTTTGGAAATTGGCGGCGAGGGTGGTGACTCCCTTGATGCAACCTCTATTCTTTCCCTGAACTCCGAGTTAGCTGCTGCCGAAAGTGCACGCATAAATGCTGAACAGCGTTATCGCGAAGCGCAAAGCAACCCGACAACCCGCGCCATGCTGGAAAGCGAAGATCTGAGCCGACTGAGAAGCCGCAGATCAGAGTTGAATGCGGAGTACCAAGAGAAGCTTGGTACTTTCAAACCTGGCTACCCAGAGATGCAGCAACTACAAGCGCGTATCGATTCCCTTGACGCGGAGATTGAACTTGAACGCGAGGGTATCGTAGCAGCCCTAGGCGCAGAGTACCGGGCGGCGGAAGCGCGCGAAGCTTCCCTACGCGAGCGGGTAGGCGAGTTGCGAGAGGAGCTTCAGAACTTGCGTGATCGCCGTATCGATTACACGATTTTACAGCGCGAGGTAGACACCAACCGAACACAATACGAAGCACTGCTTCAACGTATGAAAGAAATATCTGTCGCCAGCGGGGTCGGCTCAAGCCAGATCTCCATTATTGATCGCGCACTGGTGCCCAAATTTCCGTTCGAACCAAACCTTCGTCGATCTCTGTTTCAGGCGCTTATCCTAAGCTTGGCAGCGGGCGTCGGACTTGCATTTGTGTTGAACTACATCGACGACACCATCAAGACACCTGATGACGTAAAGAACAAACTAGGTCTCTCGTCCATAGGCGTTGTACCGAAGGTTAAAAACAAAAAGGATATCGTTTCCAGCGAACTGTCCGATCCCCGATCCGCGGTGTCGGAGGCGTTCTTCTCCACCCGTACCGCTCTTCAGTTCACCACATCCAGTGGCGCGCCTCGAAGCTTGCTCATGACCTCTACGAGGCCTGGCGAAGGAAAGACCAGTTCGACAGTTGCCCTTGCAATGGCGTTCGCAAAGATTGGTCAACGCGTTTTGATCATCGATGCGGATATGCGTAAGCCTTCCTTTGTAGCCGACTCAGGCGCCTCCATCGGCCTATCAGGTCTGCTCACTCGCGAAGCAGACTTGATGCAGAACATTGTAGCCTCTCGCCACGACGGCCTTTTCCTGCTGCCGGCTGGCGTGATTCCGCCGAATCCGGCTGAGTTGCTTTCTAATCCGCGGCTCAAGTCTATCATTGCAGAAGCCGAGGTAGCTTTCGACCTAGTTGTCGTCGACTCACCACCGGTGTTAAGCTTTACTGATGCGCCACTTTTGGGATCAATTTGCGAAGGCGCAGTGATTATCATTCAATCGGGTGTCATTCGGACACCATCGGCAACACGAACAATCGGCAGGCTTCTTGAAAGCCAAACAAACTTACTTGGCGCCATCTTGACGAAGTTCGATGCCAAAAAGGTAGGGTACGATAGCGCCGATTATTACTACAATTATTCTGGAAACGCCGCTTACGCTTATCGTGAAAAGGAGATCCCTGACCGAGAAAGCATACGCCGGAAGGTGCATCTATTTTCCGATACCAATGATGTGCCTCCCGTCCGCGACGGAGACTGATCATGGCCCGAGTGGTTGTGGTGACAAGCTGGCTTGTCTTGCTTTCGCTCGGCTTCGGTGTTTTTCACCAGCTCCTTTTTCAACAGGAGCTTGAATCAGGCTTAATGACGGACGCTGATAGCACTGACATACCCGACTCGGCCGATGCGTCCCTCTCACTCCAAGCTCTGCACAACAACCTAGCGCTCAAATCAGCGTTTGCAAAAGCTCCGCTATCGGCTCAACCGTTTGTAGTTCGGCTTGTCAGCATCTCTAAGGATGAGCCCGACTCGTTTGAGCTGCAGCGGCGTCTGGCAGAACATGTGCTCCGCATAGCGCCAAGACAAGTAGCAGCCAGACTGAAACTCGCAGAGCTCAACTATTTAGATGGAGAATATGGAGACGCAGCCGCCGGAATAGCGCGATTGATCGTGCTGAATCGAGAAAACGCCATGGTATATTCAGACATGCTCTCGGCGATGGCTCTGCAAAAGACATCAAGGCCGATCATCGAAGAGCTTCTCAGCGAGAAACCAGTTTGGGGAGCGCAGATAGTTAATAAGCTTGCTGGGAAGTTAAGCGACACCGACTTCCTGATCTCACTCGCGCGCGATTATCCTGCAAGCCAAGATGCTGTGGTCCGCTCTCTAATCTCCAAGGGTGATCTGGAGAACGCCAATAGTGCCTTCCTTCAATTCCTCAGTACTGAGGCGCGCGAGACACGCACCATTCCATTTGACAATCGGTTTGAGCAAAAGGCCGGTGCTCAACCCTTCAATTGGCGAATCAATCAGTCGTTCGCGAGTTTTGACCAAGGCGGCGGCCTTGCGGTCAGCTTCTTCGGTCGGGGCAAACCATGGATCGCGGAGCAGATTATCGAGCTCTCGTCGGGCATTTATGAAGCGAACTTCGTTATGGATGGCAACCTTTACGACAATGGCGGCAGTTTTGAATGGTCGCTGGAATGTCTGGATGCTCGAAAACCATTATTGACTCTTTCTATAGATACACTGACCTCCCTGCCTGAGGCTAAAGTTGTCACGTTCACTGTGCCTGATCAGAGTTGTCCGTATCTGCGTCTCCGTCTTTCGGGAGTTGCGGGCGAATTTCCGCGCACCGCAAGAGCCTTTGTGCGAGAGGTAAGGCTCACGCCCGCATCTGAAGTCGCCACGCCGTGAGTGTGTCTAGATTAAAACGCCATCTTCGCTGCTTTGCTTTGCCGATACTTTTGGCGCTTACCGTAATTTTTGGAGGATCCTCGCTTACTGACCTGGCGTCGAGGCTTTGGCTTTCATCTATAGCTCTGATCATTCTTCTGACTGCGATTCCTTTCGTGACCACCCGAAGCTGGAACAGGCTCACCCTATTGGGAGTCGGATTGTTCTGTGCTTGGAGTTTGTGGATCTTTCTGCAACAGGTGCCGCTTCCCCATGCCATTTGGCAGCACTTAGGAGATCGATCTGCAGTTTCAGATGGCCTTGAGCTTATGGACATGCCCGCCAAGACGGCAATGCCGATTTCACTTGCGCCGAGCAAGAGTTTCCTGTCATTTTTTGGCACGCTTCCGACAATTGCGATGTTTGTGCTCTTCTTGGCGCTGGGCTGGCGTTTTGCGGCTTCGCGTCTTAATTGGGCCATACCTCTATTCGGCGCGACGGGAGCATTGCTGGGGTTTGCCCAGATCATGGCAGGCGACAGCGCTTCTCTGTATTTCTATGAAATTACCACTCGCGGTCTTCCAGTTGGTGTGTTTGCGAACCCCAACCATCAAGCCTGTTTCCTTTTGATGTGCCTTCCTTTTGTAGCGGCACTGATTGGGCAACTCCGCAGAGATTGGGCTTCCGGAGATAGCGATCATGCAAAGGCGATAGTTGTTGCAGCTGCGGCAGGTCTCATACTTACAGGGATATTGGCGACCGGGTCCGTGGCCGGCTATGCGATGCTGCTACCGGTCCTTGCATTGTGCGTTGTGCTAGCTCGAGAACCCCGATCCAGTAGACGCTTGGCCATTGCTTTTCCGGCCATTGTAATCGCTGCAACGTTCGCTGCCGTCCTGCTTGTCGCTTTCAGCCCTTTGCTTGACGGTCTCGGCGTCACCTCGTTCGAGAACTCAGACCTGTCGCGGCTCGGAATCTGGACAGTCACAATGAAAGTTGTAGGAGACCACTGGCTGGCAGGTACCGGTCTCGGCTCGTTTGAGGACGTTTACAGGCTATATGAGAATCCAGACACAGTCACCGAAAAATACGTAAACCACGCGCACAATGATTATCTTCAGGCGCTCGTTGAGTTTGGTCTTCCGGGAATAGCTATTCTGCTGACCGGGGTGGTCTTGGTGCTTGTTCAGTTCGTCAGGGTCTGGACACGCCGAGGAGATGAACACAGGCGCATTCGTCGTGCTGCGGCGACGGCCCTACTGGTCCTTATTCTCCATAGTTTCGTCGACTACCCGGGCCGAAGGCCAGCAATCGCCTGTCTTGCAGCGACTTGTTTTGCTCTGTTGGTGGTCAATGGAAACAGTGATCGCCAGCGCAAGAGCACGGCAACCAAGCGACCGGATACAACAAGCTCGGCTGATGATCGCCGCATCGTAATTTAGGCGCCAGAAAGCTCAAGGAGCTTATCCCGCCAGGCCGTTAGCGCTGATTTTCTAGACGCTGCGATGTCGACGAACTCCCGCGCATTCTGTTTCATTTCACGCAAGCTTTCGGATGCCAAGGAAAGACGACTGATCTCGCTGACTGCCGCTTCGACATCGCCGGGTATTACCGTGGTCCCGAACCCGTATTTTTCGAGCAATTGTGCGACTTCACCATCTCGCGCGCCAATCATCAGGACAGGCCTACCAACAGCCGCTATGCCATAGAGCTTGCTGGGAACAATCAGGCCCTCGAAGGCGGGCTTCAAGCTGATCCAGTGAAGATCCGGAACGCTGAGCGATAAGGCTATGCTATCTCTCGGCTGATATGGTCGGAAGAATACTTTCGAAAGACCTCTCGCTGCGCAGGCGTCCTCCACCAACTGCCGCTGATGGCCGCCCCCAACAAGCAAGAATTTGATGCATGGATCATCTTGCAGACACTCCGCTGCGCCAAGAAGGGTCTGAACATCATGCGCTCGACCAAGATTTCCGGAATAGCCGACAACAAAATCGCTGTCACTGAAGCCCCACCCTTTTCGTAAGTTCAGCCAACCTAACGGGTCCGGGTGTAATGATGCGTCGTCCGCGAAATTTGGAATGACTGTAATATTTGAAGGCGCGATCTCTCGCTTCAATTTCGCGGCCATGAGATCGCCAATCGCGACATTGATGGCGGCCTTATCGATTGAGCGCCGCCGCATCCACTTGAGCAAGCGGAATACAATAGATGGCAACTTCATCCCCGATGCTTCAGCCACCTCTGGATATACATCCTGAAACCAGTTGCCGCGTTGAGCTCCCTTGAGCCGCGCCGCATATCCGATTGGAATGCCGATCAGCGGCGGGTCGGTTTTCGAAATAACGATGCTGTTCTTATCGGCATGGCGAAGTACGGAGAAAAATGCCGAGGCATAGAAGGTCAGATAGTCTAGCGCGCGCCCAAGCATATTCGACCTCCCGAACCGCGTCGTCCAAACCCTGCTTACCTCAACGCCTTCCCAGTTCTCGGTCTTCGTCAAAACCTGACCTGGATCTGAATAAAGCATTCGGGAAGTAATGATCCGAACGCGAAAATCAGACTGAGCAAGGTGTTGCGCGACATCCGTAAGAATCTGCGCAGTTGCGCTATGATCGGGCCAAAAGAAGCGATTCACAAAAATGATGTCGGGAGAATGTCTAGGCATAGCGACTCAATAGGCCCCGATTAGAGCTCGATCATGGCTTTCGTATCATGGCGCGAACTGTCTCTCTAAAGTTCGACAGAAGCACGAACGCAGCGACAACCGTAATACCGACACCATTCGCTAGCAGGTCATCAAGATCAAAGGTCCGGCCGACTGCTGGCTGAGTGATTTCGATAATTACTGAACCCAGTGAGACACCGCCACCAAGCGCGATTAAAGGCAGACTAGGAAAGGCGAGCAGTCCGACCAGGGTGAGGCAAAAATAAGCTGCCACGTGCCTCGCTTTGTCCCAAGGAATCAAAGATCGGACGTCGACTTCACTTTCCGGACCTATGAAGAAAAACGCCAACAAAGCGAAAATCAGCACGAGACACACCCGTGCTGCCCACATGCCGGTGGTCAGCATTTGCTGAGAACGAGCCTTACTTCGCACCGAGACCGGTAAACATCACGCGCACAGTCTGAATGCCAATGAAAACATCGGTCCAGACCGAGAAGTGTTTCACATAATAGAAGTCGTATTCAAGCTTCCGGCGGACATCATCCACGCTTGTGACGTGGCCCTGCTTCACCTGCGCCCAGCCGGTGATCCCAGGACGCACAATATGACGATACCTGTAAAACGGGATTTCCTCTTCATACCATGAGGACAAGCTGAGCGTTTCCGGCCGCGGGCCAATCCAGCTCATCTCTCCGATAAAGATATTCCAGAGCTGCGGCAGCTCATCAATTCTGGTCTTTCGGATGAAGCGACCTGAACGTGTGACGCGCTGGTCGTCGTTCTGCGTCATGTCCAGGTTACGCTTATCGCCGGCGTCAGGCGCCCGCACAGTCATGGAGCGCAATTTGAACATGATGAAGGTCTTGCCACGATATCCCATGCGCTCTTGACGGAAGATCACGGGCCCCGGACTATCAAGCTTGATCCAGGCAGCAACAATCAAAAACAAAGGCGAGAGAAGCACCAAAGCGACCGCAGCGGTTATGGCATCAATATAGCGCTTTGCTGGCGCATAGATGGAATCGGGCGCCAAGTGGCCAAACGAGTTTTCCGAAAGGTGCTCAACCCGCACCCTGCCCTCAAGTGATTCAACAATCTGTTTCGTGTTGTAGATGACGCGGCCGGCGATCGCCTCCTCAGCAAGATAGCGCTCCCACTCTGGGCCAAGCTTCGGGTCACGCAGGTTTACCACCAGCGGCAAATGACGCTGCTTGGACGCCGCCTCTGGCGATGTAAAATTTACCCAGCTCACTCCAGGTATCGAGGCAAGCTCCTTTAACTTCTGCGATGAGACAAGACCGAGATTAGCCTCCCGAAAACGTGCGACGTAGTAAGACAGCGCGATGAACCAGCATGTGGTTAGGACAAAGCTCACCAAGAATTGAGCCCGACTATAATCCAGTCTGAGGATGAAAAAGATCGCGATAATTATGCCATAAGATGACAGGAATGCAGGCGTGATGCTAGTGAATGCATTCGAACCCGGAAGCACGGTGACTTTCCGAAATACCATATAACCGATGAGCACCGCACAGAGCGTGCCGAATAGCGAATTATCGTAACTCGCGATCTGGTCGGGTAGCCGTTCGAACTGTCCGCGGAGAACGACCGGCGCAACGACCCCAAAAAGGATTGCGCCGATAAGTTGGTAGCGTATACGGAACAACGCATCAGCAAGGCGCCGGGAAAACCGGTCTTGCTGTTCTGTCCCCACCGCGAGATGACTGAGTGTGTTCATGTCCCCTGACCTACTCTACTGATCAACTCGCCTTGGCGAGCTGCTTTCTGGGAAGAGTGACCTCAACGTGGCGGGTCATCATCCCTAGAAGCACTTTGACACGGTCATTGTCCGGAAGATCGACGATACGTCCAATCCAGTCCTGAAAGGCGCCGGACATCACCCGAATTTCGTCCCCTACGCCAAGCGTGTCCTCAAATTCGATAGCACCGTCTTCGCCCGTTTGAGCCTTGAAGTTCTCGACCAGATCCGTTGGAAGGGCAGCTGGCCTGTCCCCGAAACGAACAATCCTCGAAACGCCAACCGTGCTATCGATTGCGCGCCATCTCATGCGCTGCATATCCACATTTACGAAAACATACCCGGGGAAGATCGGGCGCAGAACCCGTCGGGTCTGTCTTGCGTGGCGGACCGTCCGCCAAAGCTGAGGGCATGTTGTCTCGAAACCCTGTCGGTTCAAATGCGAAACAGCGAGGTTCTCTTTACCTGCCAACGTCTGCGCGGCAAACCAGGTGTGCGATGCGTTTACGCTCATGTTGCCTCCCCAAGACTGAAGCCCTTGATCAACTGCAGGTGTACCAATCACAACACACCCGAACGCCGCCATCAACCAAATTTAAGAAAACGTTTACCGATTTTTCTTGACTGCTCGATGACTAGTCAGACGTCACGCAAGATCGATGCCTTTTGATTCGCTGGCGAAGATGCAATCAGTTTGTTGTGCTCGCAGAGACCGTGTGGGAGGCTTATACCCAACGCGCTGTAAGAGCCGACGAGTTTGGCTTGCTAACGCAGCGCGAGCGAGATGAAGTTCTATGTTCCGTCTGTTTTCTAAGCCCGATAAATCAACCAGCGAGCCTAAGGCAGCGTCCACGCCCCCAGGCAAGCGCGCCTACGCAATCGGAGATGTACACGGGCGCCTTGATCTTCTCGAACAATTATTGGCGCGTATCGAAGAAGATGTATCCAAACGACCGTCCAAGCAAACTCACCTCGTTTTCTTAGGAGACCTCATAGACCGGGGGCCGCAGTCGAAAGACGTCATCGAACTGCTGATCGACTATCGGCCCCCTGATCTGAAGTGTCATTTCCTCATGGGAAATCACGAAGACGCGCTTCTTCGCGCCCTTAGAGGCGAGCGTAAACAACTCCGTGAATGGCTCTATCATGGCGGCGACACAACCGCAGAAAGCTATGGGGTGGATATCGCCTATGTCCAAACAGTTGGCGAAGAGGCACTTGAACACGCCCTGCTCTCGGCCATCCCGAATAGCCACATACGCTTCATGAGCCGGTTTCTCGATAGTGTTGAGTTTGGTGACTACCTTCTGGTGCACGCTGGCGTACGGCCTGGGCTATCAATCGCTGAACAAAACTCGACGGATATGCGCTGGATCAGACGTGAGTTTCTCGACAGCGAGGCCGATCATGGCAAGGTTATAGTCCACGGACATACTGTCGAAGACGAGATAACGCAGCGGCCAAACAGGATTGGGCTGGATACCGGCGCCTACAAAACGGGCGTTCTGAGCGCTGTGCGCCTTGAAGACCAAGCCATTGAGACCATTCAGGTGCGCGGAATGTGTGCAACTCCGACCTGAATTCGGCATTTATTACTCAATTATGAATATTTGCGATCATATATATACAATCTAAGGCTTCTTTGCTAAAAGGAAGTTGGGACAAAGGAGCTACACACATGCGCCTCACGAAATCTATTGCAACTCTGGCCGCCGCTGTTGGAGCGCTGACCTTCGCTCAAATCGCTGTAGCGCAGGATGAAGCTGGTTCTGGATCCGTGCCGGATTTGGAAGGCGATGTTGTGTCGACGACTGGTGATACCGGTTCGGTCGTCGTCGAACGTCAAGGTAACTTGTATTCTCTTTCAGAAGGCGACGATCTATTCGAAGGAGACATCGTTCAGACCACGAGCAACGGTACAACGACGCTTAATTTCACTGCCGCCGACGGAACGCCATGTACTGTGACGCTCACCGCTTCGCAGATTTTCGCGGTTACCGCTGCCTCATGTAGCGCACCTCCACCGGTTGCAATGACGTCGACACAGATTGCGGCTCTTGAAGGTACTGCTGTAGCCGGTACCGCAGGAAGCGGCGTCGGCGCTGCAGTCTTCGGCATCCCGGCCGCTCTCGGTGCTGTTGGTGTAGCCGCGGCAGCTGGCGGCGACGATGATGATGGCACGCCTGCAAGCCCAGGCTGAGGACTCCCACAAGTCGATTTTGAACAAGGCGTGCCACTTCGGCACGCCTTTTTTCATGCTTTGCTTCCAGGTTAGCCAAAATTTCGAATTGTTTGTGTTAACGAACGCAGCCCATCTCGCACCTGATTTTTTTGGCTTTTTCCTTTCCCGCATTTACCCTTCGTCCCAGTCTGAACCAATAGCTTAACGATTTACGACACCATCGCCTCAAATTCAGCGGCAGTCTTCAAGTCAGTATTATGGCCGACCTCGTAGTCATCTCATCACCAACTCAAAGAAGTCGGGGTGATGGACATGAAAAGAACACTCGTTTCTCGTTTTTACATGATGAGCACTTTCTGTGTCTCATCTCTCCTAGCTGGCTGTATGACCGTCGCTCCTCTAGAGCCGGTAAAAAATGCTCCTGCAGAGTTTCGCGGCGACAACACAGTCGCTGTAGAGTTCGTCTCGCCGATGCTCGTCGGCGCCAGGTGTGCGCAGCGCGGCGCTCATATTTTCGGTGTTCCACAGCTGAACTCGATGGGTTGCGGTGATGGACGCATGATCACCATGCCGAACCCCTGCCAGACAATAACGTCTGGCTGGTACGCCCGCCTCCTCTGTCATGAACTTGCGCACGCCAATGGCTGGAGCCGCACCCATGAGGGCGGCAGCTACCTACCTGATGACATGTCCGGTATCGGTGCACAGACTGCTTCGGCAGACAGGCCAGCATCCAAGCTAAGTAACCTCACGCCTGCAAGCCAATCTCCGCAAGCCATTGCGGCAGCAGAGGCGCGACGCGAGGAAGCGGTACTGGCTGACCAGGACGCCGCAGCTCCAGAACCCGAGGTGATGCAAGCGTCCTTCGAGCCTCAAGCTGAAGTGATGGATGCTCCCCAGAAGTTGGAATTTTCCTCACACGTAAAGCTGGCGAGCTTCTCTGAAGAACTTTCGCCTGCCATCAAGTCGAGCACCACGGCGACCTCACGGTTCAATATCGGCCTCCGCCCAAGAACCGAGGCGCCCTCAACGATCTCCGCGACTGAGCAAACCTTTACTCTCCCAGATCCAAAGACATTTGACCTGCCAGAAACAGATGCCGGTTCATCAAGTCTCAGCTTTCGTCCGATCGAAGTCAGTACGCAGCCGGCCGCCGCCGCAGATTGAAGAAAGCACAATCCTATTGCTTGGGGCGGAAATCGATGGGTTTCCGCCTCACAATCGTTCGCCCCTATGTCTGTATAGATGCGGCCAAGCGAAGGCATCGTGGGCACTGTTTAGAGAAAATGGTACGCCCAACAGGATTCGAACCTGTGACCTACTGATTAAAAGTCAGTTGCTCTACCGACTGAGCTATGGGCGCGCCGAAGCGTGCTAACTAGTCGACTGTGGGCGGCAGGTCAACGCGCTGTAACGCCCTAATTGCAGGTGAAATTGCGCCACTTTTCTGCCGACTTGCTGGTGTCTTGTCTGCGGCATGAAACAGGCCGCCTTTTTCGCTCTTGTATCAGCATCGCTGGTACTCGCCTCATGCGCCAGTAAACCGGCCGGTCAGGCCGTGTCACAAACGCGTGCGGGCCTTACTGATGCGGCCCTTTCCCCGCTGGAAGACCTCAACCTTCGCAAGGACGAGGTGCCAGAGGTGCTCGCGGCGATTTCCAATCCCTACAAGGTCGACCACACAGCGTCCTGCGCCGACATCGCCTCTGAGATCGCGACGCTGGACGGCGTCCTGCCGCCAGACTGGGATGAGGTTAGCGAGGAAGAGCAGGCCTCCCTGTCTGAGCTTGCGGCAGACACCGCTTCTGACGGCGTGCTTGGCGTCGTAGCCTCCGAAGCGCGCGGGCTTATTCCCTATCGCGGCTGGGTGCGCCGCCTCAGCGGTGCAAACAGCCATGAGAAAAAGCTGCGCGCCGCTTTTGACCGTGGCCGCGCACGCCGGACCTATCTGAAAGCCATTGGCCGCACGAAGAATTGTGAGGGCATTGCCGCGCCCGTCTTCGCTGAAGAAAAGGAGCCACCGGTCGTCTATCGCGGCGACAGGCCTATCAAGACCAACGCGTCTGACGCGTCATCTCCTGCCACGCCGCCCATTAAGACCGAGCCGCTTCCGCCGCCTGAGCCTGAGGGCCCGGTCGACCTCAGGCGTCCTTCGGCGAGCGAGCAGACGACTTCGTCGTCGCCCAACGCTGACTGAGCTCCGCGCGCAGTGCCTCAAAGCGGTTCTCTTCAATGGCAAGACGGATTTCCGCCATCAGCGCCTGGAAGAAAGCGGTGTTGTGCCAAGACAGGATCATCGAGCCGAGGTATTCGCCGGACTTTATCAGGTGATGCAGGTAAGCCTTTGAATAGTCCTGACTTGCTGGCGACGGCACAGCCTCATCAATTGGCGAGGTATCTTCAGCAAATCGTGCATTCTTGAGGTTGATCGGCCCGTCCCACGTCCATGCCTGCCCGTGCCGGCCAGCGCGGGTCGGCAGGACGCAATCGAACATGTCGATGCCGCGCGCGACGCTCTCGACAAGGTCGATCGGTTTGCCGACGCCCATTACATAGCGCGGTTTTTCTTCGGGAAGATATGGGACCGTCATATCTATGGTCGCGCACATCTGGTCGTGGCCCTCCCCTACGGCGAGCCCGCCCAGCGCGATGCCGCCAAACCCCTGAGCCACGACACCCTTGGCCGATTTCTCTCGAAGGTCAGGGAAGTTTGAGCCCTGGACGATGCCGAACAGCGTCTGGCTGTCCCGCTCCCCGAAGGCTTCAAGGCTACGCGCGCCCCAATCGAGCGACAGGTCGAGAGAGCGCTCAGCCTCTTCATGCGTACACGGAAAATCGGTGCATTCATCAAGTTGCATGGAAATGTCGGCGCCGAGAAGGTCGGCCTGGATCTCGATGCTGCGCGCGGGCGTCAGGCGGTGCTCGGACCCATCAATATGGCTCCTGAAGGTTACCCCGTCGGCGTCCATCTTGCGAAGCTGGGAAAGCGACCAGACTTGAAAGCCACCGCTATCGGTCAACATAGGGCCTTTCCAGCCAGAGAAGGCGTGAAGGCCGCCAAGCCGCTTCACGCGTTCTGCGCCCGGACGCAGCATCAGATGATAGGTATTGCCCAGAATGATATCGGCGCCGGCCTGTTCGACCTGGTCCATATACAGCGCCTTGACGGTCGCTGCCGTCCCGACGGGCATGAATGCTGGTGTACGGATGTCGCCGCGCGGGGTCTTCAGGACACCTGTACGCGCCTTGCCCTCACGGGCCTTTATCTCAAACGGAAATGTCGCCATGGGCGCGGCTCTAGCGATTATCGCTCACAAGGCAAGCCCGAGCCGTCAGGGAAGCAGCAAGCACGCATCGCCATAGGAGTAGAAGCGATAGCCTTCCTTGATGGCATGCGCGTAAGCAGCCTGCATGATGTCTGTGCCCATCAGCGCGCAGACCAGCATGAAGAGCGAGCTTTCAGGCAGGTGGAAGTTGGTCACCAGCGCATCGGTCGCCTGTAGTCTGTCGCCAGGCCTCAAAAAGATATCGGTCGGCCCCAGCGTGGGCACGATTTTTCCGCCCTCGACGGAGCTTTCCAGTGTCCGCAGCGCCGTGGTGCCGACGGGAACGACCCGCCCGCCATTGGCGCGCACCGCATTCAGCTTCTCGGCCACTTCAGGGCTCACCCGCCGCCATTCTTCATGCAGGCGCCCGCTCTCCAGCTGGCTCTCCTGCAAGGGGGAGAACGTCCCCAGACCGACATGGAGGCGCACCCACTCGCTCGCGATACCTGCAGCCGCAATTTCCTCACGAAGGCGCGGCGTGAAATGCAGGCCAGCGGTCGGCGCGGCCACCGATTGCGCCTCGTCGCCAGCAAAGCTTGTCTGATAAGTCTCTCGGTCTTTGTCATCGGCCGCCCGGCGACGCGCGATATAGGGCGGCAGCGGCATCGCCCCGAACGCGTCCAGTGCCTCATCGAGTGCGGCCCCCGCCCTGTTGAAGACCAGCAGCAGGTCCGCACCGCCACCCTTTTCGCTGATGGTCGCCTCGAAATCCTCACCAAACAGGATTGTATCGCCCGGCCTCAGCCGCTTGCCCGGCCTGGCGAGCGCCCGCCATGTATCCGGGCTTACTCGTTCGACCAGATTGGCATCGACATTGACGTCCGCGCCTGTCTCATCTCGCGCTGGGCGTACGCCCTTCAACGCGGCAGGGATGACGCGTGTGTCGTTGAAAACCAGCGTATCGCCAGCAGACAGATAGCGCGGCAGGTCGCGCACGCCTGCATCTTCCAGCCGGCCATCACCGTGCACCACAAGCAGCCGCGCAGCATCCTGCGGCTCGACGGGCCGCAGGGCGATCAACTCTTCTGGAAGCTCGAAAGCAAAGGCGGATAGGTCCACCCTGCCCTCCTATTCTGCGACGACCGCTGGTACGCGCATCACGTCACATATGTCCGTGTCGGTCTGGTCTGCTTCGGCAAGGCGTTCTGTCCACTCAGGCGTGTCAGAGCGCTGAACCCAGACATCGAGCTGCTCGCCCGCCGGCAGGTCGCTCATCATATAGGCGCGCTGCAGGATATCCGGATTTGTGATGGGCGTGCCGTTCGGCTCGGGCCCCTTCTTGATCGATCGCACCACATCGAAACCGTCAACGACGCGTCCCCAAGCTGTATACTGCTTATCAAGGTGGTCCGCCTGATGACGCATCAGGAAAAACTGGCTGTTCGCGGAATTCGGGTCAGTCGTACGCGCGGTCGATACAACGCCCGGACAATGAAGGATCCAGCGCTCAACGGCAGCATCACCGGTCAGTTCAGCCAGGAACTGCGCCTGCGTCCCCATCGGGAAGCCCATGTAAAGGCCCTGCGTCGCTGAATCCATCGGGCCGATAACGTTCAGGGGCATCTCGCCTGGATTGGCGCGGAAGGTGAACTCACCCTTGAGGTCAGGCAGGCCGGAGCCTTCGCCATTCATCGCCCGGATATCGCCGCCTTGCGCCATGAAGTCGTCGATCACCCGGTGAAAGACGGTGCCATCCCACTTGCCCTCGCTGGAAATGGTGCGGAACTGTTCGGCATGGGCTGGCGCCACTTGCGGCAGCATCTCGATAATGATGCGACCCTTGGTGGTCTCCATGACCAGAAGGTTCTCGGGTTCTGCCTGCCGCCAGGCATCTGGCGACGCCTCGACATCATCCATCGTGAAGACGGGCGGTTCAGGAGCCTCGGACGCGCTTTGCGCACATGCGGTTGCGCCCGCCATGCCTGCAAGAACCAGCGTGCTTACCGCAAATGTCGAAAATCTCACTTATACTTCTCCAGAAGCTTGGCCCGCACGCTTGGCGTGACGAACGATGAAATATCGCCCCCGAACTTCGCAATTTCCTTCACGAGACGCGAAGCCACAGCCTGATGTTGTACATCCGCCATCAGGAAGACAGTTTCAATCTCGCGGTTCAGCTGCTCATTCATGGCCGTCATCTGGAATTCGTACTCGAAGTCAGAAACAGCCCGCAGGCCGCGGATGATGACGTGCGCGCCGCAGGTCTCGGCGAAGTGCATCAGCAGATTGTCGAAGGGACGAACCTCAATCTCGACGCCGCGCGGATTGTGCAGCTTGGCCGTTTCTTCCTCGACGATCGCGGTGCGCTCATCGAGAGAGAATAGCGGCTTCTTGGCTTCATTGACGGCAACGCCGACGATCAGCTTGTCGACCAGTTTCAGCCCGCGGCCGATAATGTCGAGATGTCCCGCAGTAATGGGGTCGAACGTCCCCGGATAAAGCCCGACACGTTGCATGGACACTCTCCTCGCCTTGGCACCTTTTGGCGCCGCCCCGGGCGGGGGCGGCTTATTCTTCCTCTGTATCGTCTTCGCCGTCTTCTACAAGGCGTGCCACAGAGACAACCCGCTCGCCCTCATTGGTGCGAAGCACCCAGACGCCGGATGTTGCTCGGCCAGCGATACGGATCTGGTCGACGCGCGTACGGATCAGCTGACCCGCATTCGTCACCAGCATCACCTGGTCGTTGTCGTCGACCGTGAAGGATTGCGCGATCTGTTTGACCGGCCCCTTCTTCTTGTCAGAGCCCCAGATATTATGCGCCACGAGGCCTTTGCCGCCGCGCCCGGTGACCCGGTAGTCATAGGAAGACGAGCGCTTGCCCATGCCATCATCGGCAACCGTCAGGATGAACTCCTCGGCCGCGCCCATTTCGGCGATGCGTTCAGGGCTGAGAGAGACCTCGTCCTCGCCTGCATCATCCTCATCGTCGGCGATGGCTTCGCCCTCGTCTTCTTCCTCGCCAGAGATTGCACGCATCTTCGCAATCTCATGCTTGCGATAGGCACGCGCTTCAGCGGACGTGAAGTCTAGATGGTGCAGAATGCCGAGCGAGATCACCTCGTCGCCCTTGTCAAGGCGAATGCCGCGTACACCGGTTGAATTGCGGCCAGCAAAGACGCGCACATCATCGACCCGGAATCGGATACACTTGCCCAGCACCGTCGTGAGCATGACGTCATTCTGCTCGGAGCAGATCTTCACCGAGACAATGCCGTCGCCCTCGTCCAGCTTCATCGCAATCTTGCCGTTTCGGTTCACCCGCGTGAAGTCGGACAGCTTGTTCCGGCGCACCGTGCCAGACCGGGTCGCGAACATGAGATCGAGTTCCTCACGCGCGGCCTCATCATCCGGCAGCGGCATCACGCTTTCGATGCGCTCATCCTTTGCTAGCGGGAAGATATTGACCAGCGCCTTGCCGCGTGCCTGCGGGGAGCCGACGGGCAGACGCCACACCTTCTCCTTGTAGACCATGCCTTCAGAGCTGAAGAACAGGATCTCGGTATGCGTGTTGGCCGTGAACAGCCGCGTTACAAAATCCTCGTCCTTCATCGACATGCCAGAGCGGCCTTTGCCGCCGCGATGCTGCGTGCGGTAGGTCGAAAGCGGCACGCGCTTCACATATCCGCCATGCGTCACCGTCACGACCATGTCTTCGCGCTCGATGAGGTCTTCATCATCGAGGTCGGCATCCACAAAGGTGAACTCCGAGCGCCGCGGCACGGCGAACTTCTCTTTCACCTCATTCAGCTCGCCCCGGATGATGTCGAGGATACGCGGACGTGAGCGCAGAATATCGAGATAGTCGGCAATCTTGTCCGACAGACCCTTGGCCTCATTGCCGATTTCGTCCCGGCCAAGACCGGTGAGACGCGACAGTTGCAGCGCCAGGATTGAGCGGGCCTGCTCATCGGACAGATAGATCGTGTCACCGTCGGCGCGGCGTGTCCGCTTGTCGGCGATCAGGTCAATCAGCGGACCCATATCCATCATCGGCCACGCCTTGGCGAGCAACTGCTCGCGTGCCGCGTTCGGGTCCGGCGAGTGACGGATGATGCGGATAACCTCGTCGATATTGGCGACAGCCAGCGCAAGACCAACGAGGACGTGGGCGCGGTCGCGCGCCTTGTTCAGCTCGAACTTCGTGCGCCGGGCAACCACTTCCTCGCGGAACTGGATGAAGGCCTGCAGCACGGCGCGCAGGTTCAGCTGCTCGGGACGACCACCGTTCAGCGCCAGCATGTTGACCGGGAAGGAGGTCTGCAGCGGCGAGAAACGGAAAAGCTGGTTCAGCACCACGTCCGCGCTTGCATCCTTCTTGATCTCGATGACCACGCGAATGCCGTGACGATCGGATTCGTCGCGCAGGTCCGCAATGCCTTCGATGCGCTTGTCGCGCACCAGTTCGGCAATCTTCTGGACCATCGAGGCCTTGTTCACCTGATAGGGAATCTCTGAAACAATAATGGCTTGGCGGCCAGACTTCACGTCCTCGATCTCGGTGCGCGCCCGCATCAGGACAGAGCCGCGACCTTCAAGCAGCGCCTTGCGCGAGCCAGCATAGCCCAGGATCAGACCGCCCGTAGGAAAGTCCGGGCCGGGCACGATCTCGAGCAGGGCTTCGTCGTCGATCCCCGGCTCATCGATCATGGCGAGCGTCGCATCGACGACCTCACCCAGATTGTGCGGCGGAATATTGGTCGCCATACCGACTGCGATACCGCCGCCACCATTGACGAGAAGGTTCGGATACTGCGCCGGCAGAACCATCGGTTCCTGCTGGACGCCGTCATACGTGTCCTGGAACTGGACCGTATCCTTGTCGATGTCGGCAAGCAGGTATTGCGCTGCCTTCGTCATACGAGATTCCGTATAACGCATGGCCGCTGGCGGATCGTTGTCGATCGAGCCGAAATTGCCCTGACCATCAACGAGCGTCAGGCCCATGGAGAATGGCTGCGCCATCCGCACGAGCGCGTCATAGATCGCGCTGTCGCCATGCGGGTGGAAGTTACCCATCACGGCACCGACAATGTTGGCGGATTTCTTGTAAGCCTTGTCCGGCGTATTGCCGTTGATATGCATCGCATAGAGGATGCGGCGGTGCACGGGCTTCAGGCCGTCACGAACGTCTGGCAGCGCACGGCTGACAATCACGCTCATCGCATAATCGAGGTAGGACCGCTTTAGCTCGTCCTCGATATCGACCGGGTCGATGCCATCCTCATACGGGGTTTCTGGCGTTTCCGGCTCGTCCGGCGGAGTGGTCTCGTCGCTCACGGGCTTTAGGCCTCTTTGTCTGCTTTGCGCGCGGCTTCGAATCGCCCGCGATCACTAGCTTTCAGACTAGCAAACGCGGGCACCCGACACAAACAGGAGCGCCGCTTTTCAGCAGCGCTCCCCTGTGACGCGAAAGCGGCCACAAAGCCTTGTAATTACAACAGGTCGCCGCCAGCCGCCGCTGCAGTCGTACCGTCCTTCTTGAAGGCGCGGATGACGTTCTTGCCGGTGATCCATTTGTGGACCTCATCCGGGCCATCGACGAGCCGCTGCGAGCGGATGTGGGTGTACCAGGCGGCCAGCGGCGTATCGAGCGAATAGCCAAGCGCGCCGTGCAGCTGGATCGCCGTATCGACCACCTTGTGGACCATGTTCGCGAGGAAGACCTTGGCGATGCCGTTCTCCTGGCGAAGGTCCATGCCGTTCTCGGCCTTGTAGGCGATATGCATCAGCATGAGGCGCGCGATGTAGAGCTGGCTTGCGCACTCTGCGAGCATGAACTGGACGCCCTGACGGTCCTCGAGCCCCTTGCCGAAGGTGGTGCGGCTTGTGACCCGCTCAGTCGCAAGATCCAGCGCCCGCTGCGCCATGGCGACATTGTGCATGCCGTGACGCAGGCGCCCATAGGCAAGCCTGTGCTGGCCCATGGCAAAGCCCTTGCCTTCGCCGCCGAGCAGATTTTCCTGCGGGACGCGAAGGTTTTCGATCTTCACCTCTGCATGCCCGCCGCCCATGATCTCATAGAGTGGGCCATGCACCGCCATGGTCGGGATATCGCGAACGATATTATAGCCCTCATTCGGCAGCTCGACGATGAAGGTCGAGAACTGCTCATGGCGCGGCGCTTCCGGATTGGTCTTCGCCATGACCACGGCGATGTCGGCCACGCTGGCGGCAGAAGAATACCACTTCTCGCCATTCAGCACGTAATGGCTGTTGCCGTCCTTTTCGGCGCGGGTCTGCATACCGGTCGCGTCGGCGCCGGCCGCCTTTTCCGTCATGGAATAGCAGACGCGCTTCTCGCCATTCAGGATCGGCTTGAGGAACTTCTCTTTCTGGTAGTCGGTACCATGCGCGAGCAGCGTCAGCATGGTCGCGTCATCCGGCCCCTGCGAGTTCATCGACAGCGCGCCGAGATGGCTCTGGCCAAGCTCCATCTGGACGAGAGCATTGGCGAGCGGGCCAAGCCCCATGCCGCCATGCTCTTCAGGAATGAAGGGCAGCCACAGCCCCTGGGCGCGCGCCTTGGCGCGAAGCTCATTCAGGACGGTCTTATAGTCCTCTCCATCGGTGAGGCGCTTTTCGGCTGGAATACACTCGTCCTGCACCCACTGGCGCACCTTTTCGCGGACTTTCTTTGCGTCTTCCGGAATGGTGAAATCGATAGCCATGTTTTCTCTCCCTGATCGTTATCTGGAGACAGGCTAGGCAGGATTGCGCAGGCTGCACAGGCCTGCCGCCGCGTCGCTCCGCCTTGTTCGAGACAAGAATTCTCCTCTCACGCGCCCCAGCTTTGCCAATGCGTCGCGCCAGCCTATGGTTACCCGCGATGGGTAGAGAGGATTCTGTAGATGAAACTGACACCGACGCGCCGCCAGTCGCTTCAATGGCTCGCCGCAGGCCTGGCCGCAGGATACGCCGCCCGCCCGGCCAACAGTGAGCAGCCTCAAGCGGCAAGTGGCTGGCGCGATGGCCCATCGCTCCCCTTTCCGGTTCAGGAAATCTATCCCTGCCTCCATGCTGGGCGCATCCATCTCGCAGGCGGGTTCATCGCCGAAGGTGGCCGCATCACCGGCCCGACCGCGGCCCACAACGCGCTCGATCTGGAAACCGGCAAGTGGACGCCGCTCGCTGACCTGCCTGTCGCCCGGCATCACCCGCAACTCGTCAGCGTGAATGGCGCGCTTCACTGCATTGGCGGCTTCCAGTCCGGCCCCGAAGGCGGCTGGCAGATGCAAAACACCGCGTGGCGCTATGATGCCACTGGCGACGCCTGGCTCCCGGCGCCGTCCCTGCCCGTCGTGAACGGCGAAAGCAGCGGCGGCATCATCCGCGGAAAGCTTTATCTTGCAGGCGGGCGCCAGCCGTCGGGCACCCGTAATCTCGACTGGAATGACCACACCGATGTGGGCACGCTGCTCTGCTTTGACGGCGCGCGCTGGGAAGTGCTCGCTTCAATGCCGACCGCGCGCAACAGCGCCATTGCGGGTGTGCTCGACGGACGCCTTCACGTTGTCGCAGGCCGCACTGTCGACGGCGGCAACACGGCCGTGCATGAAGTCTATGACCCCGGCACAGATCGCTGGGAAACGCTCGCCCCCATGCCGCGCGCCCAGGGCGGTCTCGCCAGCGGCGTTGTCGACGGCAAGCTCTACACATTCGGCGGCGAGTGGTTCGACAATGGCGGCGGCGTCTATGAAGACGCCTGGGTGTACGATCCACGCACAGACCGCTGGTCAGCGATCGAGGATATGCCAAAGCCCCGTCACGGCCTTGGCGGCGTCACGGTCGGCTCAGATATTTACCTTATCGGTGGCGCGCTGGAGCGTGGCGGCAGCCGAACCAGCGCGGCTGTCGAGGTCTATACGCCTTGACGCAGCGACCGCCCCGCGCAAAGAGCGCGCATGTCCGATACACCTGAAGCCGATACCGAAGCCGAAGTCGTTCCACACAAGTGGTACGAAGACGTGCAGGCGCTTATCCTTGGCACTCTGCTCCTCAGCTTCGGCGTGATCCTCTATAGCGAAGCCATGCTGATCACCGGCGGCGTCGCTGGCACCAGCCTTCTGGTAGAGTTCGGCACATCGCTGACCTTCGGCCCGGTCTTCTTCGTGCTGAACCTTCCCTTCTTTGCGCTTTCCATCCTGCGCATGGGCTGGGGCTTCACGCTGCGAACTTTCGCTTCAGTGGCGCTCGTCTCGGCGCAGACCCGGCTCCTGCCGCTCTGGGTGGATTTCAGCTTCCTCGCCCCGGCCTTCGCAGCTGTCGCCGGCGCGGCCATGATGGGCGTCGGCCTCGTCGTCCTACTGCGCCACCGTGCAGGCATCGGCGGCGTGACCATCCTGTCCCAGTTCCTTCAGGACCGTGGCATCATCCGCGCTGGCCTGTTCCAGCTCATCGTCGACCTGATCATATTGGTCGTCGCGCTGTTCATGCTGCCGCTCAAGCTCGTCGCACTGTCCATTGTCGGTGCGTTCGTCCTGAACCTCACCGTCGCGATCAATCACCGCCCCGGCCGCTATCGCGGGATGAGCTAGCGACTACTGACTATCAGCTTCTACGGGACGCGGGCGAAGGTCACTCATCTCGATATGCCACTTGCGCTCTTCGGTAGAAGCGCCCGGTACGTCATTCACGCGGCTGAGCAGAAGCGGACCTTCCATCCGGTAGGCGTCTCCATTTTCCAGCTCCCCCGTCATGGTCACGGGCACTTCGTAATAGAGCGTTCCGGCGGCGCCTTCCTGGCGCGCCTCACCAAAGCTGATGTTGATCGTGCGGTACTTGCTGAAGGCTGTTTCAAACTCGTCGGCATCAAGGCCGCTTGCCATACCGCTTTCGCCCCAGATCTGCCGGGCCGTTTCCCAGTCGCGCGCCTCCAGCGCATCGGCCCAACGCTGGGCCGCGTCATCCGGACGGCCAGCATCAACCGGCGGCAGAGTCTCATCGACCGGTGCAACATCCTCAATATCGGACGCGTCATCCTCGATCGCATTATCGACGAGGGAGTCAGCGTCGCTACCCATTCGCGCCTCGCTTGAAACCTCGGTATCAGCGCCGCCCGGCCCACATGCCGTCATGGCGAGGCAGGCAAAAGGTATGAGGGCGTATTTGATCATGGCTTGAAGCTCCCATCAGATCGGATGAGAACGGCCAGCGCGCCAAGCCGTTCCCGCGCGTCTAGAAATCAGGAACAGGCGTGCCCTGCGCCTGGAGGCCTGCAAATAGGTTCGCCTGCGTGCGCTCGATATCGTGCTGGGCTGCCGCCAGACGAAGACCTTGAAGCCGCTCCGACCCAAGCCATTCGCCAGAGCGCACAACGCCGGACACTGATGCGGCGCAGTCAATATCAGCCAGCGGGTCGCAGCTATAGACAGTCAGGTCGGCCGCGCACCCCGCCTCAACGCAGCTGCGCTCATCGCTTTCGCCTAGCACCACCGCAGCGTTCCATGTGGCGGTCTGCAACGCCTCATAGGGTGTTAGCCCAGCATCGACCAGAAGGCGGAGCTCATCGCCCAGCGACTGGCCCGGCACATTGATGAAAATGCCCGCATCGCTCCCCGCCACCAGCAACACGCCTTCCTCAGCGAGGATCTTGATCATGCGCGCCTGAAACGCGTCTTCCTCCGCGATCGGCCCGGCATCTGCTGCCGCCCAATAGGCTTTTACGTCTCTCTCCAGCGCCTGCACGAACGGGTTCAGAAGGTTCATCCCTTCCCGCTCGGCTGCCGAGCCGCCGGTCTCAGCCATGCGGAGCAGATTGTGATGCGCCACCCGTGTCGGCGTCACCGCCACACCTGCATCGGCCAGCTGCCGCGCCAGCGCCCGGCCCGCCGCTTCATCCTTCCGGGCGCGCAGGCCGTGCCACACGATGGATTCGACATGCTCCAGCGTCTCGAAGCCATCAGGGATGATCTCTTCAAACGGGATATCGAAAGGTTCGCTTCGCGGCACACCGGGGCCACGCTCACCTTCGGGGCTGTGTCCGGTGACAGCCATGCCGCGCAGACGGGCTTCGTCCAGCGCGGCCTCATAGGCCTCTCGCGTCAGGTTGGAATAGACTTTGAGACGCGTAAACCCGGCATCCGCCTGCCAAGCAACAGCCGCGCGGGCTTCCTCGGCCGTCTCGACGAGCTGATGGTTGTCCTGCTGGTTCGCACCCGCGCTGTTCAGGATAGGCCCTGACGTCAGAAGCCGCGGCCCAAGACGCTCGCCGCGCGCAATCTCATCCTGCAGCACCAGATGAAAGGGCATGCCAGAGAGGTTTCGTACCGTCGTCACGCCGTACGAGAGATAGGCGCCAAGCTCTGCCTCATCCCAGACATGGACATGCATGTCGGCAAGACCCGGCGTGACCGTCTGCCCTTCAAGGTCGATGATCTCGTCTGCGGTAAAGTTCGAGCCCGCATCGCCCACAGCCGCAATCCGGCCATCGCGGATCAGCACGGACGCGCGCTCTTCAATGCGCGGCGCATCGCCAGAGAGGTCGGCCAGCCGAGCATTGGTAAGAAGCAGTGCGCCGCTCTGCGCCGGCTCAACAGTCCCGCTGCCAGCACAGGCCGACAAGGAAAGCATCGCCAGCGCCAGGCCCGGCGCCCTGCCCCGGTGGGACGTCACCCTAGAACGGGATCTCGTCTTCGAAGTCCTGGTTGAAGTCCTGCGGCGGACCGTCGAGCTGGCGCGGGCCACCGCCGCCGCCACCACCGTATCCGCCACCGCCCATGCGGCCACCACCGCCGCCGCCTTGGCCACCGCCAGCACTGTCCAGCATGGTCAGCGTGCCGTCATAACCCTGCAGCACGACCTCGGTCGAATAACGGTCCTGGCCATTCTGGTCCTGCCACTTGCGGGTCTGCAGCTTGCCTTCGATGTAAACCTTGGAGCCCTTCTTCAGGTATTGCTGCGCGATCCGCACAAGACCTTCAGAGAAGATCGCCACCTGATGCCACTCGGTCCGCTCGCGGCGCTCACCAGTGTTCTTGTCTTTCCAGGTGTCAGACGTCGCAATACGCAGATTGCAGACTTGGCCGCCATTCTGGAACTGACGCACTTCCGGGTCTGCACCCAGATTGCCAATGAGAATGACCTTGTTCACTGAGCCTGCCATATCGCGCTCCATTCATTTCGGGTTCGAATCCAGCTTCCGGGTGTAATACGTCACTTGGCGCGTGTCGCCCTCACACCCCATATTTCCACAATCGGCAGCTTAAATGGCTGCAGACGGCACAATGTTCATTTTTTGTTCTGGTCGTCAAGCTGGACTCCAGTTACACATGATACTTCAACGCAAGACGAGGCGCGGTCCCGAAAGGCTATGTCGATGACGTCACCCGATCTTCGCATGATCCGCGTGCGCGGCGCGAAAGAACACAATCTGAAGAATGTCGACGTGGACATTCCTCGCGACAAGCTTGTCGTGCTGACGGGGCTGTCCGGTTCGGGCAAGTCCTCGCTCGCTTTCGACACGATCTATGCCGAAGGCCAGCGTCGCTATGTCGAGAGCCTGTCTGCCTATGCGCGCCAGTTCCTCGAACTGATGCAGAAGCCCGATGTGGAGAGCATCGAAGGCCTCTCCCCAGCGATCTCCATTGAGCAGAAGACGACCTCGAAGAACCCGCGCTCGACCGTCGGCACGGTCACCGAGATCTATGACTATATGCGCCTTCTCTGGGCGCGCGTCGGCATTCCCTATTCGCCCGCCACCGGCCTCCCCATCCAGAGCCAGACCGTCTCGGAAATGGTCGACCGCACGATGGACCTGCCGGAAAAGACCCGGCTCTACCTGCTTGCGCCGATGATCCGTGGCCGCAAGGGCGAGTACAAAAAAGAGTTCGCCGAGCTTCTGAAGAACGGCTTCCAGCGCGTGAAGGTCGATGGCGAGTTCCACGATCTCGAAAGCCCGCCAACGCTCGACAAGAAGTTCAAGCACGACATCGATGTCGTCGTGGACCGCGTCGTCATCCGCGAAGGCATGGAACAACGCCTCGCAGAGAGCTTCGAGACCGCACTTGGCCTCGCCAATGGCATCGCTGTGCTGGAATATGCCGACCTTGAGGAAGGCGAGACCGAACACAAGCGCATCACCTATTCGGCCAACTTCGCCTGCCCTGTCTCCGGCTTCACAATTCCAGAGATTGAGCCGCGCCTCTTCTCATTCAACAATCCATTCGGTGCCTGCCCGGCCTGCGACGGTCTTGGCGAACAGTCCAAGGTCGACCCTGAACTCGTCGTGCCCGACAAGGATCTGTCACTCGCAAAAGGTGCCATCGCCCCATGGGCCCGCGCCGCGTCGCCCTACCAGACGCAGACGCTGCAGGCGTTGGCTGACCATTACGATTTCGACCTCGACACCGCCTGGAACAAGCTCGCGCAGAATGTGCGCGACGTGATCCTCAACGGCACCGGCGATGAGGAAATCCAGTTCGTCTATGATGACGGCCTGCGCCGTTATGAGGTGAAGAAGACCTTCGAAGGCGTCATCCCGAACCTCAATCGCCGCTACCGCGAAACTGACAGCCAGTGGGCCCGCGACGAGATCTCAAAGTTCCAGTCCGCCGCCCCCTGCCCGTCCTGCAATGGCAAGCGCCTGAAACCCGAAGCGCTCGCGGTAAAGATCGACGGCCTCGATATTTCCGACAGCGCCGAATTCTCGATCAAGCAGGCTGGCGACTGGTTCGGCAAGGTCGTCGACACGCTGAACGATCAGCAAAAGGAAATTGCGACCCGCATCCTGAAGGAAATCAATGACCGTCTGGTCTTCCTCAATGCGGTCGGCCTTGAATACCTGTCCCTGTCACGCGCCTCCGGCACGCTATCGGGCGGCGAAAGCCAGCGCATCCGCCTCGCCAGCCAGATCGGCTCTGGCCTGCAGGGCGTGCTCTACGTTCTTGACGAACCCAGCATCGGCCTCCACCAGCGCGACAATGAGCGCCTCCTGGAGACGCTGAAACGCCTGCGCGACCTCGGCAATTCTGTCCTCGTCGTCGAGCATGACGAAGACGCGATCCTGACCGCTGACCATGTCATCGATATGGGCCCGCGCGCCGGTGTCCATGGCGGCCAGATCATCGCCGAAGGCACGCCAGAAGAGGTCATCTCCCACCCGGACAGCCTCACGGGCGCGTTCCTGTCAGGCAAGGAAGAGATCGCCATTCCGGCCAAGCGCCGCCTGAAGAAAAAGTCCCGCTCGCTCACCGTCAAAGGTGCGAGCGGCAACAACCTCAAGAACGTCGACGCGACCATCCCACTCGGCACCTTCACGGCGATTACGGGTGTCTCCGGCGGCGGCAAGTCCACGCTCATCATCGAGACGCTCTACAAGGCGCTTGCCCGCAAGCTGAACGGCGCCTCTCAGGCCCCATCGCCCTATGAGAGCCTCGAAGGCCTCAACCATCTCGACAAGGTCATCGATATCGACCAGTCGCCCATCGGCCGCACGCCGCGCTCCAACCCTGCGACCTATACCGGCGCCTTCGGGCCGATCCGCGACTGGTTCGCTGGCCTGCCGGAAGCCAAGGCGCGCGGCTACAAGCCGGGCCGCTTTTCCTTCAATGTAAAGGGGGGGCGCTGCGAGGCATGTCAGGGCGACGGCGTCATCAAGATCGAGATGCACTTCCTGCCGGACGTCTATGTCACCTGCGAGACCTGCAACGGCAAACGCTACAATCGCGAGACGCTTGAAGTCCTCTACAAGGGCAAGTCCATCGCCGACGTGCTCAACATGACGGTGGAAGAGGCTGAAAAGTTCTTCCACGCCGTGCCAAGCATCCAGTCCAAGATGGAAACACTGAGCCGGGTCGGCCTCACCTATATCAAGGTCGGCCAGCAGGCGACGACGCTCTCAGGTGGTGAGGCGCAGCGCGTCAAACTGGCGAAAGAGCTCTCCAAACGCGCAACGGGCCGCACGCTCTACATCCTCGATGAACCGACCACCGGCCTTCACTTTGAGGACGTCCGCAAGCTTCTTGAAGTGCTTCACGAGCTGGTCGATGCTGGCAACACGGTCGTGGTGATCGAGCACAATCTCGACGTCATCAAGACCGCCGATCACCTCATTGATATCGGCCCTGAAGGCGGTGATGGCGGCGGCAAGATCGTTGCTGTCGGCACACCCGAAGAAGTGGCTGCCATCGAAGAAAGCTGGACCGGACGCTTCCTGGCGGAGACTTTCCGTCGTCAGGATGAACGCCGCGCGTCGTACGCAAAAAGCCTGAAAGCAAAGCAGGCGGCCGAATAGCGCCGCCTGCTTTTACGCGAACACGTCCGGGGCCTGCGCAATGCCGCCGCCGCGCGGATCAGTCTTGGCCGCCAGCGATGCCGGGCCCGCCCAGACATAGGCGAGCAGGCCATTGAAAGTCAGCAAGACAGCATAGATGCCGATCATGCTGGCAATGAACCGGCCCTGCAGGATGAAGAAAATCAGCTCTGCCGGGTTCTGCTCGATCTGCTCTAGGTCGCCAAAGTTCGACATGAAGATGGAAATCGTCGCGGCTGCGCCGCCCGTATAGAGCACCGTAAAGACGATCCAGAAGATGATGCCCAGAAACACATAGGCAAAAAAGAGCGGCAGGAAGCGGCCGCGGCTCGCGCCCCATGCGTTCAGGAACTGCAGCCGCCGGTCGCGGATCGTCAGACCCGCCGCCGGTGACAGGCGGACGGTGCAATACATCCATCCGAATGCCGCGAGCAGGAAGACGATCGGAAAGCTGAAGCCGAGCGCATAATTCTCGCCCCCGCCAATGCTCATGATCATCGCGCCCAGAATGCCAGCAATGATCGCGCTCGCGAGATAACCGACAATGTTGAACAGGACCCACATCACCGCAACCAGCAGCAGGCGGAATTCATCGGCACCGACACCAATACTGAAGCCTTCCTCGCGCACATAGCGCCGCTGGATGGCGGCTTCGAACATGGACCAGACAAGCGCCGTCAGCAGCAGAAGGCCGATATAGGAAAAGATGATCCGGCCAGCCATGCCGGTTATCTCGCGCGCGATGACGACTTCGACGTCATCGCCGGTCATGGCGCCGCGCGCAAACTGGAGCAGCGCGTTTGTGAAAAGCCCGATCAGCGGCTGGAAGAGCAGATAGGCCAGCCCGCCCATGAGAAGCACGGCGATGAGATAGGACAGCGCATATTTCCAGATGAAACCGCCCGGCCCGCGCGCCTGCGCAAAATGCAGCATTGCATTCGCGAAACTGAAACGATGCTCCACCCTGCCCCTCCCCGGACCTGATACAGCCTCAGCAATCAGCCGAAAGTCGTCTCCGCGTCAACACGGGTGGGGGCCAGACGCTGATAAAGCGCGACCGCCAGCCCGTGTCCTAGCCAGTAGAAAGGCGCAAGGATCAGGAAAGCGAGCGCGGCAAGGCCTGCAAATTCAAAATCGCCCAGCGCTTCGGCTGACTGTGGCGGCGGCGCGTAAACGCTGATGACGGTCATGATCCCGCCTGCGTGAAGAACAACAGACGCGATCAGCGACAAGACAAGCCAGGGCAGGAGCTGCACTCCAACCCATAGAAGAGCGAGTTTCGAGACATGTTTCGCCGTCCACGGCCAGCTGCGAAAGATCGTGACATGACGCTCTGCAATCGTCGCCGCCCCGAACAGGAAAAGCCGCAGCCCCAGCCAGATCAGCGCACCGGCCGAAACCAGCAGCAACAGGTACAGGATGATCGCCGCGCCAGAGCCGGACAGCGCATCTATTGACCGCCACACCTCGTCCGCCGCCTGGCCACTCTGCGACGGGTCATAGCCCGACGCATCGATCAGAACGCCGGCGAAGATGGAGAAGAACAGCGTTATCAGGAAGAGCAGGATGAAATAGAGTCCGTAGACCGCAAGATTGGCGAGAAACAGCCGGCTCGCATCCCCGAACACGCCTGACGTACCGGCCTCCGGCAGCAGTTTCCGGTACATGGTCGCAGACCAGAAGCTTCCGACGAAGATCACCAGAAGCCCCATGGCGAACCAGTAGAATACCGGCTCGCCGCCCTCATTCGCCAACCGGTTCACATAGCTCTGCGCAAAGACGGCGGCGGCCATGAGAAGCAGGCCCGGCAATGTCGGGATCGCCACCGTGCGCGCATGGCGAAAAGCGTCTCTCGAGATGGAGGCGGTGTGTAAGGCCAAGGCCGCTACCCTGCTTGCGAAAACAATGAAGTCACGCCGTCAGAATAAGCATGCAGCCCGGGTCCAAGTCGAATGGAAATGGCCGTGGCAGGACATCGTGTCCCACCACGCCGTGCAAATCCAGTTCGATCAGTGCCTAGCTGTCGCGACGGGCGTCAGGCAGGCGGTCATTGATATCGTCGCGGATATCGAGAACGGCGACGATCAGACCACAGATCACGCTGGCCACAATCCAGCCCGCAATCGTGAAACCTGCGATCTCTGCAACACGTGCAATATCGCCGGTAAGGCCGTAACCAGCAGCGAACTGCCCATGCTGGTAGATTCCAAGCAGAACGCCGCACACGATGATCGCAAGGTAAGCGATATAAACCATCGCCCGGAAGCTATTGATAATAAAGAATTTCATTCCGTATTCCCCCAATAAGAAAGTCTGGCCGCTGGGTTATCACTGACCAAACACGCAGCGCGGTGCCGCCTCCAGAATGAACTCGAAAACCTGACGCTGCTCATCTGCCGAATTGCCGGAGATGGCTACATCGCCCTCGCCATTATTGCGGGCAATTTCCGCAAATTTGGCGAACAGCTCGTCGTCCAGCTTTTCCTCGGCTGCATCGGTCAGGCACTCGCATTCCGCCTTCTCCATGCCAACTTCAGTCTCGCAGAACTCCATGATCGCTGCCCGGTCTCTTGAGCTACCGTCACAGGCCGCTAGGGCGATGCTGGCAAGCAGGACTGAGACTGGGAGTTTCATGGTGGCTTCCTTCTGAGGCTTTCTAGGCTTTAGTCTTCTCACGAACCCTCTGGAGATTCCAGAAAAGACTGAGTTTATTCCCGGCGGAGAATCCGGTCGAAGCTGATCCGCCCCTGCCGCTTCCGAAGGAATTCAGCCTTCACCGCGTCGCGATCATAGTCTTCATTGACCCACGCCATAAAGTCTTTTCCCGTCTCGCGCGAGCTGTCCAGATAGGCCTCGAAAAAGGCGTCCAGCATTCCGGTCTTGCCGGATTTCACATGCAGGTAACGGCCAGACAGTTGCTTCAGTGCCTTCTCGACCGGCATGTCCTGACGGAAGATCATATAGAGTGCGCTCATCAGGCCGGCCCGGTCCGCGCCCGATTTGCAATGCATGAGCGCTGGATACTCGATGGTCTCGAACAGGTCGCGGGCGGCCTCGATACGCTCGGGCTTAGGCGTGTCGCGTGAGAACACCTGAAAATCGACGAGCGTGATACCCACGGCGTCACAGGCTTCCTTCTCAAGAAGGTAATAGCCCTTCGTGCTCTCACCGCGCAGATTGATGATCGTCTTGATGCCGCGCGCGCTCGCATGCTCGGCCACCTGGCGGGGGTTCGGCTGGTTCGACCGCCACATTTCAGGGCTGATCTGGTGCAGGTTCTGGAAGCCTTCGCGCAGAAATCCATGGTCGCCCAGCACCATCTCCAACTGCGCGCGGCGGCGCCCATCCGCCGTCGTCAGATCGGCTGCGATGTGAGGCGGCTTCTTGCGCTTCTTCTTTTTCTTGGGCGGCGCTTTGCGCTCAGGCTCTTGGTCAGGCTGGGTCATCGCTGTTTTGGCTACCCAAGCCCGGCGGTCCGCGCAAGCTTGGCGCGCACGCTGGCCCTCTAAACCCCCCGGTAACCGGGTCCACCTAGCTTCACCATCAGCGCACCGTAATGCGACCGGCCAGCTGGGACAGGACATGAAGCTCACCCGCTCAATTCGCGCAGGCCTCCTCCTGCTTGCCTGCCTTGCCGGTATTTCCATTCCCGCCCATGGCAGGCAGGTATCGCTTGAGCCGACATCGCTGGAACTGCGTGCCGCCCCCGGAGACCGCGAACGCGCCCACGTCACCCTGCAGAACGACAGCCCAGACGAGACGGTCGAACTCACCATCGGTCTTGCTGACTGGACCATTCGCGCAGACGGTCAGCTCGAACTTGAACCGCCCGGCAATGCGCCGGACAGCATGACAGACTGGGTCCGCTTCAGCCCCGCCTATGTCTCACTCGCGCCCGGCGAAACCCGCGAAATCCTCGTCGACATCAAGATCCCTGACACGGCACCGCCGACTGCCTCGCGCCGGACTGCCCTCCTCGCCTCAGCCATCGCACCCGTGACGACGTCGGACGGCGGCAGTATTCTTCGAAAGATCGAGGAAACCAGCCTCATTTATCTGACGGGCCCGGACGCAGAGAGCCTGCCCGTCATAGAGTCGATTGCGCGCGTCATGTTCGCAGACGGCTCAACCGCGCTTCGTCTGACAGTCTCAAATACAGGTACCGCCCATGCGCGCCTTCAAGGCGCGGTCCAGATGGACGCGAATGGCGAAAGCACGTCCCTGCCCCTGGCCAGCCTTGTTGTGCTTCCAGAGACACGGCGGATGTTCCTCATCCCGCTGGCTCAGCCCATTCCAGAAAATGCAATGGTCTCCGCCAGCCTGACCAACACCCATGCTCCGCAGCATGAGAGCGGGCGTGCCGACCTGGTGCGTTATTCGGCGCCGCTTGGTAAGGCCGCGCCGCTCAGATAGCCGAGCCCCTGCAGCATGGATACCGCCTCATAGAGCGGCAGGCCCACAATCGCTGTGTATGATCCGTTGATCCGGCGCACAAAAGGCGCCGCCTGCCCCTGAATGGCATAGCCGCCCGCCTTGCCGACACCGTCGCCAGCATTGGCATAGTGCTCGATTTCATCATCGGTGAGGCGTTTGAACAGGACGCGGGAGCGGACAACCCGCACGGACATCCGCCCATCCGGCGCACAGACAGCAAGGCCAGAAATCACCTGATGCGCGCGGCCAGACAGCATTTTCAGGCAATCAATGACTTCAGCCGTATCAGTCGCCTTGGGCAGAATGCGCCGCCCCATCGCCACGACTGTGTCACCGGCCAGCGTAAAGCTGCCAGCATCGTGCACGTGCAACGCCTTTTCGCGCGCCAGGCGTTCAGCCAGCGCAGCGGGCATTTCGTCTTTTAGCGGGGTTTCATCAATATCGGCAGGCCGGACGTGGTCTGGTGCAATTCCGGCCTGCGCCAGCAAGTCGAGCCGCCGTGGACTCGCGCTCGCCAGGATCAGGGGCGCGCGCGTCGCTGGCATCATGACTATTTGAAGCGATAGGTGATCCGGCCCTTGGTCAGATCATAAGGCGTCATTTCAACGAGCACCTTGTCGCCCGTCAGGATGCGGATGCGGTTCTTGCGCATCTTGCCGGCCGTATAGCCGATGATTTCGTGATCATTTTCCAGCTTCACGCGGAAAGTCGCGTTCGGCAGCAGTTCCATGATCGTTCCGTTGAACTCGATCAGTTCTTCTTTTGACATTGGCACTCCTTGTTCAGCCACAGCGACTGTCAAACCATCCCTGCGGGCCAGATATGGCGCGGTTCGTAACTTTCGTCACCTGGAAGGGCAAGCCGTAAAAGGCAACGCGGCTACCCCGCGCCTCACGTCTAGTAACGGCTTGGAGAGGAATTTGGTGTCAGATCAGGCAAAATTCAATTCCGGGTGTGTGTGATGCCGCATCGTCTTGCGACCCATAATGCCTTGCCTGCAGGCTCGGCCTTCCTGAATTTCCGCCATCTCGTGGACGGTATGCTGACGCCGTACATGATCATGGATCGCAGCCTGACGATCATCTACGCGAACCAGGCCTATCTAGACTCTGTTGAGCGCAAACTGCCCGATCTGATTGGCAAGAACGTCTTCCACGCCTTCCCCGACACAGATGACCGCACAGCGCCTGTCCGCGAAAGCTTCATCCGCGCATTGAACGGAGAAACCACCCGGCTTGAGCGCACCTATTACCATTTCCGCCATGCCGACGGCACGGTCAGCACCAAATGCTGGCAGTGCATCCAGACACCCTATTACGGCGTCGACGGCGAGGTCGCCTATATCGTCCAGCACGCTGAAGACATCACCGAAGCCGACAAGCTCCGCCAGCGAAACGAGATCATCCAGCAGGAACTCGACCACCGGGTGAAGAACATCTTCTCGGTCATCCAGGCCGTCGCGATGCTATCTGGCAGCCAGGCCGAAACCATTGAAGAGTTCCGCAATGAGTTCGCCGCCCGCCTAACAGCCATGGGGCGCACGCACGACCAGCTGCGCGATCACAATTGGGAAGGTCTCTGGCTCCATTCCATCCTGAAAGACGGACTGGACCAGTTCTGCGGGCGCGACAGTGAACGCGTTACCATTTGCGGTCCCGATGTACGCCTCAGCCCGCGCGGCGCGCAGCATGCTTCTCTTCTCGTGCACGAAATGGCGACCAACGCCGCCAAATATGGCTGCTTCTCCGTGCCAGAAGGCAAGCTCCGCATTGAAACCGCGCATGGCGATGACGCGCACTCTGTAAAGGTCTGCTGGAAGGAAAGCGGGCTTTCAGGTGTAACTTCGCCTGACAATCAGGGCTTCGGCTCCCAGCTCTTCAACTTCATGCCAAATCTCACGGTTGACCGGGTGTTTGAGGATGATGGCCTGCGCCTCAACCTCACGGCCAGGCTGCTCCATCCGATGGAGCCATCGCCGGATCTGGCTTTCCCCAAGTCCTAAGGTGCGGGCGACCGGGTCTGTCCAGCATGCAGCGCGCAGATCAGCGTGAACAGACGACGCGACGTATCGAAATCGACATCAATCTTGTTCTCCAGCCGCTCGGCAAGAAGGTTTGAGCCTTCATTGTGAATACCCCGCCGCGCCATATCGATGGCCTCGATTTGATGCGGTGACTGGGTCTTGATCGCCGAATAATAATTCTCGCAGATCATGAAATAGTCGCGGATGATCCCCCGGAAGGGAGAGATCGACAGGATGAACATATGGACCTTCGTCTGGTCCTCCAGCCTGATATCGAAGACGAGCTTGCGCTCCATCATGGAGAGATGAAGCACATATGGCCCGCGGTCATCGTCTCTCACCCCGAAAGAGTTTTCCTCGATCAGGTCAAAGATGGCGACGCGCCGCTCATGCTCCGCATCCGGCCCGCTCGATGAGAGCGTCTCTTCATCGATCTCGACGGCAACAAGTCGCTTATCCGCCATCGCTCCCACCATTATTGGTCCGAATGGAAACAGATCGCGCATGGGCCGGCAGGCCTTCGGCCTCGGCAAGACGCAGGACGGCTGGCGCCAACGCGGCAAATCCGTCAGGGCCAGCCCGCTGCACACTCATCCGCTTCATGAAATCGGTCAGGCCGAGGCCAGAGCTGAAACGCGCCGCTCGGCTTGTCGGCAGCACATGGTTCGACCCGGTGACATAATCGCCCAGGGCCTCTGGCGTATGGTGGCCAAGGAAGACCGCCCCGGCATGCCGGATTTGCGGCAGCAGGATATCCGGATCGCCCACGGCGAGCTCCAGATGCTCGGCCGCAATCTCGTTTGCGATGTCCGCGGCCTGGTCCAGATCCCTCGCAAGGATGATCGCGCCATGCGTGTCCCAGGAGGTGCGCGCGCGTACTTCTGTGGAGAGAGATTTCAACTGCTTTTCCACAGCTTCTTCCACAGACTTACCCACAGGCTTTTCCACAGTGATCAGTATCGACTGGGAAGACGTATCATGCTCGCACTGGCTGAGCAGGTCAGCGGCGATCCAGTCAGGGTTCGCGCTATCGTCTGCTATGACCAGAATCTCTGACGGTCCGGCAATCGTATCGATGCCGACACGGCCAAAAACCTGCCGCTTGGCTTCGGCGACATAGGCATTGCCCGGCCCGACAATCTTGTCGACGGGTTTGAGATGCCCTGCCCCGAAGGTCAGCGCCGCCACGGCCTGCGCCCCGCCAATCGGATAGAACTCGTCGACCCCTGCCTTCAGCGCGGCATAGGCCACCGCATTGGAGAGCTGCCCGCCCGGCGCCGGCGCCGTCATCACGACACGCTTTACCCCGGCGAGCTTCGCCGGAACGGCATTCATCAGGACAGAGCTCGGATATGACGCGAGACCGCCCGGCACATAGACGCCCACACTGTCCAGGGGCGTCCAGCGCCAGCCGAGCTCTATGCCCTCGGCGTCCTTGAAGAAATTGTCCGAAGGACGCTGGCGCTCATGATAGGCGGTGATGCGCTCAGCCGCATAATCGATAGCCTCTCGCAGGTCCGCCGGGCAGCCAGCCGCCAGCGCATGCAGGTCCACATTGTCCGATTGCAGCGTGACAGGGTCCAGCGTCAGCCGGTCGAACTTGGCCGTATAACGCGCCACGGCTTCGCCGCCCTTGGCACGCACATCGGCCAGCACATCCGTCACCGTCTGCGCGACGTCCTCGACCTCTCCGCGCGGCTCAGCGAGGAAGACTGCGAGCTCATCTGCAAAGTCGCCTTTTGTGCCGTCCAGCCACCTGGCCATGCTAGCGTCTCCTGCGGTCATGCTGCGGCGTGTGCCGCGTTGTCCATTCATAGTCACTGTCGAGCAGCGTCACATCCAGCACTTCGACAGCCAGCTCCACTTCCCCGTCGCCAGCAAAGTGAAGGCGCACAATGCCGCCGGGTGGGTCCTGATCTGGTTCGAATTCAACCGCGAGCAAAGAATAGACCATGTCGGGGTCAGCGCGCGAAACACCCCGCGTCTTCACCGACAGGACGCCATCAAACGCCAGCAGCGAACGCACGCGGGTCTTCGGCTCGCGCTTGCTCTTATGGGCGGCATCTTCCCAGCGGAAACGATTGATTTCGAGCGCAAAGCGACGCTGGCTGCGCTCAAACCTGATATTCTCCGCCTTGATGACGCAGTCCTGCACAGCGGCTGAAATGATTTTCAGGTCTTCGCTATCCTCAGCGATGAGCCGCAGCGGTTTATCTGTTGCCATGGCGTGTTCAGCCCCTAGCCTTCATCTTCTTCGCTCGTCCGGCGGATATTCGCCCCGACAGCGCTCAGCTTTTCTTCCAGCCGCTCAAAGCCACGATCGAGGTGGTAGATACGGCTGACCGTCGTCTCACCTTGGGCAGCAAGGCCTGCAATGACAAGAGAGACAGAGGCGCGCAGATCGGTTGCCATGACTGGCGCGCCCTTCAGCTTCTCGACGCCCGTCACGATTGCCTCTGAACCACGCACGGCGATATTCGCACCAAGACGCGAGAGTTCTGGCGCATGCATGAACCGGTTCTCGAAGATATTCTCACGAATGATGGACGTCCCGCGCGCAACGGACATGAGGGCCATGAACTGGGCCTGCAGGTCGGTCGGAAAGCCGGGATGCGGCGCCGTATCGACGTTCACCGCCGCCAGCGGCTGACCCGTCGTTTCAATCTCGATCGTGCCGGCATCCTTGTCGGCCTCGACCTTCACGCCGGCATTGCGCAGCGCATGGTTGAGCGCGCTCAGCGCGCCGACGGGGGCATTGGTCAGCGTCACATGCCCACCCGCAGCTGCGACCGCCATGGCATAAGTGCCCGCTTCGATCCGGTCAGACATGACCTTGTGATGCGTACCGTGTAGTTCATCGACGCCCTGGATCGTGATGGTCGAGGATCCGGCGCCCTCAATCTTTGCGCCCATGGAAATGAGGCAATCGGCAAGGTCTGCGATCTCAGGCTCCCGCGCGGCATTCTCAAGCACGGTCTCACCCTTGGCGAGCGTTGCTGCCAGCATGGCATGCTCGGTCGCGCCAACAGAAACGAAAGGAAAGACGATCTGTGCGCCTTTCAGCCCGTGGATTGCGGCCGCTTTTACATAGCCCTGCTCGACCAGAAGGTCCGCGCCCATCGCCTCGAACGCCTGCAGGTGAAGATCGACAGGGCGCGCACCGATGGCGCAGCCGCCCGGCAGCGACACGGTCGCATGGCCATAGCGCGCCAGCATCGGCCCGAGCACGTTGAAACTCGCCCGCATCTTGCGGACCTGCTCATAGGGCGCGATCGTCGATGTCAGGTTTTCAGCGTTCAGACGGCACTCCGAATCGCCCTTCGGCCAATAGACCTCGACGCCCAGCGTCTGTAGCAATTGCGACAGGAAACGCGTGTCAGCGAGGTTCGGCATATTGGTGAGCGTCACCGGTTCTGCCGTCAGCAGGCAGGCCGCCATAAGCTTCAGCGCAGAGTTCTTCGCACCTGAGATCGGGATCTCACCGGAAAGCGGTTGTCCGCCAATGATTTTTAGACTGTCCATGCGCAGGACTTATAAGACTGTTCTGGGCGCCGGAAAGGCGGGAATGAGCAGATTTCTGTACACAGCGCAGCCGCGCCCTGCGTATACCTCGTCACTCACCGCGCTTGTCTGCCGCGCCATCCTCAGGCTCATCACCCTGCTTCGCCTTTCGCGCCGCCTGCTTGCGACGTTTCAGATTGTCCCGCAGCGCCGCCTTCAGACGAGCTTCGCGTTCGGTCGCGGTTTCCTTTGCTGCCATTTCTTCAGCTCCATGTCTGAAACGGTCTTTTCTTCATTGCCCGCATAAGCTAAGGGCACCGCTCGCAAGCATCAATTGCCGCGGTAGCTCAGTGGTAGAGCGCGTCATTGGTAATGACGAGGTCGACAGTTCAATTCTGTCTCGCGGCACCATCCCCTGATGGCTTGCAATACGGGAAGCCTTCCTCGCTGGCACCATTGCCAGATTTGACATAAAACCGGGCGCTGAAGACAGCTCTACTCCCGGGCGAAGCAATGTCATCCACGTGTTGGCGACCCCAGCGAAAAATTTGCCGGTCTAATTCGCATATTGGCGCATCCTGATTGCGTTGAATCATCCGAGCAGGGAATTCTGTGACCCCTGCGACACAGTCCGACGACCACTCACACCGAACGATGACGAAAGTGTCATAATTGCGTTGACCTTTAAAGATTCGCGCGATTAGCGTCGCTGCAGGGCTGTTCGGGCGTCGATCAGTCTTATTAGTCAGGGTAAGCGCCGGAATTGCACCCGCAATCCGGACACGCGCTTTTGGAGGAGGTCAATTTGACCCAAGATATTTGGAAAAGGAAGCTGCTCACCACTACGCTGATCGCAACTGCGGCCAGCGCTATGTGGGCAGGTGCTGCGTTCGCGCAGGACAATGATGCGGAAGACGAAGATTCTGATGTCATCGTCATCGAAGAAGTCGAAGCCGAAGACGAAGCACGCCAGGAGCGTGTTGTTGTCACCGGTTCGCGTCTTGCTCGCGACGAGTACACGAGCGTTTCCCCGCTTCAGGTCATCGATGGTGACACAGCTCGCGACCTCGGTCTCGTTGATGCGTCTGACCTTCTGAGCCAGACCACCGTTGTTCAGGGTCAGCAGGTTACCACGGGTGTTTCGACCTCCGCTGGTCTGATCACCGACAGCGGCCCAGGTTCTGCAACCGCTTCGCTTCGCGGTCTCGATGCTGGCCGTACGCTCGTTCTCGTCAACGGTCGCCGTCTCGCACCAGCTGGTGTGCGCGGTGTGCCAAGCGCACCCGACCTGAACCTTATCCCAGGTTCGCTGGTTGAGCGCGTTGACGTTCTTCTCGACGGTGCTTCGTCGGTTTATGGTTCTGACGCCGTTGCAGGTGTTGTGAACTACATCCTCCGCACCGATTTCGACGGCCTTCAGTTCGATGCCTTCTACACCGACCCAGAAATGAGCGGTAACGCAGGCAAGCAGCAGGTTTACTCCGCAACGATGGGCGTTTCCAGCGACCGCGGTTTCATGACCTTCGCCGCTGAATACAGCCAGTCGGACGCTGTGACCGAAAAGCAATTCGGCAGCTTCTACCACCCATATGACGGCAACTGTCTCTCCTTCCTCATGGAAGGCGCAAGCGGCCGCCGTTATGAGTACTGCTCCGGTTCGTTCGGTGCAGGTGCCATCTCCGGTACACCATTCGGCTTCCTGAAGTATGAGCCAGGCTTCAACTTCGGCGCACCACTTCCGCCGAACTTCAAGCCGGTCAGCACGCGCGGCCTGCTCATCGAGCCGGACAACCTTCAGGGCCAGGACCTTCTGATCTACCCAGAAGAGCTCAAAGCAACCCTGCTGCCGAACTTCGAGCGCACCACGCTCTACTCCACGGGTGAGTACGAGACCGACCTTTACGGCGATCTCACCGCTTACTTCGAAGCATCGTGGTCCAACCGTATCACCGACAACAGCACGGCTGGTCAGGGCGCAATCCCGCTCGACCCGAACTACGCGCTGAACGTTCTCGGCACGGCTGGTACGCTGTACTACAACACCAACTTCTTCGCGCAGACCGAAGTTGCTCAGACCCGCCTCATCGGTGGTATCAAGGGCGACCTTCCATTCATGGATTCCTTCGGTACGCTCAAGAACTGGGGTTACGACGCCTATCTGAGCTACAGCCGCTCGAACGGTGACGACACGATCCAGGGCATCCCGTACTTCCCGCGCCTCGAGCAGACGCTGGAAAACACGCGCTTTGATCCGGCCACCGGTCAGTTCGTCTGTGACCCACGCACGATCCCGAACGTTGCACAGCAGGTTACCTGCCGTCCGCTTCCGTTCTTCACCGAAGAGTTCATCTTCACGGGTCGTTTCCCTGACGATGCAGACACCGAGTACCTGTTCCCTAACCGGATCACGAACACGGTCGTCGAGCAGTCGGTCTTCAACGCATACATCTCCGGTGACCTCTTCGAGCTCCCAGCTGGCCCAGTCGGCATGGTGCTCGGTGTCGAACTGCGTGATGACGCGATTTCGACCAAGACGGACGCTGGTGCCTCTGCTGGTGACTTCCAGGGCTTCCTTGGTGACCCAGGCTCCAACGGCTCGCGTATGCTTCAGGAAGGCTTCATCGAGCTCGAGCTTCCGCTCGTCGCCGACAAGCCATTCGTCGAAGAACTCACCCTCAACGGTGCAGCTCGCTGGACCGAGGAAGACAACTTCGGCGCCCAGTGGACCTACCGTGTCCAGGGTCAATACGCTCCGGTTGACTGGTTCCGTCTCCGCTCGACCTACGGCACCTCGTACCGCGCACCGAACCTCGGTGAGCAGTTCGGTGGCCGCGTCACCGGCTTCGGCAACCCATCTGACCCTTGCCGCGTGCCAGGTGTCGCAGTTCCATTCGACGACTACGACAACGATCCAACCACGCCAGACACGCGTGAATATGTTCCGGCCCTCGACCCGCGCGACCCGGACGTCATTCAGAACTGTCTGAACGGTGGCGGCCCATACAACATCCCGGGAACCGATCCGTTCTCGCTCGGTGTTCGCGGCCTCGGCACGTCCAACCCGGTCTTCTTCGGTGCACCGACCCGCGTTGCTTCGGGCTCCAACCCGAACCTCGAGGCCGAAACCTCTGAAGCTCTGTCCGTAGGCCTCGTCTTTGAACAGCCTTGGACCGACCGCTTCGATCTCCGTACGTCTGTGACCTACTACGAGATCAAGGTTCAGGACGAAGTCGACCAGCTGACGGCTGCTGTTATCACCAGCCTCTGCTACGACAGCCCAGGCCTGACCGATGCTCGCTGTCAGTTCCTCACGCGTGCACCGCGTGTTGCTGGCGACGACACCTCGGGTGAAATCACCTTCGTTTCTGCTCTCCAGCAGAACCTTGGTGAGCAAGTCTCCGAAGGCATCGACTACAACCTCGAATTCGGTATCGACTTCAACGCTCCTTACATGGAAGGCGAAGTCCGCTACGATCTGATCGCACGTGCGACCCAGTCTCTGACGCAGACCGAAGAAATCTTCGAGGCAACCGGTGTTCGTATCGACGACGACCTGACCGAGTACGGTAACCCGGAATGGCGTCTCAACCTGACGAACGTCTTCTCCTGGAACGATTGGCGCTTCCTGTGGCAATCGCGCTGGATCGACGAAATGGTCGAAGACACCCGTCCGGACGAGCGTAACGAGCCAATCCAGTCGAACTTCTACACCTGCTTCAACGCAGCGCTGGCGAATGACCGTCCGTGTCTGCAAGTTGACGGTCTGGAGAACTACTGGGTCCACGACATCTCGCTCGCCTGGGAAGGTGATACGATGATCGTCCGTGGTGGTGTTTCGAACATCTTCAACAACGCACCACCGAACACCGACAACCCAGAGCTGTCGAACATCGGCGGCGTTGGTTACGACCTCGGTGGCCGGACCCTGTTCCTCAACATCACGAAGTCTTTCTAAGCCTTCCGCAAATAGCCAGAGCGGCCCCGGTCGCTCTGGTCCCTTCAAGGGAAAGCCCGAAGCATCACGCTTCGGGCTTTTTTTATGCAGCTTTGCCCCCCTGTGGCCTTGCCTTTGGGACCGTCCTTTGCTGACTTCGTTAATATCAATTAGCGGGAGAAAACGTGATGCTCAGGGTCATGGGCGCAGTCTGCGTCTCACTTGTATTTACGGCGGTCGCAGAAGCGGCGCCTGAACCGGTTCCAGTCGAAGTCTGGGCCGATACTGAAGAAGTCCAGGCGCTCGATATGGCGCCAGACGGTGAGCGCATGGCGATGCTCATGCGCCGCGAGCGGGGCGCAGAGCCCGAACTCGTCGTCTTCGACACCGACGATATTCAGGGCTCGATCCAGGCGATCCAGACCGAAGGCCTCCAGCCGCAGAACATCTACTGGGCGAACGACACCCACCTCGTCGTGAACTTCATCCTCGAGGAGCAGAGCCAGGGGCGTCCCGTCTACCTGCCTCGCACAGCCTCCTACGACGTTGAAAGCGGTGAGTGGACATCGCTGGTTCGTGCAAGCGGTCGGATGAACCCGCGCGACCGCATGACGGAGTTCATGGGCGATCTCGGCATCGGCAGCGTTGTCGGTACCCTGCCCGACCAGCCAAACAAGGTGCTTATCTCTCACACCGAAGAGCCAGGCTCCTCGCCAAACTACTACGTGACCGATGTTCGCAATGCGAACCGCGAGCGGGTCCTCCGCGGCGGCGGCCGTTTCCAGAGCTTCATCTTCGACCGCTCCGGCGAAGCCCGCGGCGCCCAGGAATACGACCGCGCAACCAACCGTGTCGTGACCTATGCACGCGTGTCTGCCAATGATGACTGGAAGGAAATCGGCGCGCTCGACGCATCCAACCGCGACCGTTTTGCCCTGATCGGTTTCTACGATCCGCAACGTCCGGAAATCGCGACAGTCGTCTCCAATGGCAACGGCAACAATGTGACCGGCATATATGAGCTCAACATCAATACCGGCGAACAGGAACTCGTCTTTGGCACCGAGAATTACGATGCCGTCGATGTAATCGAGAGCCCTCGCCTGTCTGATGGCGAAGTCATTGTCGGTTTTATGTATGACGATCTGGAAGGCACGAAGCCTTACTATTTCGAGCCTTACTTCCGCGACCTTCACGCCTCGCTCGAACAGGCATTTCCGGGCAAGCAGGTTCGGATCGAGCGCGTTTCGAACGACAATGAAGTCACGCTTCTCTATGTGACGGGTCCGCGCGACTCCGGCAGCTGGTACATGCTGAAGGACCGCAAGGTTGCCCCTGTCATCTCGCGTAACAATGAGATCCCGGATGAGGCGCTGTCTCCTCAGGAGCTCGTTGTCTACGAGGCCCGCGATGGCCGCGAGATTTCCGGCTATGTGACGACCCCGGTCGGCATGGAAGGGCCTTTCCCGCTCATCGCAATGCCGCACGGTGGCCCTTGGGTCCGTGACCGTCTCGGCTATGACGAGTGGGCACAGATGCTCGCCAATCGCGGCTATGCTGTGTTCCAGCCAAACTATCGCGGCTCTGACGGCCTCGGTAAGGACCACTGGATGGCAGGCGACAATCAGTGGGGCCTCTCCATGCAGGATGATGTCGAGGACGGCGTTCAGGCGCTGGTCGATCGCGGCATCGCAGATCCTGACAAGCTCGGCTTCTTCGGCTGGAGCTATGGCGGCTACAGCGCCTTTGTCGCTGCCACCCGTCCGGACTCCATGTTCAACTGCATCGCGGCAGGTGCTGGCGTGTCCGACATCTCCCGCATCCGCGGTGGTCTCGCAGGCAGCCGCTTCCTGCGTGAGTTCCAGAAGCCGACCATCACCGGCGTAAACCCGATCGAGAAAGCCGATCAGGTCGAACGCCCGATGTTCATCGTGCATGGTGACTTCGACTCAACGGTCCCGGTGGAACACAGCCGCCGCTGGGTTGAACGGATGGAAGCCATCAACGCCGACTATACCTATATCGAGATCGAGGATATGGGTCACAGCCCATGGTTCTATGAGTGGAACATGCAATGGCTGCCGGAATTCTTCGAATTCTTCGACACCAAGTGCGGGTTCTAGGACCCCTCTATTGAGACCAGACCAAGGAAGGCGGGCCGTGCATGGCCCGCCTTTTTTCTTGCCTGTTACCCGGTGCGCCCGCGCCGCGGTCCGCGGTCACCAAACCACCAGAGCGTTGCGGCCGTCGCTGCGAATGTCGCGGTTTCAATGATCGAGGCCCGCCCTGCTCCGTCCGCGCCGATCCATATCAGTCCGGCGATCAGCCAGAGCAGCAGCGTCAGCGCCGGCCGGGTCACGCCGCGCACCGCATTCACCCATTTATAGCTCTCGCCAATAGCCGCCTCGGCCGCCATGGACGCCGACAGCCCAGCCCAGCGCCCGCTTACCTCCGCAAGCGCCAGCTCGCCTTCGGTTTCTTCTGCACGCGCATGCCTCTGAAGCTCAAGCAGCTTTGTCTCATGCGCCCAGCGCTCTGTTTCGTGCTGCAGGCGCTGGCGCGTCTCGAAATAGCCTGCCACCCGCCCAAGGGCTGTGCCGATAAGGCCAAACAGCCCGCCGCCTGCCGCACTCGCGGCCAGGCCTGTTATTGGATCCATAGTCTCTCGCTTCCTGGATAGTACCAGCGCGCCGGCCGCGCCCGCCTGTCGACATGAAGGAAGCTTCGCCCAAGGCCGAGCCCGGTGAACCCGGCCCCGATTGCCGCATCGAGCAACGCCTCACGGCGATGCCCTGCAATCTGGATATCCGCAGCGATCTGCTTGTGCCGCGATAGCGGCGCTCCGCCGACCGCCGCGTTCCAACCGGCACACCTGTGTCCAGACGTCAGGACAAGCGGCCCACCCGCCCGCGCCCGCATATCCTGCAGCGCATCTAGAAACTCAGCATCGTGCCAGTACTGCCCGCTGCAAAAGCGCCTGCCACATCGGCACGAAAACTCCCGCACACTGAAGTGCGGCCAGCGCCAATGGGCTGACAATGCGCGGACTGCGCTTTCGGGGTTGGGATAAAGCAAGAGCGGTGTCCTCCTTCGACGGAAGACACTATGACCGGGCCAGTCAGGGGGCGGACGAATTCAATCCGTCCCGCCAAAGGCCAAGGCGCGTCGGCGCTCTGAACGCAGAAAGTCCGCTGGGTAACCGCCCACGCGGCTCACCTAAGCGACGCCTGCCTGCCCCTACTCGGCAAGCCCCATCGATGCTGTGCAGGCGGCCAACACAGGCGCGCGCTCATCACCAAAAAGCCCGAAATGATGCGGTTCGACGCGGGTGTTTGGCTGCGCCTTGAAAAAAGCATGCTTGATCGCCGATGCCGGCTTCAAAAGCTGGCGCGCCGCATCGACATAGCCTCGCGCCACCGCGGCCTTCTCTGTTTCGCCCTCACTATCGTAACCGGCAGCAGAGCGTTCCTGCTGGGCGATCGTGTCATTCGACGCTTTCTCGACATATTGCGCAAATCGCGCGCAAGTGAGGTCGGGATAGCTGGACGTCTCCATGACAGGCGGTGTCTTGCACCTCAGAAGTGAGGTCTGCAGCGCCTGCTTCTGCGCCGCGTCACCGGTATAGATCACACTGAACAAGGCTTGCCCTGCCGCGGTGCGGTCGTCGACAAGCGTGTCAGGCTCACCCGACAGCAGCTTAACTTGGGTCGACCAGGCGCTGGTCAGCTCTTTCACCTCGGTCTCGGCATCAGAGCCGGGCTGAACATGCCCCGCCGACATGACAAGGAATTGCTCGCATTCCAGCGCATCGCTCAACGCGTCGGCCGCTGCGGGCAAGGCGAAGGCAACGCTAAGTGACAGGCCAATCGCAAGCTTCAGGAATTGGTGTTTCATTCCGGGGTCCCCTTCCGGTTTCATCTACGCACGCCAGCCCCTGCCCCCCGACAGAAAGCCAGCATGTTGTGCTTCTCAGCAAAGCGCGAATTCTCTACATCGCGCAAGCAGCTGATGCACCGCCCGTCGGCGATGCACCAACCTAGTCATCTTTCAGCAAAGATCAGCCTGCAGGCGCAAAGGCCCGGCCCGTCGACAGGGCTGCGATGGCTTCGTTGTATTCGCGCTCCAGCTTGTCGACGAACTTCGCCGTCGGCATGCGCTCTTCAATGGCACCAATACCCTGGCCGCAGCCCCAGATATCCTTCCACGCCTTGGACTTCTGGTTGCCGCCAGAGCCAAAGTTCATCTTGCTCGGATCGCTCTCCGGAAGGTCATTCGGATCGAGGCCAGCTGCCGCAATGGACGGGGCGAGATAGTTGCCATGCACGCCGGTAAACAGGTTGGAATAGATGATGTCCTTCGACGCGCTATCGACGATCATGTCTTTGTAGCCATCGGCCGCGCGGGCCTCGTCACAGGCGATGAAGGCAGAGCCGATATAGGCAAAGTCAGCGCCCATGGCCTGCGCCGCCGCGATCGAACCGCCATGCGCGATAGACCCTGACAGCGCCAGCGGGCCGTCAAAGAACTGGCGGATCTCCTGGATCAGCGCAAATGGCGACAGCGTGCCTGCATGGCCACCAGCGCCCGAGCACACAGCGATCAGGCCGTCGGCGCCCTTCTCAAGCGCCTTGTGCGCGAAAACGGTGTTGATGACGTCATGCATGACGATACCGCCATAGGACTGGATCGCGTCATTCACTTCGGTGCGCGCCCCCAGCGATGTGATCACGAACGGCACCTTGTACTTCACGCAAAGCTCAAGATCTTCTTCGAGACGGTTATTCGTCTTGTGGACGATCTGGTTCACCGCGAATGGCGCGGCCGGACGGTCCGGATTGGCCTTGTTATAGGCGTCGAGCTCAGAGGTGATCTGGTCCAGCCACTCATCGAGCTGGCTGATCGGACGCGCATTCAGCGACGGGAAAGAGCCGACAACACCGGCCTTGCACTGGGCAATGACAAGCTCTGGGCCGGAAATGATGAAAAGCGGCGAACCGATGACCGGCAGACGCAGATTGGAAAAAATGGATGGCACGGACATTGGACGCTTCCCTCTAAAGCAAATTCCTCACTGCCGCAGACCTAACTTCGCGCGCGCGCGCGACAAGACATGACGTTGGGAAAATCGCTGCCGCTCAGCTTCGCGCGTCCAGCCAGTCGAGATCTTCCTCCAGCTGAGTGCGCAGTATACGGGTGACGGCCGGCAGCGCCGATTGCCAGCGCTCCCAGGTATAGAAGTCCTTAATCAGCTGGTTGTCTTGGCAGGCGACGCTCACCGGAACTGAGAGCCGCAACTTCCGCTCAGCGCGGGAATAGTCGACGCCGGCATAATCGACTTCCCGCATCTCCCGCGGCCCGATTTCAATGATCGGATTGTCCTGAGTGCGTTCCTCAAGCGGGATCATCTCTATGAAATTGGCTTCGCGCAGAAAGACCGATTTCAGATAGGCGGTGTCGCTGAACCGGCGACGTGCCTCTTCATCCTGCTGGGCAAGCAGGCGCGGCGATGACGTGAGTTCCTGAAGAGCGCTATCTCTCAGTGAGAGACCTGACGTGCCCATGATCCGGTTCAGCGCATGATTGATCAGCGAACGCGCTTCATCACTGTCCCGGCAGGCCTGAAGCGCATCAATGGCAACACCCACTTGCTGCAGGCGCACAATGTTTCCTTCATCTGCATCGACCAGCGTCTCCAGATTGACGGCGATCTCCGCGCGGTATCGGTCCAGCGCATCTTCATAGGCCGCCCGATCCGCTCGCGCCCCGTTCCAGTTGCCAAGCTGCACACCGATGAACACACCCAGCACGACAATGAAGAAATCCAGCCCCACAGCGAGCCAGTTCTGCTCGCCCATATGCTTGCTCAACCGGCGAAGTATCATGGTTTCGATTGCCCCCTCGCGCCCATGCCGTCATCCTTGCCGAAAGCATCTCGGAAATCGAGGGCAAATACCAAAGGGAGGGCGATCGCATGGCAATCAGCATGAAAGACAGGACAGTCGTGATCACGGGCGGCGCAACCGGCATCGGGTTTGCGCTGGCCAAGCAATTCGGCGCAGACGGCGCGCGGATCATCCTGGCTGAACCACGCGAAAGCCGGCTGCAGGATGCCTGTGAGGCGCTCAGGCAAATGGGCACTGAAGCCACCTACAAGGTCTGCGATGTGACTGATCTTGCACAGGTGGAAGCCCTCGCTGACTTCGCTTGGGACACTTATGGCGGCTGCGATGTCCTGCTCAACAATGCTGGTATTGGCAGCCGCGAAAAGCGCCTGCCTGACGTACCGATGGACGACGCGCACCACATCATGAACGTCAACTTCTGGGGCGTCTGGCATGGCTGCCGCGTTTTCGGCGCGCGCATGAAGCAGCAAGCCACGCCCGCCATGATCTACAATACCGGCTCGGAGAACTCCTTTTTCTGCGCCACTAATGCTGCCGCCTATATCGCCTCCAAACATGCCGTCCTCGGCCTGACAGAAACCTTCCGTGATCAGATGCCTGACTTCATCACTGTCGGCCTCATCATCCCCGGCTGGGTCTCAACCGAGCTTACCCCCGGCTTCGAAGACGTCGCGATGCATGCCGATGAGTTCGCCGGGATCATCTATCCGCAAATCCTCGAAGGCGAACGCTTCGTGGTTTCGCACGCCTACAATACCGTCCGGATCGATGAGCGCATGGATGCCCTGAAAGTCGCCTATGCCAGCTATGCCCCCCGCCATGAGGGCGACGAAAAATACGATGTCCGCCACTACATCCAGCGCCTCCGCGAGCGCGGCAGTATCTAGTCGAGAAGGACAACCGGGAGCCGCTTATCCTTCGACTTCGCTCAGGATGAGCGGCTCTGCAAAGCGCTCCAAAAGGCTCATCCTGAGCGAAGCGGAGAATACAACTATCTGCGGCTCGTTGGATTGAAGAAATGTTTTATGTAAAAAACCTGGTCGTCACCACGATAATGGTATTGCTGGCAGCGGCTATTCTGGTGTTTGCGCCAGAGGAGGTGCAACGCTACGTTATTCCGATCTGTGGTCTTGTGGGAATCTTAGTTCACACACTCTGGCAACCTCTTCGAATTCGCCACAATCTCACACTCAAAGAAGCCAAAGTTAAAAACCCTTCGCTGTACGTTATGTACTGGATAGGCTACATATTTTAAATAGTAATAATGGTGCTTATCTCACCGTCCATTTACCAATTAGGCAATCCGTAACCGGATAATAAGCCGCTCTAAATCACGCCAAAAAGGCTCATCCTGAGCGAAGTCGAAGGACGAGCCGAGCGGACGATCAATCCCGCTGACTTAACGCTCCAGCGCCTTCGCCTGCTTTTGCTGGCGCGCCTGGTGCTTCATGAAACTCGACAGCAGCCCCTTGCCCTTCGGCGGCTGCCGCCCCTCTGCCATCGCTTCAATTGCGAGGTAGTTCCACGCCATCTGGCCCAGCGCGTTGACCATCTTGATCATGCCGATGCCGCTATTGGGGCCGAGGAAGCCTGGGCCAAGGCGCATCTTCTTGGCATGGTTTTCCAGCCGCTCGCTCTCGCCCGATAGCAGGCGCGCAGGCCCATGCGGGTCACCGCAGAGCGGTGCGCCAAGCCCGATCATGTCGGCCATGCCAGCCGAAACCGTCTCCTCAATCGCCACTCTGGAGCGGAACCCGCCCGTCGCCATGACCGGCATCTTCGCGCGCTCGCGCACCATGGCGGCATAGTCGACGAAATAGGCCTCGCGCGCCTTGGTGCTGGCACGTACCGCCTGCTCCTCTCGTGCCTGCATGCCCTCAATGCCGAGCAGCGCCGGCTGCTCATAATTGCCGCCGGAAATCTCCAGCAGGTCGATGGATTTGTCGTTCAGCCACTCGACCACCTGGATACAGTCCTCAAAGCTGAAACCGCCCTGCTGGAAGTCTGCCGAGTTGAGCTTCACTCCGACACCAAAATCCGGCCCCACCGCCGCGCGCACCGCATCCACCGTCTCGAGCAGGAAGCGCGCCCGGTTCTCCAGCGAGCCGCCATACTCATCATTGCGGATATTGGAGCGCGGCGAGAGGAACTGGCTGATCAGATAGCCATGCGCGCCATGCACCTGCACCCCGTCAAAGCCGGTTTCCTTGGCGACCTTGGCGACATGGGCAAAGGCCGCAATCGTCGCCTGTATCTCCTGCCCTGTCATCGGGCGCGGCTTGCCGAACTGGTTGCCCGGCAGCTCCAGCTGGAGGTCGGAGGCAGACACTGGCGTCTTGTTGACGATAGTCGGCGTCTGGCGCCCGGCATGGCTGATCTGCATCCACACCGCCGCGCCCTGCGATTTCGCTGCCGCACTCCACGCCTTCAGCGCCGCAATGTGTTCCGGCGGCTGATCGCCCACAATCGCGACATTGCCGGGGCTTTCCAGATGCATCCGGTCGACCAGCACATTCCCCGTCAGGAGCAGGCCGCAGCCACTGCCCGCCCATGTCTCGTAAAGCTTCGCGTGACGCGCATCGGCGCGGTTCAGCGGCCCGGCCAGCTGCTCGGTCATCGCCGCCTTGCAGAGCCTGTTCGGCAGGCGCGCCCCGCATGGCAGATCAAGCGGTTGTTCAAGAATGCTGGTCATGGCGGCCCTCCCGTCGCTCTCGCCAGCATGACCCAGCCTGCGCTTACCGTCCACGGGTTTTCCTTGCGCCCCGCGTCGCTGCCCCTTATCTAGGCCCCTCAAGAGGCCGAAAGGACACCGAAGACATGGATCAAGCACGCACCCAATTCGCGCTGCCTGTTTACCTGACCCGAGAGGTCCCTCATGTCTTCCTGTCTCACTCTCGACTCCCTGTCGCTCGCCACGCCTGAAGGCGACACACTTTTTGACAATCTGACCCTGTCACTCGGACGCGAGGCTGTCGGCCTCGTTGGACGCAATGGCTGTGGCAAGTCCACGCTCCTCAAAGCAATCGCGGGCGAGCTCGCCCCTGCGCGCGGCCAGATCGGCGTGCATGGCCGCACCGCCATGCTCCAGCAGCACTTTGATGAGGCCGAAACCGTGGCCGAAGCTTTGGGCGTCCGGACAGACCTCGCCCGCCTCGCCCGCATCACCGCTGGCGACGGCACAGCGGAGGATTTCGACGCCGCCGACTGGACGCTGGACGCGCGCCTCGACAAGGCGCTCGCCGACACCGGCCTCGCCGGCGTCGACACAGCCCGCAAGGTCGCGACCTTCTCCGGCGGTGAACGCACGCGCATCGGCCTTGCCCGTCTCCTGCTGGCAGAGCCTGACCTCATCCTCCTCGATGAGCCGACCAATAATCTCGACGCCGAAGGCCGCGCCAGCGTCATGTCTCTCATCGAGAACTGGTCCGGTGGCCTGCTGATCGCCAGCCATGACCGCGCCCTGCTAGAGCGGATGGACCGGATCGTGGAGCTGACCCCCGTTGGCTGCACCGTCTTCGGCGGCGGCTGGTCAGAGTTTGAAGCGGCCCGGGACGCCGCCCGCGCCCGCGCAAAAGCCGAAGCGACCAGCGCCGCAAACCGCCTGAAAACCACCGAACGCAAGACCCAGCAGGCCAAGGAACGCCAGGACCGCTCCGACGCGCGCGGCCGGGCCGTGCGCGCACGCGGCGACCAGCCAAAAATCGTCCTTGATGCCCGTGCGCAACGCGCCGAAGCGACCAGCGGGCGCGGCAACATGCTCGCCAGCCGCCAGCTTGGCGAGGCGCAGGCCGCCCTTAGGGATGCAGACGCCCAGCTCGAACGCATCACCCCGCTCACCATTGAGCTGCCCGCCTGCGACCTCCCCGCCTCGCGTCAGCTGCTCGGCGTTCAGGACGCCGAAATGCGCTTTGGTGAGCGCCAGCTTTTCGGCCCGCTGTCGTTTGAGTTTCGCGGGCCCCAGCGCCTCGCCATCAAGGGGCCGAATGGCTCCGGCAAATCGACGCTCCTCAAGCTCATCACAGGACAGCTGCCCCCAACCTCGGGCACCATCAGTCTGCATACAGATCGTATAGCCCTGCTAGACCAGCACAGCTCGTCGCTCGATCCCAAAAGCTCGCTCATAGGGAATATGAGACGCCTCGCCCCGTCTCTCAGTGAGAATGAAGCGCGCGCCCAGCTTGCCCGCTTTGCCTTTCGCGCTGACGATGCCCTCCAACTCGCCGGCACGCTATCTGGCGGAGAGCGCCTTCGCGCAGCCCTCGCCGCCGCCTTCGCCGCGCCGCAGCCGCCCGAACTCCTCCTCCTCGATGAACCAACCAACCATCTCGACATGGACGCCGTCAGCCTTCTGGAGGCCGCCCTCCAATCCTATGACGGCGCCATCCTCGCCATCAGCCACGATGAGCGGTTTCTGGAAGCGATCGGGATTGAGCGGCAGGTTTTGCTTTCGCCTTCTGGTTCAACCTTCTAGCATGCGGTGGTGAGGACGAGCGTAGTAAGTCGAAAGAACATGCTGACCGGGCTGGACCCGCTCACCTGGAGCATCTTTCTCACGCTGATTTCCTCGCTTCTCTTCAAGCGCATCGTAGATATCTGGGGCACGGTCACCGTTCCCGATTGCCAGGACTTGCCGGTCGCCTTTATGGGGGCAACCCACCGCTTCGACGGGCCGATGGAGTGGCTTCTTGTCATCGGCGTCAGCGCCGCCGCGCTCCTCATCGTCCAAGCTTTTCATGCGCTTCTGTCTAGAACCGCCCATCGAACTTTCTGGCTTCTCTGGTTGGTAAACTTGGCGGCAGCCGCCCTGCTCATCTGGTCGTTCCTGTTGAGCTGGGCCTACTTCAATCCCACTGCCCGGTCAGCTGCGCCCATCTTCCAGTTCACTCAGACTTTCGCGCCACGCCTTCTCTACATGGAGCCCCCTCCACTTGAACTTCCGCCTCCAAGCGACATTCAGGAGTGGATCTGGCACGAAGAGCTGGGCGCATGGATCAATGAGCCCCTCGGTCTGATGTGGCGAAAGGAAGTCGTCCGTACATGCGAACCTGTCGAACTACGGCGCGCCCAACTCAAACTCATCTATGGCGAACACGATCCCGACGGCCAAGTCATTGATAATATTGATGTCGAGCAAATGCGCTCTCCAGTGGAAGGCGACGTACTCTACGATCTGGATGGCAATTATCTGGTGACCATTGGTTCGCCCTATCACAAGAACTCGGATATCACCCGCGCGCGTGATGCCGGGTACGATTCCAAGAAAACAGCGATGACGCCCGCCGAAGCAGAAAGTCGCTTTTACGAGTACTGGTGGAGCTACCCGGTCTCTGACCCACTGGCCCCCACCACGGTTCCTCGTATTCAGAAAGACCAGATCGATCAGATCGTCGCCGAAAGCTGGGGCGACGAGCGACCTTCGTGGCGTGAAGACTGACGAGTTCGCTAGGCTGCGATGATCGGCTCAATCTCTGAGATGTCGGCGGCCGGTTCATTGCACAGAAGATCGTAATTGACCTGCAGATTGATCCAGAACTCAACGCTCGTGCCGAACGCCTTTGAAAGCCGCGTAGCGGTGTCGACCGTCATGGACGTTTCTTCCTTCACGAGGCGCTCTATCCGTGTACGGGGGACGTGGATATGACGCGCGAGCCTGCCAGCACTCAGGCCCAGCTCGTCCAGAAACTCATGCTTGAGAATTTCACCGGGGTGGACCGGCACCTGAAGCGAAGTCATCTCAGTCCCTTTCTGGTGATAGTCGACGATCTTCAATTCTCTTGAGCACGCATTCTACACTCGATGGCCGTCCAAAACACCCCTATCCCCGCCTTGCGCCCTGTCCGCCATCGACCGGCAGCAGCGCGCCTGAGATGAAGGCCGCCTCATCGCTGCAGAGGAACAACGCCGCATGGGCGACGTCCCAGGCCGTGCCCATATGGCCGAGCGGGACCATCGCGCCGCGCTCCGCGCGCAGCTGTTCGGCCGGGATGCCGCGTTTGCGGGAAATGCCTTCAATCGCCATCGGCGTGTCCATCAGACCGGGCAGGATCGCATTGCAGCGAACGCCCTTTCTGGCTACCGAAAGCGCCGTTGCCTCCGTCATCCGGTTCATGGCCGCCTTAGAGGTCTCATACGCCATCATGTGATGGCCTGCGATCGAGGCGAGAGACGAGATATTCACGATGGCTCCGGCCCCTTGCGCTTCCATTGCGGGAAGGCACGCCTTTGTCATCAGCCAGGCCGATTTGAAGTTGACCGACAGGGTGAGGTCCAGCGCCTCTTCGGTGAGGTGTTTGACCGGTCCGTCCCCTGCCGCGCCAATGCCGACATTGTTCACGAGCGCGTCGATCCGCCCGAACGTCTCCAGCGCGGTCCGCACGGCAGACCCGGCCTGATCGGCAACGGTGATGTCTGCCTCCAGCGCAAGGGCGTCGCCGCCAGCCTCCCGGATGGCGTCCACCGTCGCCTGCGCGCTCGACAAGTCCCGGTCGATGCAGGCGACACGCGCCCCGGCCTGCGCAAACAGGAGCGCGCAAGCCTTGCCATTTCCGACCGTCGAGCCCGGCGTCTGGCCCGCACCGGTGATGATCGCCGCCTTGCCGCTCAGCCGTCCGGCAACATCAATGCCGCTCATTTTGCGAGATCCGGGTCCAGCGTCAGCCCTTCGTCCAGCTGCACACCAAACGAGTTCAGCATCATGGAAACCTGCGTGTACTGACCAACCGTCATCACAAGGTCCATCTTCTGCTTGTCGGTGAGGTCGGACAGCCGCGCCCAGGTCGCATCCGTAATGAAGGCATCCGACGTCAGCTCATCGGTCGCCTGCAGCATGGCCGCATCAATCGCGCTCCAGCCATCGGCATCCGGTCCGGCCTTGATCCGCTCAACCTCTTCATCGGTGAGGCCCGCTTCCTTGCCGATGACGACATGCTGGGCCCATTCATAGCCGGCCTTCCAGTTATAACCCGCCCGCAGGATGACGAGCTCCCGGTCGCGCGCCGACAAATCATTACGCCTGGACAGGATATAGCCGCCCCAATGCATGAAGGCTTTGTACGCCTTTGGCGCGCGGGCGATCGTGCGGAACACGTTGAAGATGGCATTGCGGTCAAACCGCTCACCCATCATCTCTTTCTGCTCGTCGCTCATTTCCTCATTGGACAATGGCGCGATGCGCGGGGCTTTCAGTCTCATCGGGTTTTCCTCGCCTTTGACTTTTATGTTTGTGACCATCCCTACTGTGCGCCAGCGCAAATTGCGACATCGGCTTGATCGAAGTGAAAGTTTGCCCTTTCAGGATCGGCTATGGCGAAGCGCGCGTTCCGGTCCTAAATGCGAGGCGTGCAAACCGAACGAATTTGCGGAGCGGCCATGACCGAACTCTCAGTCAATCTCAATGCCGTTGCCTTCCTGCGCAACCGCCGCAACCTGCCCTGGCCGAGCGTGGTTGACCTTGGCCGCATCGCGCTTGAGGCGGGCGCCGCAGGTCTCACCGTTCACCCTCGCCCCGATGAGCGTCACATCACCCGCGCTGACGTGCCGGACCTGATGAACCTCATCACCAGAGAATTTCCGGACCGCGAGTTCAACATCGAAGGCTATCCGAACGAGGCTTTCATGGCGCTGGTCGAGAAGATCAGGCCGCACCAGATCACGCTCGTGCCCGACGCGCCCTCGCAGCCGACCTCGGATCATGGCTGGGACTTCAGGACCCACGCCTTCAAACTCCAGTCGATTGTCAGCCGCCTGAAACATACCGGTGCGCGCCTCTCCCTCTTTGCCGATCCCGATCCGGACCCGAAGCAACTTGAAGCGGCTGTCAGCACCGGCACCGACCGGATCGAGCTTTATACCGGCCCCTATGGCGGCGCGTTCAATGACGCCGTCACCACCGCCGCAGAGCTGGAAAAGCTTGGCCAGACGGCGGACGCCGCGCGCCAGCACGGCCTCGGCATCAATGCAGGGCACGATCTCACCGTCGACAATCTGCCCGCCCTCGTCGCGCGTATTCCCGATCTCGCCGAAGTGTCCATCGGCCATAATCTGACGGCAGACGCGCTCACCCATGGAATGGCCGAAACCGTCCGGCGCTTCCGCCGCTCTTGCGGCCAAGTCGTCTAAAACACCCCCACCACCTCATCCTGAGCCTGTCGAAGGATGCGTCCCTATTCCTCAGCGCCCCTCACAACAGCTCCAGCGCACGTCCGACCTCCGTTTCCCATTCTGCATCATCGAGCACTGCCCACGGGTCGCAGGGCAGCCAGTCAGGGGTCTTAGGCAGCTCCCCCTTGGGCGGGCCTTTCATCCAGCGCGCCTGCCCATCGCCAAGCAGCGTCGCCCCCAGTGCCCGAAGCCCGCGATAATAGTCGGCAATATGCCTGAAGACGTCATCGACCTCGGCTTCCGGGCCCAGCGTGGCGCGCACCTTCTCAACAAAGACAAGCGCCGGCTCCAGCGGGTCTGGCCGCTCCGGGTCTTTCGCCGCCCGCTTGGACAGCCGTGACAGCAGAGCTTCGAGCTTGCGCGCCTCCGCTTCATAGCCCGCCGCCTCATCCTGTCGGCCAAGGTCGGACAGCGCCAGCGCCCAGCTTGCATGCCGCGCCGCCTGTTCTTCTGCCGTTTCCTGATCGAGGTCGCATTTGCGAAAGCCGAACTCTCGCGCCCAGACCTTGGAGGAGCTGAGACAGATGCCGAGCCGCTTCGCCAGCGCCTCATAGGTGTCGCCGCGCCGCAGGCCCACCTCCAGCTTCAGCAGGGTCAGCATCCGGCCCGCTGGCAGGCGGCCAAAGTCAGGAAGGCGTTTTCTCATCGCCGCCGACTATCGACGCGAACGACCGCTGTCGGATGAAATTCTGCAATCGCCCGTCGCTATTGGTGATTGATCGCTGAAAGTGTTTCGCGGCGTCATTCGCAGGCTCTGCGTGCACCGTCCGGAAACACCGCCAGTACACCGTCACTGCACCATGGATTTGCGGGGAAACGCGCGCTTCTTCCCACAGCGCGTCCCCAACACTTTCCGACCGTGCCGAAGTTCAGCTTCCGGCAAGCCGCGAGCGCATCATGTCGAGCCACGCCGCCTGGCGATGGATGAGGCTGATCATGTCGTCGGGGTCGCCCTCTGCAATAAGCTGGTCCAGCCAGATTCGGGTGACCTTCGCCTGGCTGTCGATCCAGTCCAGAAGCCTGCCCTGCCCTCTGGCGGGCGAGGTGGCTCCGGACATGGGCGCAATCGAATGGTGGTCGCGGTCGAGATTATACATGGGCAAACTCCCTATTTGCGATTCATTCTCATTTGCACATGATCGCCCTAATGAGTCAAATGAGGGAAAATACATATTCGAAGGCCCGCCAGTGCAGTTATGCCGCGATGGAAACTCTTGACCTTCAAGGCGGCGCGAACCCTATACAGCGGTGCAGGTAATTGGGTACGGATGAGATATGGCAGACGGTTTTCTGAAACTGAGCAGCGCTTTTGATGAAGCGAACGAGGCAGACTGGCTGGACGCGGTCTCCAAGGCCCTGAAGGGCGGCGGGGTCGAAAAGCTCCAGCGCCAGACAGATGACGGGCTGACCATCCAGCCGCTCTATCGCGAAAGCGATTTCGCCAGCGCTTCCGATCCGCGCGGCGCACCCGGCGAGGCGCCCTTCCTTCGCGGCGCGAGCGCAGAGCCAGATGCCTTCCTGCCATGGGACATCCGCCAGGCCTTCGCCCATCCCGATCCGGAAGTTACCAATGCCGAGATCCTGAGAGACCTTGAGCGCGGTGTATCTTCCGTTGAACTTTCTATCGACTGCACGGGCACTGACGGGGTTGCCGTCAAGGATGCAGAAACGCTTTCCACGGCCCTCAATGGCGTGCGCGCCGACATCGCGACCATCGCGCTCGACCATCGCGGTCAGGGTTCGGGCACTTCGGTTGCCAGCCTCCTCGCCCTTTGGGGAGAGCAGCAAGACGGCTCTGACAATCTCCAATTCGCGTTCAATATCGACCCGGTTGGCCTGCTCCTGCGCACCGGCGAAGTCGCTGGCGGCATCGATGCTGCCTTCGTGCGCACTGCTGAGCTCTCGCGCCTTCTCTGCCTTCGCTATCCAAAAGCGACCACGCTTCGCGCCGATGCCCGCCCGGTCCATGAGGCTGGCGGCTCTGAAGCCCAGGAGCTTGGCGCGCTCATGGCGCATGCCGTGGACACGATGCGCCGCCTAGCTGCGGCTGGCTATGATATCAACGCCTATCCCGCGCAGACCGTCTTCACGCTGGCGGCTGGCGCCAATTATGGCCTCGAAATCGCCAAGCTTCGCGCCGCGCGACGTCTCTGGGCGCGCATCCTCGAAGCGATGGACCTCGAGATTGAGCCGATGACACTCCAGTCGGTCAGCTCTGCCCGGATGCTGACACGCTACGACCCTTGGGTGAACATGCTGCGCAACACGGCGGCCTGTTTTGCAGGCGCTGTCGGCGGGGCCGATATCGTAACAGTTCGCGCCTTCAACGAAGCGCTCGGCGTGCCGGAAGAGCTTGGCCGCCGCACGGCCCGCAACACGCAGATCATCTCCATGGAAGAGTCAGGCCTTGGCAAGATCGCGGACCCGGCTGGCGGCGCCTGGTTTGAAGAAACGCTGGCCGATGAGCTGGCAGAAGCGGCCTGGGCCGTCTTCCAGCAGATCGAGGCCGAAGGCGGTCTCGTCCAGAGCCTTGTTGACGGCAAGCTGCAGGCCCGCATTGCCGAAACGCGCGACGCCCGCTTTGCCGCTATCGCGAAGCGCAAGCGCCCGCTGACCGGCGTCAGCGAATTCCCGCTCCTCGATGGCGAGCCCGCACCCGTGGCAGAAATCAAGTTCGAGAGCAGCGCGACCAGCGTCTCCAGCGAGGGCATCACCAGCTTCCTGAAAGACCTGCCAGACAAGTCTGGCGCGGCGACAAAAGCCGAGCCGCTCGCGCCGATCCGCCTCGCCCGTGATTTCGAGACGCTGCGCGATCGCGCGAGCGCCCATGCAGATCGCAAGGGCAAGCCGCCGGCCATCTTCATCGCCACGTTGGGCCCGCTCGCCGAGCACAATGCCCGCGCCGACTTTGCCCGTAACCTCTTCGCCGCTGGCGGCGTGGTGGGCGTCGACGCCGACAAGACGCCTGAAACGCCAGAGGTTCTGGCCGATGCGTTCAAGGCATCTGGCTGCCGGATTGCTGTCATCTGCGGCGCCGACAAACGCTATGAGGACGAAGCCGAAGCCGCCGCAAAGGCGCTCAAGGACGCAGGCGCGAGCCGCGTCTTCCTCGCTGGCAAGTTCGAAGCGCCAGGCATCGACAACAACATCTTCATGGGCTGCGACGCGGTCGACATGCTGCAAATCGCCCAAGCCGAACTGGGAGTCGAGAGAGCGTAGCGCCATGGACTTTGACTACGATCACCTTCCGAGAGAGCAGCGGCAGCGATCAGTTCAGATCGAAGAGCGTTTGCGTGGGCCTTCTGGTAAGATGCCTGCAATTTGGGAGATGAAAAGACGTGTCGAATTCCTCGAAAAAGCGCGTTCGGTAGTAGCTAAACGTAGCCGCTACATCAAAATACTTACACCTTTTTACGTAGTTATTGTCTTTGCGTTCCTGGCCATGAGCAAATCCGGCTCAATTGAATTGGTTCCGAATTGGGTTGCCCTGTTAGTTATGGCAATCATCACTTTGCCCTATGCAATCGTAGTTGGTGCCCACCTCATTCCGTTTATCCAAATTCCAGCGACAACCGACGATTTGGAACTAGAGCTCAACGTTCTGGACACCTATATCGAGAGAAAGAGCCCGTAAGCATGACCTTCCCCGATTTCACGAAGCTCGACCTTGGTACGCCAGACGCGAAAGCGCCTGCGCAGCCGCACAAGCCGTCGCTTGAAACGCCTGAGGGCATCGACCTCGCCAAGACCTATTCGGCGGCAGACACCAAGGGTCTCGACTTCCTTGATGACTATCCGGGTCTCGCGCCGTTTGGCCGTGGCCCCTACCCGACCATGTATACCCAGCGGCCTTGGACGGTGCGCCAATATGCCGGTTTCTCGACGGCTGAGGACTCCAACGCTTTCTATCGTCGCAACCTCGCAGCCGGTCAGAAAGGCCTGTCAGTCGCTTTCGACCTCGCGACCCACCGGGGTTACGACTCCGACCATGTCCGCGTAACGGGCGATGTCGGCATGGCCGGTGTGGCCATCGACTCGATCTATGACATGCGCACGCTCTTCTCCGGCATTCCGCTCGACCAGATGTCGGTGTCGATGACGATGAACGGCGCGGTCCTGCCGATTCTCGCCCTCTATATCGCCGCGGCGCAGGAACAGGGCGTCTCGCCGGACAAGCTCGCCGGGACGATCCAAAACGACATCCTGAAAGAGTTCATGGTGCGGAACACCTATATCTATCCGCCCAAGCCATCGATGCGTATTATTTCGGACATTTTCGCCTACACGTCTGAAAACATGCCGAAATATAACTCCATCTCGATCTCCGGCTATCACATGCAGGAAGCGGGCGCGACGGCGGACCTCGAGCTCGCCTACACGCTGGCAGACGGCATTGAGTATATCCGCGCCGGGGTCGATGCGGGCCTCGATGTGGACAAGTTTGCGCCGCGCCTCTCCTTCTTCTGGGCGATCGGCATGAACACCTTCATGGAAGTCGCCAAGATGCGCGCCGCGCGCCTTCTCTGGGCAAAGCTGGTGAAGGAAAACTTCAACCCGAAGAACCCGAAATCGCTGAGCCTTCGCACGCACAGCCAGACCTCCGGCTGGTCGCTTACCGCGCAGGACGTCTACAACAATGTCATTCGCACCTGCCTTGAAGCCATCGCGGCTGTCGGCGGTCAGACCCAGTCTCTGCACACAAACAGCTTCGACGAAGCGCTTGCCCTGCCGACCGATTTCTCGGCCCGCATCTCGCGCAACACGCAGCTTTTCCTGCAGCAGGAAGGCGGCGCGTGCCAGACCATCGACCCATGGGGCGGCTCCTACTATGTCGAGCGCCTGACGCACGATCTTGCGGCCAAGGCCCTCACCCATATTGAGGAAGTCGAAAAGCTTGGCGGCATGCGCAAGGCCATCGAGGAAGGCGTGCCGAAGCTTCGTATCGAGGAAGCGGCGGCCCGCACGCAGGCGCGCATCGATAGCGGTGAGCAGACCGTCGTCGGCGTCAACAAGTTCCTGCTCGACCAGGATGAGGACGTGCCGGTTCTGAAGGTCGACAATGCCACCGTGCGCCGTATGCAGCTCGACAAGCTGAAACGCCTCAAGGCTGACCGCGACCAGGCCGAAGTAGATGCCAAGCTCGACGCCATCGCGCTCGCGGCCGAAAGCGGCAAGGGCAACCTTCTCGCGCTCGCCGTCGAAGCCGCCAGCGCCAAGGCGACCGTCGGAGAAATCTCCGAAGCCGTTGAGCGCAGCCAGGGCCGTCACCAGGCCGTGATCCGCTCCATCAAGGGCGTCTATGGTGGCTCCATCGGCAACAATGACAAGGCCGAGGAAGCGCGCAACCTCGCTGAGGCATTCGTCTCAAAGAATGGTCGCAAGCCGCGGATTTATATTGCAAAAATGGGCCAAGATGGACATGACCGCGGCCAGAAGGTCGTCGCCTCCGCGCTGATGGACCTTGGCTGGGATGTCGAGATCGGCCCCCTCTTCCAGACGCCGGAAGAAGCCGCCCGTGACGCCCGCGCCGCGAATGTCGATATCGTTGCAGCCTCCTCGCTCGCCGCTGGTCACCTGACGCTCATTCCAGAGCTTCGCCGCGCCCTCGGCAATGAAGGCGCCGTCAGCACACAGATCATCGCAGGCGGCGTGATCCCGCCCGGCGACTATGATGCACTGAAAGCAGCTGGTGCGTCGGCCATCTTCCCGCCCGGCACGGTGATCGCGGATGCCGCACGCGCCATGCTGGAATCGCTGGGAGACAAACCAGCCCCGGCGGCGGCCGAATAGTTTGAAGTCGGAGCAGCCGGCATGAGACGTTTCGCGGGCCTGCTAACGGGTCTCAGCGCGATCGTCGTCGCTGGCTGCACCGTGGTGGTTCTCAGCGGCCACTTCTCAGCCCTTCACTGGGTGCTCGACTTTGTCGGCCAGTTCCAGCTGCCCGCGCTCTGGATCATGATGACCGCCGCCATCGTGCTCGTCGCGATGATGCCATTCAATAAGGGCCATCTGGTCAATCTGATCTTTGCCAATGCGGCCGTTATCGTCGCCGCGTTTGGCTGGTACTGGCTACTGCCAACCGCGCCAGACGTGGACGCCGACGAGAGCATAAGCGTCTACCAGCACAATGTGTGGGGCAATCACCCTGACCCCGCCCAGACGGTCGAGGGTGCGATAGAGGCCGACCGGGATATTACAGTGCTCATCGAAGCCTATGGCGACAGGCTCGGCCCTGTTGAAGACCGTCTGCGCGCACACTGGCCATACTACTCGCTCGACAAGATCGAAGGCCGCGGGCCATCGGGCCTGCGCGTCTATTCACGCTATGAGATATTGAGTGCGGTCGGGCAGAACCCTGACGGGTCGCCCGCAACGCTGGCCGTGCGCCTGCAGACGCCCGAAGGCGTCCTGACTGTGCTCGTCATCCACTTCACCCGGCCCTGGCCGTTCGAAGACCCGGAAGCCCAGCTACGTCAGCTGGAGGGCCTGCTCGACGTAATCGATGATATCGACGGCCCGCTTATCATGCTGGGCGATGTGAATTCAGCCGCATGGGGCCGGATCGCCTCGCCGCTGGTGGAGGAACATGGCTTCACACTGGTGAATGACCCACGCGCGGGGACCTGGCCCTCACGATTTCCGCTCAAATTCGATCTACCGAGCACCAGCCTCGCCCCTACGCTCGCCATACCCATCGACCTTGCCTTCTGCCGGGGTGAGATCGCTTGCGGACATCACAAGGTCGGCAGGCATCTTGGCTCAGATCATCGGTCCGCAAGCTTCGACGTCGAGCTGGGAAGCAACGAATAGCTGAACGGGTTGCTGCCACGGCGCGCCGATGCGAAACTCATACAGATTCAGATCAATAGGGATGTCCATGCTCAAAGCTTCGTACTGCCTCGCCGCTTCTGCCTTTCTGCTCGCCGGTATGGCCCACGCAGAACCAATTACGCCAGAGGGCGCAAGGCAGCTACTCGCGTCAGTCGATGCCGAAACCGGGAACCCGCCCGATGAGGATGGCTCTGTCTATGTTCTCAACTTTCGTCTGAACGGGCTATCCCAGACGCTTCGACTGACGGATTGCGAGCCAGAGAGCGGATGCCCATACGCGATCATTTTCGCAACGTTTGACCCACCTGCGGGCGTACCAGCCGTCCAGCTGCTCGACACCGCAAACCGCTATAATGACAGCTACCCCTTTGGGCGCGCTTTCGTTCTGCCAAATAACGATGGCTCGGTTCGGGCTATAGGCGTGGACTATTCACTCGACCTCCGAAACGAAACCAGTCTGGGTGAAGACGATCTCAATCTGTTTTACCAGATCGTCGTCGCCTATACCGACCACCATTCAGAAGGCGCCAGCGAATAGTCTTGCGTGCGGAGCCAGACCTCGACCGTTTTCAGGAAATGGCGGAAGCCGCCTATGCCGGCCTGCCGGAAAACTTCCGGCGCGCGGCAGGCCGGATCGAGATCCATGTGCGTGATTTTGCCGAGGCGGATGTTCTGGCCGAACTTGGCATACGTGACCGCTGGGAGCTGACCGGCCTCTACCAAGGCATCCCGCTAATCCATGACAGCGTGACCTTCCCGAGCCCCGACAGCCCGCGCATCTTCCTCTACCGCCAGCCGCTACTGGCAGAGATCAAAACCCGCCCGGATGTGACGCTGGAGGAGCTGATCGAGCATGTGGTTATCCATGAGCTTGGTCATCATTTCGGTTGGTCTGACGAGGAAATGCACCAGCTTCTGGAAGACGACTGAAGAAGGGCCTTCCAGATGATCACCGAAACAGACCGGCGCCACCTTAAACGTTGCGTCGAGCTTGCGCATGAAGGCGTCTCAAAAGGCCATGCGCCATTCGGGGCCCTGCTGGTCGACCGGAACGGCGAGGTGCTCAAGGAAGACTATAACCGGACTGGCGACGGCGACGTGACGGCGCATCCGGAGCTGGCGCTCGTCCAGTGGGCGAGCCTCAATCTCAGCGAAGAGGACCGGGCGGCAGCGACCGTCTACGCCAGCTGTGAGCACTGCCCGATGTGCGCGACGGGCCACGCCTTTGCAGGGATGGGGCGCATCGTCTTCGCCATTTCGGCGAAGCAAATCGACGGCTGGTTCAGCGAGTTCGGCTCTGGCGGCTTTCCAATCGAACTGGTGACCGTCCGCGAGCTGTTGCCGGACCTTGAGGTTGACGGACCGGATGATCGCTTCGCTGACGAAATGTATGACCTCTTCAATCGCGTGTTCGCAGACTAATCTTGCGCACGCAGGGCTTCCTGCGGGTATGCCTGTTCATCTTGCGGCTCTAGTGTTAGACACGCGCGATCGTTGGGTGATGCCTGCACCCAACATCTTTTACGCGTGTCTTGCTTTTTACTGCGCCGCGCGACAGGCTGATTTTATTCAGGTTTATTGAAAGACCATCTCGCTTGCCTCGATCTGCGCAACCTCCTGTCTTCTCCACCAACCGCGTTGGTGAGTATGACCTGCCGACCCGCTTCGCAAAGCAGCTTCCGCCTCTGGCGACGATGGTGATTTTTGGCCTGCTCTGCGCGCTGGCAGCAATCCTGCTCCGCGGCCTCCTGAGCTTTGGCATTGGCGGCGCAGGCCCGTATTCACTGATCTATCCGGCGATCCTGATCTCGACCCTTTTCGGGCGTTGGCGCGCAGGCCTTGTCTGTTTCATCGTCTCATTTCTCTATGCCTGGTATTTCATCCTGCCCTTTCCGGGCTCGTTCCAGTTCGAGAATGCGCAGGACGCACCTCGCACCCTGATCAATGGTGCTGCGGCCTTCGTGATTATCATCTTTGCAGAAACGTTCCGGCGCGCGGTGCAACGCGCTGTGGCAGAGCGCGATGTGGAGCTTGCCGCACGTGAGCTTCTGCTGAAGGAGCTCGACCACCGCACGAAGAATAATTTTGCCATGGTGGCAAGCCTGCTCGACATGCAGCGCCGCCAGCAGGTGAGCGAAGAGGCACAGGGCGTGCTGACGGCTGCCGCTGCGCGTGTGCAAAGCTTCGCCGCCCTTCACACATCGCTTTATTCGGGCCGCGCCTTTATCGAGGAAGTCTCAATGAGCGACTATCTCGCCTCGCTGCGCGATGATCTTCAGCGCGCCCTGTTCGAGACTGGCCGTATCGAGATTTCCCTGACCAGCGATGATTTCATGATGCCGCGCGACCGCGCGCTTGCGATTGGTCTGGTTACGAATGAGCTCGTCACCAATGCGGCCAAGCATGCCTTCAAGGACACCGGCAGCGGCACGATCAAGATCAGCTTCGTGGCAAAGTCAGAGGATGACTGGATGCTCACCATTGCTGATGACGGGGTGGGCATGCCGGACGACAGTATTGGCGGCAAGACGCCAACTGGCCTCGGCTCCCGCCTGATCGATGCCTTCACCAGGAAGGCCGGCGCGGAACTAAAGGTCGAGCGCGCTGAGCGCGGCACGGTTTTCATACTGGAAGCGCAGGGCGAGGCCTGATTTTTCCTTTCCCTCTCGCCGTGTAGCGTCCAGACTGGCACGCAGAAAACCGACGGGAGGAGAGGCAGGATGAAGGGTCTTGGAGACAAGGATGCGAGCGCGCTCGCCTCCATGGTGCGCAAGAAGGAAGTCTCACCGACAGAGCTTCTGGATCTCGCGCTGGAGAGCGCGCAGGAGGCGCAAGGGGGGCTTAATTGCTTCTCCGCCTTCTTTGAGGATGCCGCCCGCAAGCAGATCAAGGACGGCCTGCCGGAAGGCCCGTTTACGGGCGTCCCCTTTGCGGTGAAGGACCTTGGCGCGCGGCTGAAAGGCCAACCCATCACGAGCGGGTCACGCGCCTTCAAGGGCACGATTGCGGATTTGGACGCTACGCTGGTGAAGCGCCAGCGCGAAGCGGGGCTTGTCATCTTCGGCCAGACGACCAGCCCGGAATTTGGCCTCACCACATCGACGGAAAGCGCTCTTTACGGCAAGACGCGCAACCCGTGGAACACCGAGCATACCTCAGGCGGCTCCTCAGGCGGCGCGTCGGCTTGTGTGGCGTCTGGCGTGATCCCGATGGCGCATGCGAGCGATGGTGGTGGCTCTATCCGTATCCCCGCGGCCTGTACGGGCCTTGTAGGCCTTAAACCCTCTCGCGGACGCGTGCCGATGGGCCCGCCGCAGTCAGAGAACTGGTTCGGCCTCTCGACCAATCACTGTGTCGCCCGCTCGGTGCGCGACAGCGCAACGCTGCTGGATGTGACCCATGGGCAGGAGCCCGGCGCGCGCTATATCGCGCCGCCGCCGGAAGGCAGCTTCCTCTCTGCAGTCGACCGCGAGCCAGACGCGCTAAAGATCGCCGTCTGGAATACCGCCCCAAATGGTGTGAAGCCGGACAAGGACGCGCAGGCAGGGCTTGATGCGACGGTGAAACTGCTTGGTGCGCTGGGACATCATGTCGAGGAGGCGGGACCCTTCCTTGATGGCGAGGCGCTGGGCAAAGGCATGATGATCATGGTGTCCTCCTTCATGGCGTCCGTCGCCGATGAACGGGCCGCGCATTTCGGCCGTCCAGTGGGAGAGGAAGACTTCGAGCCGGTTTCGCTGCGCTTCATTGAGCTTGGCCGTCAGATCCCGATGTCGGAACTGGTGAAGACCAACAATGCTTTCATGGAAGCGGCCTGGCAGATGGAAACTTTCATGGATGAGGGCGGCTATGACCTCATCCTTGCGCCGACCCTGTCGCGGGCGCCGGTGAAGCTTGGCGTTCTGAGCCTCGATCCGCCGGATTTCGACCAGTATGGCGTCGACATTTCGAGCTTTGCTGCTTGGTGCCCTGTCTTCAACCAGACGGGCTGGCCAGCCATCTCTCTGCCCCTTCACTGGACCGATGACGGCCTGCCGCTCGGCATGATGTTCGGCGCGCGTCTCGGCAAGGAAGAACTTCTCTATTCGATTGCAGGCCAGATTGAGCGGGCCCAGCCCTGGGCTGACAAGCGCCCGCCTGTCTGGGTCGGGTAGGACAGGTATGGATCTATCAACACATCAGGGCGGGTGTCACTGCCGCGCCGTGCGTTTCGAAGTTGAGCTGACGCCCCATGTGGAGGTGGAAGACTGCAACTGCTCGATCTGCGCGATGAGCGGCAATGACCATATCATCGTCCCGGCGAGCCGCTTTCGCCTGCTTCAGGGCGAGAGCGCGCTGACCGAATACCGCTTCAACACAGGCGCAGCGCGTCACCTGTTCTGTAAGGTCTGCGGGATCAAGAGCTTCTACGTGCCCCGCTCCAACCCTGATGGCTATGCGGTGACCTGGCGTTGCATTGATAACTGGCAGGCGCTGGACGCCGCCGTAGAGCAGTTCGATGGCCAGAACTGGGAAGCGAACGCTGCCGCCCTAGCGCACAAATCAAAGGATTAGCGCGGCGGCGGGGGCCCGCGTCTCTCGCCGTCCTCATCAGGGCCGCCCCGGCGATCAAACCGGCCACGTCGCTCTGCCCGGCGCGCCTCGACCTCTTCAAGCCATTCGACGAGCTCCAGACGCTGGGCGTCATCAAGCGCGGCGAGCTGTTCTGTCAGCGTTGTCTGGAAGGTTTCGTTGAGGGAGCCATCTGCTGCGCGCATGTCGGCAAAGGCCTGATCAACGGCGGCGCGGTCGAAGGGCGTCTGACGCAGCGCTTCGACGAGACGGTCCTGCGCCATACGCTTTTCCCGCCACTGGCCGCGCGCAGAGCGGAAGGCATCGCGGAAGGCGCTGCGGATCTCGCCCCGCTCTGTTTCAGGCACGATGGACTGGATGCCGCGCGCGATCATGTGCTCGGTGCCGCGCGGGCCGCCGCGGCGCTCACGCTCCTTCTCACCAAGCTGGCCACCGATCAGGAAGCCGATGAGCAGCGCATTGGCCACGAGCGAGACGATCAGCGCAATCGAGGTTCTGGACAGGCGTTTGCGGTCACTCATCTAGGGGCGCCTCTTCAAGATAGGTGTCGTACTGATCATAGCCGAGCGCAGCATAGACGACGGCTTCAGCCTCGGTTTCATAAGTTGCAGGCACGCTTGACGCAGACGCTGTGTAGCCTGCGAACAGCCCCATGCCGAGGCTGGCGAGCGCTGCGCCAGCTGGCCAGCGCTGACCATTGGGCATCAGGATACGGGTGAGCCGGGCGCCCAGACTGTCCCGCGCTATGCGGGGCTGCGGCGCATCGGCAAGAATGCGCGCGGCAAGCGACGCGTCTGGCTCTGGCAACGGCTCAGCCTCGAACGCGGCATCGAGAAGCTGCGCCTCGGCCAACGCATCCGCAAACCTCTCCGGATGGGCGGCAAGGTGAGCCTCGGCCGCCTCGCGCTCCTCCTCGGGCCAGGCCATCGGCCAGGCCCCGTAGGTTTCGAGCAATTGAAGGACGCGCGCGTCAGTCATGTCTGTCTGTCTCATTCTTCCTGTCCTTCTGCCAAGCCCTGCCGGAGCGTTCTGCGCGCTCTCGATAACAGGCTTTCCAGTGCCTCTACGCTGACCTGCATCGCTGCGGCCGCTTCCTTGTTTCCCATCCCCTCCAGGGCAGAGAGGGTGAGGGCTTCCTTCTGGCGCTCGGGCAGCGCGTCTATCAGCGCGCTGATGCGGGCACCGGCTTGTTTCTGGTGAAGCGCCTGCTCTGGCGGCAGGTCACCTGCTTCGCGCTCGGGCAGCGTCTCCATCAGGACGGGCGCTTTCTTCTTCATCCGGTCACGGCAAAGATTGATCGCCACCGTGCAGGCCCAGGTCGAGAACTTTGACCTGCCCTCCCACTCGGGAAGCATTTTCCATGCCCGAAGGAAGGTCTCCTGCGTCACGTCTTCGGCCTCCTGACGATCGCGAAGCATGCGAAAGGCCACACGCCAGACGACCGGCATGTGGCGATTGACCAGCGCGGACTGGGCCATCCGGTCTCCGGCAGCTGCCCGCGCGATCTGATCTCTCTCAGAAGGGTCTGACACGTGTCGAGCATAGCGGCGGCCACGCGAGTTGCGAGGGAGGAAATCGTCATATCCCGCGCTGGCCGCCGCATCGCTCATTCCTGGCTAGTCCGGACGCGGACTATTCCTGGACCGGGCGTTCGCCGCGATGATGCCAGCCGCCACGGCGGTGACCGCGATGACCTTTCATCTCGGAAAGTTCAGCTTCGGTGATCTCACCGTCGCCATCAGCGTCGATGCGCTCGAACATCGGCATGCCGCGCGATTCAAACTCGTCGATCGAGATCACGCCGTCGCCATTGGTGTCCTGACGGTCAAACATGCGCTGCTTGCGCATTTCCATGCGGCGCTCGCGCTCTGCTTCGCGGAAGGCTTCGATTTCCTCGAGGCTCAGGCCGCCATCGCCATTGGTGTCGGCAGCGGCGAAACGTTCGGCTTTCAGGGCCTCGACTTCTTCGGTCGAGATCACGCCGTCACCATTGGTGTCGAACCGCTCAAGCATGCGCTGCTTGTGCATTTCGCTGCGGTCAGGGCGCTCGCCCTCTTTGTGATTGTCAGCGACAGCGAAGCCAGCTGCGGCCACGGACAGGATGCCGGTCATTGTTGCGGCAAGTGCAAGTTTCTTCATGTCGGGTCCTCTTATTTTTGCGTTACCCGACAAGTGAGACGATGACCGGTCAGGAATCCGTCGCGAGAGGCCCTATTTTTTTGCAGCGAATGTCAGCTACGGTCCGGCGGACCTCGCTGTAGCGATGCTCAAGCACCTGGAATCCGGGGCAATCTGCGGCCAGCGCCAAACGTTCTTTCAGGGCTCTTGAGAAGTCCTCAGACGACACTTCACTGCCAACCGCGACGCGCTGGACCTGTTGCAGCGATTGCAGGAGGCGGAAGGCATGGTCGAGTGACTGCGCCTCATCTTCTGACAGGAAGCCATCATCGCGAAGTGTCTCGATGGCCTCGCCGGTGTTTGCACGGATAATGTCTGGATTGCGGCTGAGCAGCATGCCCTGCTGCAGGACGAATTCCAGATCGACGAGGCCGCCCTCGGTGAGTTTGATGTCCCATTCCCCGCGCGGAGGCTTTTCACGCCAGAGGCGCCGGCGCATGTCGAGGATGTCGGCTTTGCGCTCTTCATCCGGCTTGCCGTTGATGATGGCGTCGCAGGCGACCTCCTCCATCCGGCGGGCCAGTGTCTCATTCCCAGCGACCGTGCGAAGCCGCGTCAGCGCCATCAGCTCCCACGTCCAGGCGTCATTGTGCTGATACTTGTCGAAGGCAGAGAGCGAAACCGCGACAGGCCCTGCCCGCCCTGACGGGCGAAGGCGCATATCGGTCTCATAGAGATTGCCTTCTGCCGTTTCAGCGGAGATCGCCGTGATGAGGCGCTGCGCAAAACGGGTGAACCAGCCGCCCGCTTCGAGAGCGCCCTCTTCGCTCGGCTCAAAGACAATGAGAAGGTCAAGGTCCGAGCCCGCCGTCAGTTCCCGGCCGCCGAGCTTGCCAAGGGCCGCGACAACCCAGTGTCCGGGTTGTGGACCGTATTTGCGCGCTGTCTCGATTGCGGCGGCGTCCGCCATGAGGCGCACGCAGGTATCAGCGAGGTCACTCCATGCAAGTGCGGCCTGCGACGCCGGAAGGCGCGAATGGAGCAGCCTGTGGCCGATCAGGAAGGCGCGCTCATTCTTCCAGCGGCGGACTTCGTCCATCCGGCTCTCGAAATCCATTGCCTTGTCGAAGGAGGGCGGAAATTCCGGCGCATTCTGCGAGACGAGCGTCTCGAGCAGGACGGGCCTGCGGGCCAGCGTCTGTGACAGGCGCGGCGCGATGGCGAGCGTGGTGACGAGGTCTTCCAGAAGCGCCTCTTCGGCGACCAGCATGGAGAGGGTCTGGATGCCGGCGCGCAGGCCTTCAAAGAACTGGGTGAAGCGCAGGAAGGCCGTGTCTGGCTCCCCTGTCCGGCTCATATTCAGGAGCAGGTCTGGCAGGAGGGCTGTGAGCAGTCCCCTGCCCCGTTCAGTACGGGTCGCCGCCGTCTTGCCGCGGTGCCAGTTCTGAATGGTGGAGATGACGCGGGACGGATCAGAAAAGCCAAGCGAGGAGAGCGTCGCGACGGTGCCTGGGTCCTCATCGACCCCGGTGAAGACGAGATTGCCTTCTGCGGCGGAGCGGGTCTTGCGCTCTTCTTCAGCAAAGAGATTGCTGTAGTGGCGCGAGACGATGGTCCGCGTGGTGAGTAGATCTTCGTCAAAGGCGGCAAGGTCATCATAGCCGCAAAGCCGGGCGACCAGCGTGCGGCGCTCCTTGTCCTTAGGCATGCGGTGGGTCTGCTCGTCCTGCAGCATCTGGATGCGGTGCTCTGCTGCGCGAAGGGCGATGTAGGCGGCCGACAGTTCCTCAGCGACAGTGGCCTCGACCGCCTTGGCCGCGACAAGCGCGTGCAGGCTGGAGAGAGTCTTGCGCCCGCGCAGGTATTCATCGCGCCCGCCGAGGATGATCTGCTGTGTCTGGACAAAGAACTCGATCTCGCGGATGCCGCCCGGCCCGAGCTTCACATCCGGCGCTTCATCAGCAAGGGCAGCCCCCGCCTTCGAGTTGATCATGCGCTTGACCGCCTGAACATCGGCGATGGCCCAGTAATCCATGTGACGGCGCCAGACGAATGGCGCGAGCGTTTCGAGAAACTCTTCGGCAGAGCCAATGTCGCCCGCTACAGCGCGCGCCTTGATCCAGACCATCCGCTCCCAGTTCTGGCCAACGCTTTCATAGTACAGGCTCGCCATGCGCGTGGAGACCGCTGGCGGGGTCGATGACGGGTCTGGGCGCAGGCGAAGGTCGGTTCGGAAGACATAGCCGTCGCCGGTCTGCTCCTGCAGGATACGCATCGTCTCCTGGATAACCCGGTTCGCCTTGTCCTGCGCCTCGCCGGAACCTTCATGAAAGACCTCAGCGTCGAAGAAGGCGGCAACGTCGATATCTGAGGAATAATTGAGCTCGAACGCGCCCATCTTGCCGAGGGCGAAGATGAAAAGGCCGTCGGGCTTCAGGCATTTTGCGTTCAGCGCCGCCTTGAGGGCAGCTCTCAGGGCGGCGTCGGCAAAGCCGGTCAGCTTCGCGGTGACGTCTTCCACTGGCCATTCGCCCGCAAGGTCAGCGGCGGCGACGGCCATGTGATGGGCGAGTTTCGCCCGGCGGAGGATGGCCATCGTCTCGTCGATGGAGGCAGCATTGCCAGCCACTTCGGCCTGCGAGATCGCATGGTCATGCAGCGCGCCGGCGCCCTCGCTTTTCAGAAGCTCCAGCGCCTCTGGTACGCGCCGGGCCAGCCGGGCGAGGTATGGCGCAATGTCTGAACCGGTCTGGAAGGCATCGGCCGCGGTGGCCGCGATAGGATGGATATTCAACATCCTGAGGGTTCTAGCGTTCGCGCGGCAGAGAAAAAACCGTTTTCAGACCAAAAGGCTCTGGTTCCTGATGTGCCCAGAGAAGCTCGATCTCGCCCTTGTGCAGGTCAGCGACTGAATCCACCAGCGCCAGACCGAGGCCGGAGCCGCTTTGGGTACGTGCCTCATCAAGGCGGAAGAAGCGTTCCTTGGCCCGCTCGCGCATGTCCTCGGCGATGCCGGGACCCGTGTCGCTGACCTCTATGATGATCTCATCATTGGTTCGCATGGCCTTCAGCGAGATGCTGCCATTTTCTGGCGTGTACTTGATGGCATTGTCGAGAAGGTTGGAGATGGCCTGCGCCAGAAGCTCGCGGTCACCCAGCACGAAGAGATTATGGCCGATCTCGCTTTCGAATTTGAGGCCTGCATCCTCGCAGGCCGGTTCATAGAGGTCAGCGAGTTCCAGCAGCATTTCGCGCATGTCGAAACGCACCAGTCGCCCTTCGGCGCCCGCGTCGAGCCTTGAGAGGCGGAGGATAGCATTGAAGGTGGCGAGCACCCGGTCAACTTCCTCGACGGTGTGAGCAAGCGTTTCGCGGGCGGTCTCAGTGTTCATTTCACCGAGCAGCGCCGTCTCCAGCCGGTTGCGCAGGCGCGACAGGGGTGAGCGGAGGTCGTGCGCGATGGAATCGCCGGTATGGCGGCTGGACGCCATCAGGCGTTCCAGTTTTTCCAGCATGGTGTTGAGGTGGGTGGCGAGCCGATCGAACTCGTCGCCCGAGCCCTGCACCGGGGCGCGAACATAGAGATTGCCCGCGACGACGGCTTCAGTGGTACGGGTCAGCTGTTCTGCGCGGCGGGCCGCATAGCGCGAGATGAAAATGCCGCCGATCAGCGCCAGAAGGACGCCAATTGGCGCGGCCGTCGTCACGGCCTGCGTAATCCGGCGGACGATCCGGCCACGCTCGCCGGTTTCGATCGCCACCAGAAGGACATTGCCATTCGGGAGGCGCACGATGCGTCCTTCAGCCTCGGTGAGGCCCGGCTCTGCGCCTGGTCTCGGGATTTCGATGGTGAGGCTGACATTGCTCACATCGCCGACTGTCGCAGGCGGTGTAACGGGCAAGTTCGGAAAGTCTCCGATGAGGCGTTCGCCGTCGGGCGTTTCAAGCTGATAGCGGAACGGCGCGCCGGGCACGAGCGCGCGCTCGATCAGCGACTGCTCTAGTCGCTCCATGCCGCCGGTATAATAGGCAAGCTCCAGCGCGCCCATTTCGGCTTCAAGACGTTGGTCGGCCTCTGCGCGCAGAGAGCCGACCGTTGCCTGGAAAAGGTAAGAAAGGAGGAGGAAGGAGAAGAGTCCGAAGAGAACTGAATAGACCAGCGCAAGCCGGAACGTCGTCGTCCGGACAAATGCGAAACGGCCTGACTTCATCCTTGCAGGCAGTAGCCTGCGCCGCGAACAGTCTGCAGGAGCTGCTCGTCGAAATCCTTGTCGATCTTGGCGCGCAGGCGCGAGACGTGAACGTCGATCACATTGGTCTGGGGGTCGAAATGATAATCCCAGACCTTCTCGAGAAGCATGGTGCGGGTCACGACCTGACCGGCGTGGCGCATCAGGAATTCCAGAAGGCGGAATTCGCGCGGCTGCAGGTCGATCTTCTGACCTTCCCGCCAGACCTTGCGGGCCAGCAGGTCCATTTCGAGGTCGGCCACTTTCAGCTTCGTGACAGGCGGCTCGCCCGTGGTCTGACGACGGCCGAGTGCCTCGACGCGGGCAGCAAGCTCCTGCGGCGCGAATGGCTTTGCGAGATAGTCGTCAGCGCCAGCCTTTAGGCCTTCGACGCGGTTGTCGACGTCAGACAGGGCAGAGAGGAAGAGGGCCGGCGTCTGCCCGCCCCCATTCCGGTATTCCTCAACGAGCTTGAGCCCGTCCTTTTCAGGAAGCATCCGGTCCACGACCAGCGCATCGAACTCGCCCTCGCGGGCCTGGATAAGGCCGTCTGCGCCGTTTTCGGCGATGGCGACCTCATGACCAGCCTCTGAGAGGACCTGATTGATGAATTTCGCATGCTCGCGATCATCCTCGATGACTAGAACCCGCATGAACCGGATCTCCTGTATGAGCGTCAGTCCGACGCTGCCTCACTAATGTCGGCAGTAACGAACAGTGTCCGCTGACCGTTCCGCACGGCGAGAAGCAGCTTGTCGCGGCCTTTCTCTTTCATATCGGCAATCGCCTCTTCGAGATCGTCGACAGAGCGAAGCGGTGAACCAGCTGCGCTCAGGATCGCCATGCCGGCACGAAGGTCGTATTCGGCAAGCGGACTGTCGCTATCGACGCCCGAGATCATCAGGCCAGCCTCATTGGAGCCAAGGCCGAGCGTACGACGGTCAGTGTCCGTGAACGGACGCAGAGCGAGACCAAGCGGGCCGTCCTTTGCAGAGTCAGCCGAGTTCTTCTCAGTCGAGCTGGAAGAGGACGAAGCGATCTCGTTCGGGTTTTCCGGGCGTTCGCCGACCTTCACATTGACGGTCTGCCGCTCGCCGCCGCGAAGGACGGTGAACGTGTTGTCAGAACCTGCCAGCAGGCCGCCGACAAGACGAGTCACGGAGGTGGCGTCCGTCGTGTTCGTGCCATTTACCGAAAGGATGATGTCGCCGCGCTGCAGACCGCCGGACTGGGCCGGGCTGTCTGGATTGACGTCAGCGATAATAGCGCCGCGGGCTTCTTCGAGGCCCTGCGCATCAGCCATGTCTTCCGTCACATCCTGGATGGTGACACCGAGCCAGCCACGCGAGACGCGACCGTCGCGGATCAGCGCTTCGGTCACGGAGACAGCAAGCTCTGCCGGGATTGCAAAGCCGATGCCGACCGAACCGCCGGTTGGTGAGAAGATTGCGGTATTCACGCCAACAACGCGGCCCTGAAGATCAAAGGTCGGGCCGCCCGAGTTACCGCGGTTGATGGCTGCGTCGATCTGGAGGAAGTCGGTGTATGGGTTGTTGCCGCCAAGCTCACGGCCATCAGCAGAAAGAATGCCTGCCGTTGCCGTGCCGCCAAGACCAAACGGGTTGCCGAGGGCTACGACCCAGTCGCCGCGGCGAAGCTGCGTGTCTGTCTCGAATTCGACAAATGGAAATGGGCCGCCTTCGGTGACACGGATCACGGCGAGGTCGGTCTGCGTGTCCGTGCCGACCAGTTCGGCCGCAAGTTCACGCCCATCTTCGAGGACGACTTCGATCTCGGTAGCATCCTGAACGACGTGGTTATTGGTGACGATGTAGCCTTCTTCGGAGATGAAGAAACCGGAGCCGAGCGAACGTGCCTCACGGGTCTGCGGCTCGTTCTCCATTTCCTCTTCACGCTCGCGCATATAGTCATCGAAGCCCGGAAGGCCGCGGAAGCGTTCGAAGAACTCTTCCATATTGCCCATACCGCCTACTTCGCGCTCAGAAACGACGTTCACGCTGACCACAGCGGGGCTTACCTTCTCGATGAGGTCTGCAAAGCTCATCGGTGCGCCGGCTGGCGGCTCGATCGAAATAGGCTGTCGTGCGTCAGCCTGCTGATAGAGGGCCGGGGCATAGACCAGAGCACCTGCGCCAGCAGCACCAAAGACAGCGGCGACGAGGGCCTGTTTCGACATAGAGATCGCTTTCATATTCCTCACATACTCCTCAGAATTTCTTGACTCGAATATTGTGCCTAATCCTCAGTGTGTACCAGTCCACAGACTGATTAAACATCGGTTAGACTTGAATTTTTCGGTTTCCCGGAAACCGTATTTGACTGCGACTTCCGTTCGATTGCGCTGCGCACCCTGCTGCCAGACTCAAGCGTCCTGTGTACGGGGCATCTGTCCGCGATCTCCAGCAAGCGCGCAAGCTGATCATCGTCCACGGCGCCCTCTATAGAAACCGTACGGGTGAATGTGTCGACCTTGTCGGCTTCTCCGCAGTCCGTGCAGTCCTCGGCGTGTTCGCGCTTATGATCTACGGCGACGCTTATATGGTCCACCGGCCAGCCCTTGCGGTCTGCGTACATGCGCAGCGTGATCGACGTGCAGCCGCCAAGCGCCGCAGACAACATCGAATAAGGGTCGGGCCCTGTATCACTGCCGCCAAGCTTGCGCGGCTCATCGATGATCTGGCGGAAACCGCGCGTGAGGACCTCGTTCTGATAGGGGCCAACACCCTGGGTTTCGCGGACGAGAACGCCGTCACCTCTGAAATCATCGCCCTGATCTGCATCAGGCGTCACATAACGCTCCGCCCAGCCAGCGATGACACTGGCGGCAAAATCAGTGTCTTCGTCGCGGTCGAGAAAATGCGAGGCGTCATCGAGACTGACAAAGCTCTTGGGATGGCGCGCCTCCATGAAGAGTGCAGTCGCATGGTCGACGCTGACTTCCTCGTCGCCCGGCGCGTGCAGGATGAGTATCGGCAGGCGAAGTCTGGAAATCGCCTGCCCGACCTGCGCTTTGCGCAAGTCTTCGAGTAGCGACTTGGTAATCGTGAAAGGACGCCCGCCAAGCTTTACCTCGGCAGATCCCTCAGCTTCAGCGCGTTCACTGCCGTCGCCGAACTGGCTAATGACATGCGCTGCCTCAGCGGGCGCGGCGATGGTGACGAGCGCTTTCAGCGTTTCCATGCCCGAAGCGGCGACGATCGACGCCGTGCCGCCCAGTGAGTGGCCGACCAGGAGCGATACGGGACGCCTCTGCCCTGCCATCCAGGACGCTGCGGCGTGGATATCAGCGACATTGCTGGAAAAATCGGTGTCGGCAAACTCGCCTTCGGACTCCCCTATTCCGGTGAAATCAAAGCGCAGGACGCCGATGCCGTGCTGAGCCAGCTCCCGCGACAGGGCCACCGCCGCGCGTGACTGCTTGGAGCAGGTGAAACAATGAGCGAAGATGGCCCAGCCGCCGAAACGACCAACCGGGTGTTCAAGCCTGCCGGAAATCGTCTGGCCGAGACTGCCTTCGAAGCTCACTTTCTCGCTGTACATGCCGCTTCCTCAACACCGCTGCGCCTTTCACCGAGATAGGCGCGCTGGGCATGAGTTGCCAGCAATCAGCACGAATGCCTCAGATACTGTCTTCCGGCGCCACAGCTTCGACCCGCCCGGATGCGCGGCGGTTACGGCTGATCATGAAGGCGAGCACACCGCCCGCGAGCAGGAAAATGAATGGCGCTCCCCAGAGGAGGAAGCCGCTTATTCCCCGCGATGGCGGGCGGAAAAGGACGAAATCGCCATAACGTTCTGCGAACCAGGTGCGAATTTCCTGATTGGTCTGACCTTCCGCGACCATCGCCCGGACACGCTCACGCATATCGGCGGCAATGTCAGAACCGGAATTGGAGATCGGCTCATTCTCACAGGCGACGCAGCGAATCTCACGCATCAGATCCTGTGCGCGTGCCTCTTCCTGCGGGTCGGCGAGCGGGCCTTCAGCGGCAAAGAGAAGGATCAGGGATGCGAGGATCGCTTTCATTCTTCAGCCTCTTTCGCTCGTGCCTTGCGCCCGAACATGCTGAGCAGCGCTCCAAGGCCAATCAGGATCGTCCCGAGATAGATGAGGTCGATGAACGGGTTGAGGAAGACTTCGAACGTCCAGCGCGTCTCGCCTTGCGTATTCCTGCGACCATCGCCGAGCGCGACATAGAGGTCAGCAAGACCTGTCTTATGGATCGCGGTTTCGGTCGTCGGCATCTGGGCGGCCGGATAGAAGCGCTTGTGCGGTTGCAGCTCTGTGACTGTGCCGCCGCGCCGGGCCGTGAGGGTGGCGCGTTCGGCGTACCAGTTTGGCCCTTCGATACTTTCCACATCGTCTAGCGTGAGCTGCCAGCCAGCCACATTGGTCGCCTGGCCTTCCTGTAGCGCAATCGTCGTGTGCTCGCGGCCCGATGTTTCCAGCACGGCGCCCATGACGAAGAAACCAAGGCCCGCATGCGCAAGCGTCATACCCCAGACGCGAGCCGGCATCTTGCCAAGGCGCTGCACTGTCTTGGCGCGGCGCCAGATCTCCATCGCAGCGCCCGCGATCAGCCAGACTGCGATGGCAAGACCGATGCCTGCGAGAAGTGGAATGTCGAACGGGCCGATCCCTGCGAGCCAGAAGACAGCGACGATCCCGGCAAAGGCGGCCGCCCATTGCCAGAGCGAGGAGAGGTCCGCCTTGCCCCAGCTCCAGGCCTGCACGATCGGCAGCGCAATCAGCGCAAGCGACATGATGGGGGTGAAGGTTAGATTGAAGTAAGGCTCACCGACGGACATTGTCTCACCTGCCGCTTCGGCGATAAGCGGAAAGAGCGTGCCGAGCAGGACCGTCGCTGTCGCAACGATCAGGACAAGATTATTGCCCATGAGCGCGCCTTCGCGGCTGCCGGTCGTCCAGTTCGGGCCCGCCTCCAGCTTGCCCGCACGAAGCGCGAAGAGAATGAGCGCGGCGCCGCCGAAGAAGAGGAGTCCTGCGAGCAGGAGAGAGCCACGGAGCGGGTCAACGGCGAAGGCGTGAACGGAAGTCAGCACGCCGGAGCGCACAAGGAAGGCGCCGAGCATGGAGAAGCAGAAAGCCAGAACCGCGAGGAGCGCCGTCCAGACGCCGAAGCTGCCGCGCTTCTCGGTGACGATCACTGAATGGAGCAAGGCCGCGCCAATCAGCCAAGGCATGAGGCTCGCATTTTCGACTGGGTCCCAGAACCACCAGCCGCCCCAGCCAAGCTCATAATAGGCCCAGTAGCTGCCAAGCGCGATTCCGACAGTCAGAGGTGCAAAGGCCGCGAGCGCCCAGAGCCGCGCGGTGCGCGCCCAGACCCTGTCGATACGCCCTTCAATGAGGCCGGCCGCCGCCAGCGCGAACACGAAGGAATAGCCAACATAGCCGAGGTAAAGCATGGGCGGGTGGGCTGCGAGCGCAGGGTCCTGCAAAAGCGGATTGAGACCTGCCCCCTGAAGCGGCGCCGGGTCGAGACGTGTGAATGGCGAGGACGCCAGCAGGAGATAGAGAAGAGAGCCGCCATTGAGCAGGCCCTGCACGCCGAGCGCGCGTGCCTCGAAAGTCGGCCTGCCGGTGGACAGCAGCTTCGCGGCGGCCGCGCCGAAACCGATCCCCACCAGGCACCAGAGCGCCATGGAGCCTTCATGATTCCCCCACGTGCCCGCAATCTTGTAGACGAAGGGTTTGAGCGTGTGGGAGTTGGCCGCAACCAGCTGGACCGAGAAATCCGAAGTCGCAAAGGCGACGACCAGCGTGGCGAACGAAAACGTCATCGCCCCAAATGCGACGATGGCAGAGAGACCCGCCGCGCGGCGTTGCCCCATCAGCCCTTGACCAGCCTGAAAGAAGCTCAGGATCAGCGCAAGGAACGCCGCAAAGTGGCCGGCCTCAATCATGAAGTGGCCTGGCGCGCATTCTTCAGTTCGCGCGGCTGATAGTTCTCATCATGCTTGGCGAGAATGTTTTCAGCCGTGAACGCACCGCTCTCGTCGAAGCGTCCGGTGGCGACGACGCCCTCACCTTCGCGGAAGAGGTCCGGCACGACGCCAGTATAGCTGACGGCAAGCGTCTCGCCCGACCCATCTTCAATGAGGAAGGTCATATCAGCGCCGTCGCCATATTCGATCGAATCGATCTGGACCCAGCCGCCAATGCGCACACGCTTGCCAACATCGGGCTGCCCCTGCTCGGCCAGCAATTGCGGCGTATAGAACAGGTCGGCGTGCTGTTTCAGCGCGACGGCTGACAGTGTCACCGCGCTCACCAAGAGCAGGCCAGCAATGGCCACGCCCCAAAGTCGTTTTGATCTTGCTCTCATAACAAGCGGGGTTTTAGTCGATACTGCAGGGTTTGACACTGCGACCGAAACATCCAGACTGCTCGCGTGTTATCGCAAGCCTTGTTTTTGCGCTGAGAGGTTCGACATGCCGCAATTCCCTCATCTCTGGGAAATCGAGAAGCAGCTATGGACCGGTCCTGCCGACGACTATGACAAGCTGATGGCGGAAAATTGCGTCATGGTTTTCCCCCTGCCTGCTGGCATTCTTTCACGCGAAGCCATCATCGAAACAGTGAAGATGGCGCCGCGATGGGATGATGTTGAGCTCGACAGCGTCAGCGAAATCCAGTCCAGCGAATCGACCGTGACGCTTGCCTATGTCGGACGTGGTCTCAAAGGTAGCGACACGTACGAAGCCTATTGCAGCTCGACCTATGTCTGCACCGATGGCGACTGGCGCATCGTACAGCACCAGCAGACGCCGGCCTGATCAGTCTTCTGTCTCGCGCGCTTCGCGGGCAGCGTCGGCTTCAGCGCGCATGGCGTTCAGCATGGCGCGGCGGGGGTCGTCCTCGGGCAGGTCTGCGAAGACACGCTCCCAATGCGCCTGTGCCGCGTCGAGGTCACCTGCCTGATAGGCTGGCATGGCGGCAAGAATGCCGGCGCGCGTCTGCGAATTATCGAGCCGCCAGGCGCGATCATAAAGGCGCGCGGCAGGCTCTGTGATCATTCCGCCATCGCGGGTCACAACGGCGTCAGCTAGACCGAGTAGCGCGGGGACATGGTCCGGATCACGCCGGAGCGCTGACTGGAAGGCGCGCAAGGCATCATCCGTCCGGCCCTGCGCGCGAAGCAGCACGCCGATATAGTATTGCGGCTCGGCCTCGTCGGGGCGTTCGCGCGCCGTGCGCTGCAGACGCGCAAGCATCTCACCAGGAGAGAGGTCTTCGGCCGGGCGTGAAGCAATCTCGGCCTCGCGGTCTGCATAGGGCTGGTCAGGCAGCAGCGGCTGGCCCTTCAGTAAGTAGGCGCCGCCAGCGAGCAGCACCGCTGCGCCCATCCATATGAGTGTTGCGTGCTTCATTGGCCGCGCAACGTGATCGTGGCGCGAAGGCCGCCTAAGGGGCTTTCGGAAAGGTCTAGCCGCCCCCCATTCATTTCAGAGATGTCGGCCACGATGGACAGGCCAAGCCCTGTCCCCGGCGCCGTCTCGTCCAGCCGGACACCGCGCTGGAGTGCTGCTTCCCTGGCTTCCGGGGCAAGCCCCTTGCCGTCATCATCAACATGAATGTGCATGAAGCCGTTCTGACTGCGGCTGCAGGAAACTTCAACGCGCGAATTGGCCCACTTGCAGGCGTTCTCCATGAGGTTCCCCAGCATCTCTTCCAGATCCTGCTGCTCGATCCGGGCCACCCTGTCAGCGCCAATTTCAGTCGTGACGGTGATGTTTCTCGCCTCGAATAGACGATTGAGAAGGCGCGCCAGCCCAGCTGCGACGGGGGCGATTTCAGTGCGCACGCCCAGCGCCTCAGACCGCGCTGCCGCCTGGGCACGCTTCAGATAGTGCTCGACATTGGCGCGCATGGATTCAGTCTGGCGCCGCACGACATCATCAAGTCCTGTGTCACCCGTGGCTTCATTGCGCAGCACGGCGAGCGGCGTTTTCAGCGCATGGGCAAGATTGCCGACATGGGTCTGCGAGCGTTCGACGATCTTGCGATTGCTATCGAGCAGCTTGTTGAGTTCATCGGTCAGCGGGATGACCTCGATCGGGTAATCACCATCGAGACGGGCTCGCTGCCCCTCGCTGATTTCGGCGATGTGGGACTGGACCCGGTCGAATGGGCGAAGTGCCACGCGCAAGCCGATCCAGAGCGCGAGGAGCGTCCCGCCTGCCAGCGTTGCCATAGCGACGAGGAGGATAAGGCGCAGCTGGTTCGCGCCTTCGTCCGTCACGGCGCGGTCTGCGGCGGCCATCAGAAGGATGGGGTTGTCGCGGTTGGGGACCGTGATGGATCGCACCGCGACGCGCAGGCGCTCATCATTCGGCCCGCTCGTCGTTCCGTATTGCGTCTCGCCCGGCGCGATGAGTGCGGCGTCAGCAAGGCCCCGCGGCAGGGGAAGCGGGCCGTCCCACACACTCTGGGAGCGGATATCATTGCCGAAGCTGCCGTCCGACTGAACGGCGATCATCGCCCAATACCGTCCGGAAAGTGGCAGCTGAAAACGTGAATCGCTTGGAAGCCGTTCTGGAATATCGATGACGCGGCCATCTGGCAGAATCTCCAGGGCCCGCGGCAGCGTGACCAGCGTGGAATCGAGTTCCTGCTGCAGGATACGCACGGTCTGGGTGCGATAGGCCGCGGTCATGGCGATGACGCCGCCGACAACGACGATCAGGCTCCAGACAATGGCACCAAGAAACAGGCGGCGAGAGAGCGACAGGCTCGGCTTCGCCTGCTGTGCCGTGTCGCTCATCCTTGCATCACCGGTTTCCGTCAGATCAGGCAAGGCCTGCTGTCTCACCTTCCGGCACGACGAGGCGGTAGCCGAGGCCACGCTCCGTCTGGATCCGGTCGGTGCCTATCTTCTTACGGAGCCGACCGATGAAGACCTCGATCGTGTTTGAGTCGCGATCAAAGTCCTGGTCGTAGATGTGCTCAACCAGTTCGGTACGAGGCACGACCCGGCCCTGATGGTGCATCAGGTAAGACAGGACGCGGTATTCATGCGCGGTCAGCTTCACAGGACGGCCATTGACCGTTGCCCGGGCGGCGCGGGTGTCGACGCGGAGGCTACCTGCTTCCAGCGCGGCAGCTGAGTGACCGGTTGCCCGGCGCAACAGCGCCCGAAGGCGTGCCAGAAGCTCTTCAGTGTAGAAGGGCTTGGTCAGATAGTCGTCAGCGCCCGCATCGAAACCGGCCACCTTTTCGCTCCAGCGGTCGCGCGCGGTCAGGATCATCACGGGGAAGTCCTTGCCGTCATCGCGCCAGCGCTCAAGGATCGTCACACCGTCCATCTTGGGCAGGCCAAGATCGAGAATGACGGCGTCATACGGCTCTGTATCGCCGAGGAAGTGTCCGTCTTCGCCATCGGCGGCAAGATCAACGGCATAGCCTGACTGGGTCAGGGCATCGGCAAGCTGCCGGCGAAGATCAGCATCGTCTTCAACAACAAGAATTCGCATAAATGTTTACCTAGCTAACGCTTATGATCCGACCAGTCTGTGCGTCGATCGTGAACTGCACGAGTTCACCCTGACGCGTCGTCCAGTCGATGACATAAACTTTTTGTCCGTTCCTATCAAAGAGGCCGACGAAACGGCGCATCTCGCCTCCATAGCGCGACTCGATAGGACGTAGAATGTTCTTCAACGGGAGTATCTCTCCGCGCTCACGAGCATTACGCGCGTCATCCGCCGTGAAGGAATTGCTCCACTGGCCTTGCGCGGTGGCGCAAGGCGAGAAGGCGGCAAGGCCAACGCAGAGAGAAAGAATGATCCGTTTCATGAGACGGGTTATGCACCTTCGGCCCTGAATACATGCTGAATGACAAGCGGGGAGTTTAGTCAGAATTGAAGTCAGCTCAACGCTGGCGGGCCCATTCGCGAAGGCCTTCATCCTTCGGATCTTCAAGCGTGACCTCCAGCCGGGCATAAAGATGCCCCGGCGTATCCTTGAACTGAACGCCTTTATTGCGAAGGCGAAGCACCATCCCCGTATTGGCGCCCTCGGGGACTTTGAGGGTCACCGTACCAGCGGGCGTGGGGACCTCGATATTGCCGCCAAGTACTGCCGTCTTGAGCGGCAGCGGCACTGACATTCGCAGGTCTGACCCTTCACGCGTCCAGGTCTTGCTTGGGCGCACGTGAAGCTCCAGCAGCGCATCGCCCGGCGGGCCGCCTGTCTGCGATGGCTCACCCTGGCTTTTCAGGCGCAGCACCTGTCCCGTGGCAACGCCCGGCGGGATGGAGACATTCAGGCTCTTATTGTCGGCCATCGTCATCTGACGCTTCGCGCCGAGGACCGAGTCCTCGAACGAGATATCGACGCGGTAACGGATATCGGCGCCCTTGCGCGGCCCTGCCCGGCGTCTCTGGCCACCGAACATGCCGGACAGGATGTCCTCAAACGGATCGCCCTGGAACGAGCTGCCGTGCTGGCGGAAACCGCCGCCGAAGCCGCCGCCATAACCACCGCCTGCACCCGCAAAGCCAGTCGGGTTACCATCGGCATCGATTTCGCCCCGGTCGAACTGGGCGCGTTTGGATTCGTCGCTCAGGATTTCGAAGGCCGCTGACGCTTCCTTGAAGGCGTTCGCTTTCTTCTCGTCATTCGGGTGAAGGTCGGGGTGAAGTTCCTTGGCCTTCTTGCGATAGGCCTTCCGGATCTCCTCGGTCGAGGCAGATTTGGTCACACCGAGTGTCTGATAGGGATCGCGGGTCAAGGACGTCTTTCTCTTTCTTCAAACTGAAAATCCAATGCCTAGTTAGAGTGCGCCCGCGCCGATTGAAACCCACCTGCCTAAACGTCCATCAGCTGCGACTTCCGCGACACGCAGCTCATTCACCAAAACGTCCAGCGCGACAGCCGATTCCGGCGTCCTGAAATTCACGACTTCTGTGCCGTCTCGCAGGCCGACAACCTCAAAAAGGCGCGGCCCGGTCGGGTCCGGCAGGTCCCAGCTATCAGGGATGTCCGGCGCGCTGGCGAGCCAGCTCACCTGCATTCCTCCAGCCGTTTGCTTGCCCCGCAGCTGAGAGACCGGCCAAGGCAGCCCGGCCCTGTCTTCATGCCTGAAGACTTGCGGGTCAGACCCACCAGCCCGCCAGTACATCTCGATACCAACTTCGGCGCGCTTGAGCGCAGACGGCTCGAGCGCGTCATCGATGAGGACGACAAGCGCGCCCTGCCCTGCCGCAGCAGGCGCTGAGCCGTAGAGTCCCCGGAGCAAGCCGGACAGGAGCCAGCTCCCATCCTCCTGCAAGTCAGCCCTTTGAAAGGATAGCGCTTCCCACTCCTCCGCGCCCTGCACCAGCAGTGTGTTGGCACCGGCCAGCACGCTTTCAGTTTCAGCACTGGAGACTTCACCATCGAAGAGCTCAAGCACTATCTCGGAGCCGGTATCCCATCGGTGCGCCGGTCCCGCGACCAGCGGCGCGAGCAACCGCCCTATGGAAGCAGGCGCTGGCACGCTTGCCCGTACCGTCAGTCCATTCAGGCTCCGCCCCGCTTCGACGGAGACGGGTCCCACCCACGGCGATCCGGTCGCCGCGACCAGCGGACCGTTGCCTGACTTACCCGGCAGCGCTGGCGCATCGATCAGTATGAGTTCGGGCGCCGCCGGAATGAGCGCGGCGGTGCCCGTGTCCGGTACCGAGCCAGCGAGCACCGACACCGCCTCTACCGGCCGCGACAGCTCTAGCCTGCGCGCGATGCCGTCATCAGTGATGTCGTCAATCACCCAGTCTCCGGGCAGCGTCTCAACCGATATCCGGTCGCCCGGCTCCAATGCCAGAAGGTGCGGTGGGAGCGTGAGCGATGCACGCTCGCTTTCCACCGCCGCGTTCAGCAAGTCATTTGCGACGCGGCTTGCCTCAGCCTCGGACATGAGAAGCGGCAGGCTTGTTTCGATGCGGTAGCGCGCGTCGCCGTCCGGAAGGCGGGCATGGGCAACGGCGGGAGCATACCCGTCATCGGCGCTGATATGGGTGAGCGTGAGATGACCCGGCCGCTTGTCGAGCAGGACATGCGTCATCGAGGGCCCACCCCCGGCAATCTCACCGCCAGCGACGTTCAGCGCGGCGCTTCTTGATGCTGGCCGCAATGAAAGCCCAGCCTCGCTCTCACGGCAGCTGAACCGGTGCAGCGCCTGAAGCGGCTCCAGCACCGACCGTAGCGTCGAGGGCGCTGGCACGCCGAAACCCTCCACCAGACCGTCGAGCGAGCCTGCCTCTATCTCTACGCTCGACATGGCCGACAGGTCTTCGATCACGGCAGAGAGCGGTACAAGGCCTGCCCGCCCGTTCAGCCAATGACCAAGCGACCAGTTCGGGCCATCGCTCCAGACGTCCTCGCGAACAGGAAAGTCGGGCCAAGGCCGCGCATCCCACGCCCAGGCGAAAGCGGCGTCGACAAAGGACTGCGCCTGCCAATAGGAGAGCGACACCTCCAGCGCCCGCCGCTGCAGCACATCATTACGCGCGCCATCCGAAAAGTGCGGCAGAGCACTCTCGGAGCTTTTCGGATCATAAAAGACATTCGGCGCATTCGTGCCGCGGTCGACGGCTGGAAAGCCAATCTCCATGAGGCGGACGGGTTTCAGGCCGGGCGTCCAGCTGGTCGCCGTCGAGGAGCGCGTGCCGCCGAGCCTTGGATAGTGCGACTGGCTTAACCAGTTCGCGATATCCTTCTGCCGGAAGACCCAATGCTCGCCATGAGCACTGTCCGCGATCGGCGTTCGCTCCTGTGCCGCGCGTGCCTCCGCGGAGGCATAATACCAGTCATACGCCTCCCCGCCCTGAAGGTTGGCGGCGAGGTAGGCTGCGTCCGAAGCCCCTTCGAAACCTGCCAGCGCATCGAGATGATCAGACCCGCTCCGCCAGTCGCTGAGCGGCGGGTACCAGTCCACGCCAATGAAATCCAAATCCGGTGATGCCCAGAGCGGATCGAGCGGGAAGAGCACGTCGCCAGACCCGTCCTGCGGGACGTAGGCGCCATATTCGGTCCAGTCCGCCGCATAGGAGATGAGCGTGTCGGGCCCGAGAATGTCTCTCGCCTCTGCCGCGATCCCGATGAGCGCCTCAACGAATGGGAAGGCGCCGGTCTCATCGCGAAGGCGCGTCAGGGCGACCATCTCGCTACCGATCAGGAAGGCATCGACACCGCCCGCCTCAACCGCAAGGCGCGCATGGTGCAGGATGAAGTGACGATACCCGAACGCGCTGTCGGTGCCGACGAAGGTGTCGATCTCTGTGCGCACCGATGCCGTCCCGTTCAGCAGCGAAGTGATCCGTCCGCGCCACGAGAAAGCGCCCTGCTCTTCCCCGCCGTAAGGGTCGGGAAATCCGTTTCCACTCGGAATGTCCATCAGCAGGAAAGGCGACAGCGTGACCTCGAGTCCGTCCGCCTTCATCTGCGCAATTGCTTGCAGAACCGACCTATCGGACGGCGTCCCGCCATAGTTCGCTTTTCCGCCCGACTGGCTGACGAGCCGCGCTTCCGCGCGTGAGAGACCCGCAACCTCCCAGCCGAAGGGCACGCTCATACGCTCACGGGTCTCGACACCTGGCCGAATGCGGCACGCACCTGCGCGAAGGTCATCCCCGAACCATGCGACCGTCAGGGCGGCGCGCCGAAGCTGCGGGAAATCATCCTGCGCCTGCGCCAATGAGTGGGTGAAATTGGCTGCGCCGGCAGGGTTATTCATGTTGAGCGGTGTCTCGACCCCCGGGAAGCGCCGTTCACGGACGACATCGGTCGCATAGGCGAACTCACCTGTCGCGGGGATGATGTCCAGCCCCTCGACGACGCGCCGCAGGCTGCCCTCATCTTCCAGCGCACGAAAGACCTCAAAGCTGAGTTGCGGCAGGCGATTGCCGAAGCGGTCCAGCGGCAAGTCCTCGAAGACGATATAGGCCGTCCCGCGATAGGCGGGCGCATTACCTGCGCCTTCCACCGCTTCAATCAGCGGATCTGGAAGCTGGCTCTCATCGCCGCGATAGAAGCGGTGATTGATGTCGGCGAGCGCCAGCACTTCGCCATTCGCCCAGATGCGCCCGACCCGCGTGACGGGGCCCTGCGCGATCGCGACAGCGAAGCTCACCGAATAGCTGTAGTCATTCAGTTTAGGGCCGCCCTTTCCGGCTGATCGCTCGCGGCGCTTTTCCTTGAACCGGGCCGCCCAGATCACCTGTCCACCGACCCGCGCGCGTCCATAGACAAGCGACAGGCCCGCGCCCTCGCGGCTCTCCATCAGGTGAAGCGCGCTCATTCGCGGGCCGTGAACGTCGCTGGCGAAAGCGCTGTCCACGGCCCGGCCCGCAAGCCCGCCCAATGCGCCGCCAAGGGCAGCGCCTGAAATCTCCGCTCCCAGCAGGTTGAGACCGCCCGGAAGCAGCGCGCTGCCAAGGGCCGAACCGGCCTGCGATAGAATGATCTGTCCCATGAGTATCAGTCCTCCAGACCGGGAAATGAGAAAGCGCCGGCGATGCGCCGCCGCCACCAGGGCACCAGCCGGGTCGCGCATACGCTGCGCCCCCAATAGGCGTGGATGATCGTGTCAGGACTGGTCGCGATGGCGCAGTGCTTGGCCGCGCAGCCTGCGCCCATCCGAAACATCAGGACATCGCCCGCATTCGCCGCGCCCACCGGGATTTCCCGCAACCAGATGCGCCCAGCCTCCAGCAGCGTGTCGTCACTGCTGATGTCTGCCCAGTCCGGCGTATAAGGCGGCACAGGTTCCGGCTCCGCGCCGACAAGTTCGCGCCAGACGCCGCGTACGAGGCCGAGGCAATCAGCCCCCGCGCCCCTCCGGCTTGCCTGATGCTGATAGGGCGTGCCCAGCCAGCCGCGCGCGGCCTTGACGATGTCGGCACGTCTCATCGACGGCCTCCATCATTGCCTGCCGCTGCGGGCCCGGAAAGCACGAAATCCTGTCCGGGCAGATGCGGAAATCCGCGATAGTTTTCGGCGTTCGAGAAGACATCGCGGCAGGTCTCGAATCGCTTGTCGCAGCTCTGCCCATCCACACCCGCAAGTCCGCACCTTGCATCGCCCAGCGCGGCATCGCAGCGGCGCGAGACGAGACGGCCCACTGGCCGCTCGAGTTCTGCCTTCAGCGAAATCAGCTCGGCCTCGAACTGGTCACCGCGCTGCGTGATCTCACTCAGAAAGCCGGTCCAGATGAGGATGCAATCTTCGGTCGACTGCCAGTCCACGCGGTAAACATGCACCCGCGCCCGCGTCCACAGACCCGCAGCAAGGTCTGCCTCTGTCAGCGCGTCCGCGACAAGCGCGCCGTCACCGCTCGCCCGGCCGGGCCGCAAGCCGCCGGCAGTTTCAAACCTCGCCGCCGAAAGGGCCGCGCCGGGGCTGTAGGTCAAGCCGTCAAACGACAGTGCACGGTCATGATCCGTCAGTCCCAGCGTAAAACCGTCCCGCCGCTCTAACCGCCAGCAGAGGCAGGTGGTCGCCGCGCCGCTCGCGAGCCTCGCCTCAAACGCTTCGCTTATCTGTTTCATGTTGCCCCCGCTCAGAAAATTTCGACCAGAGGTAAGCTCACCACCCGCCCGGATCCGGCCGTCTCGAAGCTCACTTCCAGGGCGTCCGTGTCGAAGCGCACCGGCCAGTCATATTCGAAGCCTGCTGTGAGGATGGCTCCCGCTTCCGGGGCGACGTCGAAGGTGACCTCGCCCGTCACATCGTCCACCTCCCACCCACTGAGGAGTTCGGCGCCATTCACGCCGATGCGCACACTCCCAGGGGCAGGTTTCAGGACGGGGCGCTCAATGCCGCCATCCGCCATAACCAGCTGGAATACGACGCGGGCCCCATCTCCCGTGCCAAGCGCTTCATCTGTGGGCGACACGGCCATGCCGGGCGCTGCGCTGGAGAAGGCGGCCGGGTCACGAAAGCGGAAGCCTGACAAACGCCCGCGCCGCGCATTGAAGAAACTGACCAGACTGTCGAACGCCTCCACATTGAGCGGCGGTGTCAACACGTCCCAGCGCCGCTGTGGACGCGACCAGCGGGCATTGCGCACTTCCCTTCCGCTCGACAGCACCAGCGTCTCGGTCTCCCAGACAGGCCCGCTGACAGAGCCAAACCCGGGCGGCACCGGCAGGCGGCCTTCGTGAAATCCTGCAAGGCTCATGTGAACCTCCGCCCGATTGCGGCGGCTTTTGCCACGGCCTTGGAAAGCTCGCGTGTCGAGGTGGCTTGTGTGGCAGCTACACTTGATCGCGGCAGGTTGAAGGTCAGCGACGTACCCGCCCCGCCAATACCAGCCCGCGCGAGCGCCGCCTCTGCCGCAATACTTGCCAAGTCCGCCAGAACCGCCCGCGTCATCTGCGAGAAGTCGAGCTCGCCAGACCGCGCGGCGCGCGACAGGGCCGCTTCTATGCCTGCGCCTGCCTCACTGAAGGCGGCCTCAAGCGACGCCGCCGCGGCCTGTCCCGGCCCCTCTGCGAGAGCGGCCAGCGCATCGCCTGCGCGGTTCAGCTCTGTCGTGAAATCATCCATTCGCCTCTGTCCTTTCATCCGGACGTGTGTTCATCATCAGGTCGAATTGCTCACGCGGCAGCGCCGGACCGGAAGGGGTCGTCAACGCGCGCCATTCGCGCAGGCTCAGTTTCCAGAATTGCGCAGGCGCGACCCCCATAAGGGCCGCCGCGCGCAGCATTTCACTCCACGCCAGCACGGAACGCCTCCGCTACGGCCGCCGCAGCGGCTGCCGGCTGGATGTTGAGCTGCGCCAGCTCTTCCGGCTCCAAGCGTTCTCCGCCGCCGTTCATCAGTATAGAAACAAGCTGCAGGAACTCCGCTGCCGACAGGCGTTTCAAGCGCGCCTGAAGGTCTGCCAGAGATGCACACCCGAAGGCGCTCTCGATCTCGGCTAGCGCACCTAGCGTCAGGCAGAGGACCCGCTTCTGGCCAGCCACGTCCAGGCTCACTTCCCCCCGCGCGCCGTTCATGCGCTTGCCTCGAATGTGATCTGTCCGGCGCTCTGCAGGTCGATCGAGAAGGTCGCCTCGCCATCGAAACTACCCGCCCAGCCAAGCTGCGCGATCTGGAATGGCCCGGTGAAGTCTCCAAAGCCCGGCACGCACAGCTTGAAACTGCAAAGCTCCCCCGAAAGAAACACCGCGCGAAGCCGGGCGTCACTGGCCGCATCCTTGAACAGGCCGCGTCCCCGCACCCGTATGGAGCGCAGCCCTGCCTCGCCGAGCAGTTCACGCCAGCCACCCGGGCTGTCCATGCTCGTCGCGTCCACACTCTTCTGTTCGAGGTCGAAGCTGCTTGTGCGGATGCCCGCCACCGTCGAAAAGGTATCCGGCGTGGCGCCGTCAGAAATCTTGATCAGGACGTCGCGTCCTCTTTGCCCGCTCATTCGCCCACTCCCTCAAGAATAATCCGCACCCGGAGCACACCACGAAACTCACGAAGGTCCGGCGTGCGCATCACGTCGCTATAGAGCGTCTGGGACAGCACACTTCGCAGCCCTTCAGAGGCAAAGGAAAACGCGTCCATCACACGGCGAAGCTCGCTTAGAATGCCCATCGCCTCAGCGCGCCCACCCATCCGGCTTCGCAAGCCAAAGCTCAGCGTATGAGCGCTTCCGGCATGGCCTGCACTCCCATTCGGGCGCACATCGTGGCGCTCCAGCTCGACACAGGGAAAGACGGGCTCATCGCTATCGCCATCAAAGATCCGCGCAGGATTTCCGAGATAGGCCTGCACACCCGCATCGCTGCGCAAAGCCTCCATCACGGCAAGCTGGAGCTCTGTCTCGACGCCTGATGGGAATGTCGCTGCGCTCATAGCCGCACCTCACGGCGCGCAGCGATGATCGCCTCTGCCGCTTCGGATACGATGACATCACTGCTGCCGCGCCGATAAGCGGCGTCGGCCATGACCAGCACCGCAAGCGACAGGTCCTCTGGCACATCCGCCGCGCCGCCAAACCCAGCAACGAAATCGACGTCCACCCGCGCGCCTGCCTCTATCGCTGGCAACCAGCTGCCTTGGCGCGGGCACAGGCGCTGGCCATCCAGCACGAAGCGGCTGGTCAAGTCGGTCTCAACCTCCCCCGCCCAGCTCCGAACAGACACAAGCTCGCTGACAGGCCCGGCGGGCAGCCTGACACCAGACCTCACCATCAGGTCACGCGGCCAGACCGCAAAGCTCCACCGCAGCGTCCGGCGCACCAGGCACAGCCCGGCTTGCGTTTCCAGCGCCGCGCGCGCCCCGGCGATGAGCGAGGTCACCAGCTCATCTTCGCCGTCATGCCCGATGCGCAGATAGGATTTCGCCTTTGAAAGAGACACAGGCTCTTCGTCTGGCGGTGTAAGAACCGTCAGCGTCATAATCGTTTTCCATCTATTGAGAGCTGCCTGCCCGACGGGCGACACGAGGCGGTCGCGGTACGGGGCGGTATCAGCCTGCGATCGCTCGCAGGCTGACTTTGGTGACCGCGCTAGAAGACCATGGCCTTGATGGCGTCGAAGTTCTGGACGCCGCCGCCCACACGCTTGGTCGTGTAGAACAGGACATATGGCTTGGCCGAGTAGGGATCGCGCAGCACCTGCGCGCCCTGCCGGTCTACGATCAGATAGCCGCGCCGGAAATCACCAAAAGCGATCGCCGCATTGCCCGTACCGATGTCCGGCATGTCTTCCAGTTCAGTCACCGGATAGCCGAAGATCGTCTGCCCCTCGCCATTCATGCCAGCGCGCCAGAGATAGCGGCCGTCCGCATCCTTCAGCTTACGGACGGATGCGACCGTCTTGCGGTTCATCACGAAACGACCATTGGAGCGGTACTGGCTCTTAGGCGTCTGGATGAGGTCGATGATCTGGTCACCCGCATCGCTGGCGGTAAAATCGCCCGCGACCGAGCCGATCTTGCCCCAGACATGGCTCGCCTCAGCGACGACATCATAATCGAGGAAGCCCCTCGGCTTGCCGTCGCCATCACCTGTCACGAAGGCTGCGCTCTCCTGAATGGAGAAGGCTGCCTCGACCTCATCGGCCAGCCAGGCATCGACGTCGGCATAGCTGTCATTGAGCAGCGTCTGCGTCGCTGCTGGCATGGCATAGAGCTCGCCCGCAGGGAATTCGAGCAGGCTGAGCCCCGCCGTCGTCGTTTGCGCCCGCGCGCCCGTTTCAGCAACCCAGGCCGCACCGACACCGAGGCTGACAGGCTTGCGGTAAACGCCTGCCGTCGTCTGGCGCACGCTTGCAATCTGACGCATCGGCGAGGCCTGCATCAGCCTTGCCTCAATCAGGCGATCGAGTTCCGGCGGCGCTGTATAGCCGCCCTGATCATCGGTGCCCGCAGACAGGGATTTGACATCCAGACGTGCCAGCCCACTCTCATCGCCGCTGCGCAGATAGCGCGACCAGGCCTCGCCCTGCTCGGTGCCCGATCGTGCTGGTGAGGCTTCTTCCGGGCGGGCAGCTTTCAGGCTGATCTCATCAAGGCGGCGGTCCAGCTTTTTCAGCTTTGCATCCAGCAGCGGGTCATGCGTGCCCTTCGCCTCGATCTCGGCAAGGCGCTCATCATTGGCCTGCTTATAGGCCTCGAACGCCGCCAGCACGTCGGCTGTCGCAGCAGCGCCTGCATCGGCTGCCATCTTCGTTTCCTTGGTCATTCTTCTCCTTCCTCAGGCCGCCCGCGCGGCCCCTCCAATCTGTGTGAACCGGGCGAGTGGCTGCATTGGCGCGGCCACCAGCGATATCTCGACAAGGTCTATGTCGATGAGGTCACGCCCGCCTTCGGGCCGGGGCTTCCAGAGCCGCGCGCGAAAGCCGATAGACAGGCCCGAAAGCCCAGACTGAATTGCGCGCGATGCGGCAGCGCCATCAATCAGCCCGCGGACGAAAAGCCCGCGACCATCCTCGACAAGGCGCGTCCAGCGCCCGGCGATTGCACCGGACCGATGCTGCAACAGCATGGGCACAGCGCCCGCTCTCAGGCTGCGCGCAAACGCACCGGCCCGCACCACGTCGCCAGACAGATCCGCCGCGCCAAACAGGGCCGCATAGCCTTCAACCAGAAACGGCGCGGTTTTCATGGCTTCGCCTCCAGCCGGGCTTCAATCCGGTCCAGCTGGTTCTCGATGGCCGCGAGATGGGCTTCCACGCGCGCCAGTCGCTCGGCGACCGGGCGTGCAATATCCGCGCGCTGTTCCAGCATGGAAATCCGCTCTGCCGCGGCCCCTGCCCAGACGAGCGCCCCGCCCGTCTGAAGCGCGAGCGCCAGAATGAAACCGGCCGTTATCTTGCGCTCGATCATTGGCTGAGCCCCGCGAGCACACGCTTCTCTTCGGTGGTCAGGAAACTCGCCGCCTCAAGCCGCGCCCAGAGTGCATCACGCTCACCTGAAAAGGCTGGCACATTCTCAAGGTCCGGGCGCACCTCGACATCCTCGAACCGTCCCGACAGCCAGACACTCAACGCGTCGGCAACCTTGTGGACCAAAGGCAGAACCGTCAGGCGCCAGAAGGCGAGGTTCGCTTCCTTATAGGTCGCATATGTGTTGTCGCCCGGAATGCCGAGCAGCATGGGCGGCACGCCGAAGGCGAGCGCGATCTCTCGCGCGGCCGCATGGCGCGTGCCTGCAAAATCCATCTCTGCGGGGGACAGTGACATCGGCTTCCAGTCGAGTCCGCCATCGAGCAGCAACGGACGCCCGGCATTCGCCGCACCCGAATGCGCGCTTTCCAGCTCTTCCTTCAAACGGTCGAATTGCGACGGCGTCAGGCCCGCCCCCTCGCCGTCATAGACCAGCGCGCCAGAGGGCCGCGCCGCATTCTCGATCAGCGCTTTTGCCCAGGCTGCGGCGCCATTGTGCAGATCCAGCGCCTTGCGCGCCGCCGCCAGTGGGGAAAGCCCCATCACGCTGTCAGACGGGTGATAGAGTTTGAGGTGCAGTACAGGGCTCCAGCCATCGGCCTCGCGATAGATGATCCGCTCGCCGCGGCGCTTGCGCACGGCCCATCCGATCAGGCCGCCTTCGCTATTCATCTGTAGACGGACGGTATTGGCGCGCAGCCCGTAAAGACCTTTGGGCGTGGCCTCCCCGGCTAGCGTCACGGCCTCTGCCCAGGCATTGCCCGTAATCTGCAGATCGCCATAAAGCCGCTCTAGCAGCACCCTGCCCGCTTCATCTGGCGACGGCCGCGACAGGAGCGCGCTTACATCTTCATCATTCGTCGTCAGCGGTATGGACGCGGCCGCCTCCGCAATCATCCGCACGCAACGGTAGGCGATTGCGTTTCCGGCATAGCCATCGCGCATCAGCGCGCTCGCATCATGACTGCCCCAGCCTGCGCCCGGCAGGCTCGCCAATGCGATAAAGGAGGTCTGCGCCGAACGCGTCTCGACTGTCTGCCAGGGCCATCTCATCTATCACCGCTCTCCTTCGCTTGGGGCGCTCCGCTAAGGCGCGCCCCGTGTTTTTCAGCGTTGATGAAGTTCTAGCCGGGAGAACCCTCCGGTCGGACGAAATGGCGGGACGCCAATAGTGGCGGCTGGATCGCGCGGGACACCGCAACATCCGTCCCAGTACGAAACTACCAGAGCTGACGAATGCTCGGCTGACGCCCGGTAGCTGTCTCCAGCGTCGTGATTGCCCAGACCAGTGCATCCACCCTGTCTGGTGAGCCCTGCATCCCGCTGCTGCCAAACTGCAGCATCTCTTCTTCCAGTTCGGCAAACTGTCCCGCATGCGACACTCGCCCGCGCTCATAAAGCGCGATCACGGGCGCCGCCCGCGCTGTCTTTGAAAGCCGCGCATGCACAAGCTGGATCGGCACATCGCACCCGCCTGACCGCAAGACGGAACGGACCAGTTCACCGCCCTGATTGGCTTCGGCAACAATCCGGCTCGCGCCCATACGGACCGCCAGCGTCACGGCCGCTTCAGCCCATACTGCAGGCGATTTTCCCAGAAGCGTTGCATCCTCCAGCACCCAGAATTGAACGCCACCTCCGGCCGCATTGGTCGTTCCTGCCGCGATCAGGCCGCAGGCATCGGCGCCTTCCCCGATACTGACAGGTGGGTCGACCGCGACGATGATATCGCCGAGCTTTGACGGCGGCCTGCCCGCACGCGCAGCCAGCAGCATTGCGCGGGTCCAGAAAGCACCGTCTTCGGCCTCGAGAAACTCACCCTCCAGCTCCTGACGGCCAAGACGCGTGCCACCCATGCGAGCCTCGATGTGCGAGATGAAGGCAGGCGATAGGAAGTCGGCATTGTCCCGCGTGGCGCTTCGAGTGACGGCCACACCGCCCTCACTCATCAGCTGACGGATGAGCGGCGTTCGCCGCGGCGTCGTCGTTATGACCGCGCGCGGATGCCGCCCGAGGCGCAGGCCAAGCTGCAGCATCTCGAATGTATCCTTGTCTTTCTTCCAGGCGGCCACCTCATCGCACCAGGCCCCGTCAAATTGCGGGCCGCGCAGACTGTCAGGGTCCTCAGAAGAAAAAGCCTGCGCCACCGCGCCATTCGGCCAGACGAGCCGCCTGCGGGAGCTTTCATAGACAGGCGGCGCCTCGCCCGTCCGCGCGATCTGGCAGAGGCCGGAGACCCCGTCGATCATCGTCTCACGCACATCATGCAGGGTCGGCCCGACCAGAGCGATGGAACGCAGCCCGCCAAACAGCGCGCCAAGTCGCACCCATTCAGCCCCAGCCCGCGTCTTGCCAGATCCCCGCCCGCCAAGCGCCAGCCAGCTATTCCAGTCGCCAGCGGGCGCGCACTGCGGGCCACGCGCCGTCAGCACAAATGGCAGGGCCGCATCGCCCGCCAGCTCATTCACTGTATCTGTCATCGCCCGCAGACTAGCTGCGCAGCCAATACGGTCGGAGAGATTGCCGCCCCGCCCCAGCCTGCTAAGCTTGGCAGCGTGGGGAGGAAGCCAACATGTTCCTGTTCTTGCTCTGGTGGTGCGTTGACGACCACCTTGCTGCCGCGCTGGAAACACCGGGCCTCGGCACCCTGCCGATCTGGGTCCCGCTGATCCTGTCGCTCGCCTTCAGTTTCACGCTCCAGGGCGCCGTCAAGAAACGCAAAGACTAAGCGTGGCCGCTACATCTCCACTCTCAAGCGCCCGGCCCGCGCCTGCGGCCGGCTCATCTGCCGTCTCATGGATCTGGCGACAGGTCTGCGCCCTCATTCTCCGGGTCGGGAGCTGGAAGGTCGATGGCGACTGGCCGCAGGCCGACAAGGTCGTCCTCGTCGCTGCCCCGCACACCTCGAACTGGGATGGCTTCTGGATGCTCATGGCGGCCGGATACTACCGGGTAAAGCTGCGCTGGATGGGCAAGAAATCCCTCGTTGATCATCCGCTGGGAGGCTTCATCCGCTGGCTTGGCTGCGTACCTGTCGACCGCGATGCCGCCGGTGAATTCGTCGACCAGATGGCAGGCGCTTTCGACGCTGCAGACAGGCTCGTCCTCGCCGTCGCGCCAGAAGGCACGCGCGCGGGCACTGTTGTCTGGAAGAGCGGCTTCTACCGCATCGCCCTTCGCGCCAAGGTGCCCCTGCTCATCACCGTTCTCGACTATGGGTCACGCACGATCACGGTACGCGGCCTGTTCCAGCCGACAGGCGACTACGCCGCCGACCTGCCGAAGATACGCTCATACTATGCAGGCGCGCAGGGCCGCCACCGCGCAAAGTTCTCGATGTCGGAGGACGGCGAACCCTAGTTCGGCTCAGACACCTGCACGACCAGCTTTCCGAGGTTCTTGCCTGTGAAGAGACGCTCCAGCGAAGATGGCGCATTCTCAAGCCCTTCGACCACGTCGGTCTCGAACTTCAGCTTGCCTTCCATCAACCAGCCAGCCATCGCCTGCATCCCTTCCGGGAAGCGCTCGATATAGTCGGTGACGATATAGCCCTTCAGCGTCACATGCCGCATCAGCAGCATGGAGAAGTTGTACGGCCCCGGCACCGGCTCGGTCGCATTGTAGGATGAGATCAGGCCGCAGAGCGGCATGCGCGCAAAATCATTCAGGCGCATCAGGATCGTGTCCATGATCTCGCCGCCGACATTCTCAAAATTGATGTCGATCCCGTCCGGGCAATGGCGGTCCAGCGCCGCGCCGACATCTTCTTTTTTGTAATTGATCGCGGCATCGAAGCCTGCGGTCTCGGTCAGCCATTTGCACTTGTCATCAGAGCCAGCAATGCCAACGACGCGGCAGCCCTGGATCTTCGCGATCTGGCCAACCATGGAGCCTACAGCGCCCGCAGCCGCCGACACCACGACTGTCTCGCCCGGCTTAGGCTTGCCGATATCCATCAGGCCGAAATACGCCGTCATCCCCGTCATGCCGATCGGCCCCATGAAAGCCGTCAGCGGCACACCCGGCAGCTCTGGCAGCTTGTTAACCTCAGCACCCGACTTCACCTGATAGAGCGACCACTGGCCAAGCCCGGTATTGACGATGTCGCCTGCCTTGAGTCCGTCGAAACGGCTCTCCTCGACGACGGAAATACCGCCGCCGCGCATCGGGTCACCAATCTGGACGGGCGGCATGTACTGCTCGCGGTCAGACATCCAGATGCGGTTGGTCGGGTCCAGCGACAGATAAATGGTCCGCAGGCAGACCTCACCGTCCTTCAGGTCGCGCACCGGGCTTTCGACAAGGTTGAGGTCGCCCTCGCCCACATCGCCGACAGGCCGCTTCTTCAGGATCCAGGTCTTGTTCATTCGTGCCACGGCGAGTTCCTCCAGCTTCATGCATCTCTCTTACATGCTTGAAGCGCAGAACGCGCGGCGAGATCAATACTGACCTCACGGGAAGCGGCCCGGGCGGAACGCCTCGCCCCGCCCGCAGCGTCTAGTTCGTGGCGCCGGTCACTGCATCGACGGGGATGTCGTAGTGGCGCGCACAGAACTGGCAGTCGACGCCCAGCGTGCCGTCTTCTTCGGCCATCTCCCGCAGCGACTCGTCCGGCATGCCCGACAGTGTGTGGCGCAGTCTTTCTTCATTGCAGGTGCAGTTGTCGTCCAGCGGCTCTGGCGACTGCATCCGCACCCCGCCCTCATGGAACAGGCGATAGAGAAGATCCTGCGCTGGCAGCTCCTCTGAACAGAGCTCATCAGCTTCGAGCGTGTTGAACAGCGCCATCGCCTCGCGCCAGCCCTCGTCTGTGTCGCCGCGCGCGTCATCGCTTGCCATTTTCTGGATCATCATGCCGCCAGCATGCCACTCACCGGCCGCGTCCCGCTTCACGGATAGCGCGAGACAGGTCTGCACTTGCTGCGACTGATGGAAATAGTCCTCAGCACACTCAGCCAGAGAGCCTTTCATCAGTGGCACGATGCCCTGATAGGGCTGAACATTGCGATTATCCTGGATGATGATCAGCGCCAGCGCACCTTGTGGCCCGAAGAGCTGCGGCATGTGCGGTTTCTCTCCGCGGTTTACCTTCTCCAGATAGGCCCAGCGTTCGGCCTCATAGCGGGAATAGGCGCGCACACTGCCATCAGTGCTGTATTCGCCGACCAGCATGGAGACAGGCCCGTCACCCTCTGCCTGCGCCAGGATCCGGCCCTGAAACTTCATCGCCGACCCGATCAGCGTAGACAGCAGAACGGCTTCACCGAGGATTTCTCCAAGATGGTCTGGATAGGCGTGACGCTGTAGTATTGGCGACAGGGAACGCGGCCCCATGCGCGCAATGCGCCCGGTAATCGGCAGCGCGTCAGAGGTGAATGCGGCCACGAAATCATCTTGCGCTGGTGATACTGAGCTCAATTTCAGTCCTCGCTATCTCTCGTCTTCGCGCGTCATGTGGCGGCTTGCATGTCCACAGACAAGAAGCAGGCTGCAGGCCCTGAAAACCGGCCGAATGCCTGACTGTTACCGAATTCGGTGAAATCGCACATATGCCCGAAAGCGCAATTTAAGCTCAATTGTCTAAGCGGGAGTCCCAGTAGACTAAAAAGGACGTCGCCGTGCTTTCCAACCTGCGTTCATTCCTGACACTTGAGCCAGAAGACGTCGAAGTCAACCGCGCCCGGTACGCGGCCCTCAGCAAGCAAGTCCCATTGATGTACAGCATCCTTGGCATCAACCTGCTTGGCCTGTCCCTCACCCATTTCGGCTCGGCGCCAGATATGATGACGGTCTACATACCAGCTGTCATGCTCGGCTTCATGGCGCTAAGGGCCCTCAAATACTTGCGGACGCGCAATACAACGCTGACCGATGCGCAGGTTTTCTCCAGCCTTCGCAACACTATCCTGCTTGTTGTCCCGGTTGGCGCCATCTTTGGTGTGTGGGGAATCCTGTTCCTGCCCTTTGGCGACACCGGCCAGAACGCCCAGGCCATCTTTTTCAACGCGGTGTCAGTCTCAGCTTGCGCTTTCTGCCTCGTCCATCTGCGACAGGCCGCCATCCTCGTGCTGGCAACAGTAACGCCGTTGACGTGTATCCTGCTCTTCTCGCAAGGCTCGTTTGCCTACACGTCGGTCGCCTTCAATCTCGCGCTCGTCTCTGTTGTGCTGGGGCACATTCTCATCAATATCGAGCGCGACTTCGTCCAGCTGGTTGAGCAGGAACTGGAACATGGGCGCCAGCGAAACAAGCTCCAGGCCTTGTCGGAAGAAAATCACCGGCTTGCCAACACGGACAGCCTGACCTCCCTGCCAAATCGCCGCCAGTTCCTGTTCGAGATCGATGAACTGGTTGAGCAATGCTCCGGCAGCGACTGCACCTTCGTCGTCGCCCTGCTCGACCTTGATGGCTTTAAAGCCGTCAATGACGTCTTTGGTCATCCGGCAGGTGACGCCGTGCTGATTGAGACCGCCAGCCGCCTGACGGAAGCCTTCGCCGACTATGACGTCACAGTGGCCCGGCTTGCGGGCGACGAATTTGGCCTGTTGATCCGCAGCGAGCTCAGCGATGAGGACGTCACAAAAGTCGCGCGACAGGCCTGCGAGATGCTTCGTCAGCCCTACGATTTCGACGATGGCTCGGCCAATCTGTCAGCCACCATCGGCCTTGCACGCTTCCCACACACTGCCGACACGCGCAGTCACCTCTTCGACCGCGCCGACTATGCGCTCTATTACGCCAAGCATCACAACAAGTCCGAACCGGTCTTCTTCTCTCAGGAGCATGAGCGGCTCGTCTTCGAGAATAGCGCCATTGAGCAGGGCCTGCGTCATGCAGACCTCGAAAAGGAGATGTCGGTGGAGTTCCAGCCAGTGCTCGACCTCAATAAGGGGCACACCTGCGGCCTGGAGGCACTTGCACGGTGGTACTCGCCAACTCTCGGAAACGTTCGCCCCGACCGTTTCATCCAGATCGCCGAGAATTCCGGCATCATCGGCCGCTTGAGCGAAACCCTGTTCCGCAAGGCCGTCACGGAAGCCTGCCATTGGCCGGGTGAGTTGACGCTCAGCTTCAACCTCTCAGCCGTCAGCCTCAACACGCCGGGCGCTGTCTCGCGTCTGCTGTCCATTGCCCGCAAGGCCCGCTTCCCGGTTTCCCGTCTTATCTTTGAGATCACCGAGTCGGCCGTTCTCAAGGACTTCGAAAGCGCGCTCGACGTGCTGGAAGAGATCAAGGCTGCCGGTGCGCGCATTGCCATCGACGATTTCGGCACCGGCTTCTCCAGCCTCGCCTATGTCCACCGCTTGCCGATCGACGCGTTGAAGGTTGACCGCAGCTTTGTCCGCGACCTGACCCACAATCAGAAAAGCGCGAACGTGCTTCGTTCAATCCTCGACCTCTGCGAAAATATGGGACTGTCCTGCGTCGTCGAAGGCGTCGAGACCCAGGAACAGTTCGATCTGATCAGCGATCTTGGCGCCGGCCAGATACAGGGTTTCTACTATTCGAAGCCACTCTCTGGCGGCGACACCCAGATGGTCCTGCAGATCGAGTTTCACGACCAGCTCCTGTCGCTGGCGAGCTAGAGCGTTTCCGACTTTGATGGAAACGCGGAAGCGAGCAAGGCGAGCCCGGCGCGAATGCACCGCCCCCGCGGAGCTTCGGAGCCGGTCGCGCAGCGATCATTTGATCCAGTGGATCAAATGAAGGCGGAGAAGGCCACGCCAGTGGCAGCTTCAACGGGCTGGCGTGAGCGCAAACAAACCGACGACCGATCCCGCTGAAAGCGGAATTGGTCTAGGCTATTTCACCCAGGCGCCCGGCGCGTTCGACCGGTAGCCGAGGGCCCGGTAGGCCGCATCGATGAGAGACTGGCCGCGCTCATTCATCAGCAGGCCAAGGCCCATCTGTGACATCGTATAGCTGAAGGCGAGACCGCATTCGGGGTCAGCAAAGCCGATATGGCCACCCGCGCCGACATGGCCGAACGCTTCCTTGCCGATAATGGCCGACTGCGCCTGCGCCCCCGGAAGCGCGCGGTTGTCCATCGACTTCATGAAGCCGGACGCAAAGCGCGTTGGCACCAGAAGCGTCGCATCCCGCTGGGTCGCCGTGGACACCATCGACATGGCCGACACGCGATCCTTTGACACTAGAGAGCCATCATTCACGGCCAGCGGCGTGTACATGGCGACCTGACCGCGCGCATTCGAAATACCGCCAGCCCCGCCAATCTCAGCCTTGTGCGCATCCTTGTCATTGGCGCCCCACCCGCCATTATTCAGAAAGGACAGCGCCTGAATGGAGGTCGGGTCCCCCATCAGAAGACCCGCAAAATCAGAGACCGGGTCACCCTTCTGTGGGATGTAAGGCAGTATATCAGCGATGTGCGGCTCAACGCCGTCCGGCAGGCCGATCCAGAATTTCGCCCCCGTCGGCCCGGCCACTTCATCAGCAAAGAACTGCCCCAGCGACTTGCCGGAAACGCGGCGCACCAGCTCGCCGACCGTCCAGCCAAAATTGACCATATGATAGCCATTGCGCGTACCCGGCTCCCACCAGGCTGGCTCGTCTTCCATGCGCTTGATCATGTAGTCCCAGTCGAGGAAGCCCTTCTCTTTCACCGGCTCCCGCAGCGCTGGAATGGCGCTCTCATGGTTCAGCATCATCTGGACCGTGGTCTTTTCCTTCCCGGCCTTCGCAAACTCAGGCCAGTAATTCGAAACCGGCGCCTGCAGCTCAAGCTCGCCGCGGTCGATCAGGATATGCGCGCAGATCGCAGTCGCAGCCTTGGTGCAGGAGAAGACAATCGAGACCGTATCCTCACGCCATTCCTCGCCCGTCTTCACATCCGCAACGCCGCCCCAGAGGTCGACCAGCGTCTCACCGCCAACACTGAGGCAGACCGATGCGCCCTTCTCGCCGCGCTCGGCGAAATTGCGCTCAAACTCTTCGCGGACTTCAGCAAATTTCGGATCGCAATGCCCGTGGACCTGACCTGACATGACGCTCATTCCTCCCATATCTTTTGACGCGGATATGAAACGAGCGCCCGCGCGATATCAAGCAGAGAGATATCTGACGCAGGGTCAGCTGAAGAAGACGAGATAGGTCGCAAAACCGGCAAACAGTAAAAGTCCGCCAACGAAGATCTCGACATCGTACTTTTTGAGAATCTTCTCGGCACTCTGACCAACGATCATCACAAGAGTGGCGATAACAAGAAACCGGATTGAGCGCGAAGCCGTCACAGCCACGATGAAAAGCAGGACCGAGAAGCCAGCCGCGCCTGCAGCCGCCACACCGACCTGGAACGGGAACGGCGTCACGCCAATCATGAACAGGGTCGTGAACCCATCCTCTCTCAGTTTCTGAAGTGTCGCGTCATAGGTTTCCTGCGCGCCAAACATGGAGATCATTGGCTGCAGCAAGTCATCCGCTAGAACTGCGCCCAGCCAGTAGATGAGCAGGCCGCCCAGCACATTGCCGAGCAGTAGCGCCAGCGCGACAAGCCAGGCCTGTTTGCGCTTCATTACCATCATCGGAATATAGACGGGCTCCATCGGCACGACGACAAAACTGCCTTCGAGAAAGCCAACAAGAACAGCGATGGGATAGAAAAGCGGACCCTTGGCCCAGGATGCAATCTTGGCCCGTACGGACTGGTCGGGCTGCTCTGTCAGGGTCTCCGTCATGCATCGCAAACGGTTATTGGAACCGCGATGTTCCCTTCACCACTGGCAAAGCCGCATGGGACTTAATGGCACTGTATTGACCTGCCAGAGCGGTGACCTACCTGCGCTGAGGCCCCGTGCAGGAGGAAGATTCCAAGCCATGTCCGAAACAACGCTCGACAAGGCATACCGTATGCTGACGTCAGATGATGACGGACGCGTCTGCCGCGACATTCCCGAAAGCGCCTGCAACGATCAGCCTCGCAACTTCATCACCCATATCGCCTCCCTCGGCGCCACCAAGACGGCCGACGGCCTGATCGACCCAAAGCTTGTCCTGTCATGGCTTCTGACCCAACTCGGCGCGCCTGCCGTCTTCATCGGCCTCCTCGTACCCGTCCGGGAGTCCGGCGCCCTCCTGCCGCAACTTCTGACCGCCGCCAGCCTGCGGCGGCTATCGAAGCGCAAATGGGCCTGGAGCGTTGGTAGCGCCATCCAAGGCCTCAGCGCCGCAGCCATCGCACTCGCCGCCATTTACCTTGAAGGTGCCGCTGCGGGTATCGCCATCGTGACCGCACTTGGCGTCCTTGCCCTCGCCCGCAGCGTCTGCTCGGTGACTTATAAGGACGTGCTCGGCAAGACCGTCTCAAAGGCACGGCGCGGCACCGCAACCGGCACGGCGAGCTCGCTCGCCGCCTTCTTCGTCATCATTTTTGGGGCAATCCTCGCCACCGGCACACTCTCACGAATGCCTGTGGTTCTCGCAGGCCTGCTTGTCGCTGCAGGTCTCTGGCTTCTTGCTTCCGTGCTTTTCTCCACCCTGCAGGAAGAAGCGGGCGCGACCGAGGGCGGCGCCAATCCGCTGGCGGCCGCCATGGAGAATTTCGGGCTTCTCGCAAAGGACGCGCAGCTTCGCCGCTTCATTGCGACACGCGGCCTGCTAATTTCGACTGCGCTTGCCCCGCCTTTCATGGTTGCTCTCGGCTCAAATGGTAACGCTGAAAATGCATTCGGGGGCCTCGGCCTCCTCGTCATCGCATCGGCGGGCGCCTCTCTGCTCAGCTCCTATGTCTGGGGCCGGCTAGCTGACCGCTCCAGCCGGAAGGTGCTGATCTTCTCGGCCATCGCGGCCAGTATTGCCCTTGCCGCGACTCTTGCCCTGAACGCCATCGGCCTGCTGACTTCTGTCTGGGGCCTGCCGGCTGTTATCTTCGCGCTGATGCTTGCATATCAGGGCGTGCGCCTCGGTCGCTCCACCCACCTTGTCGACATGGCCACACAGGATACGCGCGCGGCCTATACCGCCCTGTCGAACACCATCATCGGCCTGCTACTGGCCGCAGGCGGTGCCTTCAGCCTCCTGGCAGAATATGCTGGCGTTTCGGTCGTGATAGGCGTTCTCGCCGCGATGAGCGCGCTGTCCGTTCTGGTAGGTCTCGGTCTTGAGGAAGTGCAGGAGAAAGACGGTTAGGTGATCGCGGGTGCCAACCGGTCGTCTTCATCGTCGTCAGCCATTTCGTCGACCGTCGACTCCTCTGGCTCCGCCAGCTCTTCCTGCGGAATTGCGTCAGGCGCCGCGCAGACATCTGACCCTTCATCGTCCAGCGCCTCGCTGACAATGGCATTGTCTTCCGGGTCACATTCAGTGCGGCCTTGCAGGAAAGTATCCAGCCATGACAGCTCAGGTGTACGCTCAGTGAATGCTTTCAGCGCGATCAGCATTGGCGTCGACAGGAACATGCCAACGAACGACCAGAGCCACGCCCAGAAAGCGAGCGACAGGAAGACCGCCACCGCATTGAGCTTCAGCCTGCGGCCTACGGCAACAGGTGTCATGAACTGGCCTTCAGCGGTATTGATCAGCCAATAGACGAAGGGCGGTGCCAGCGTCATGAACAGGCTGTCGAACGTTACCAGTGCCATGATGAAGGCAAAGCCAATCCCTGCCAGCGACCCGACATAGGGGATGAAGTTGAGCGCAAAGGCGATCACCCCGAAAAAGACCGGGTCCGGCATACCGAGCGCCCACATGGCGAGCGCGATCACGATGCCAAGAACCAGGTTGATGACGAAGATGGTCAGGAAATAGGTCGAGAGCTGGTTCTCCACCTCCCGGGCAATGCCCACAGAGGTCCGCTTGCGCGACGCTGTCGGCATGACGCGGACCAGTTTCTCATAGAACATGTCGCCCGACCCGATCAGGAAGGTCGCCAACACGATGGCCAGGGCAGCCTGCCCCAGCACATAGGGGGTCGTCTCTGCCCACAGGCTGAAGATCCCTTCTTCGCGCACGACCACGCGCTCCGGGCCTTCATTATTGGCCTGCATTTCCTCGATCTGTTTGCCCGCCTCGCGCACGGGTTCCAGCACACCGGAAATCTCCTGCAGGCGCTCCTGTATCCGGTTCATGATCTGAGGCTCGTCGCTGAGAATCGTCGCGAGCGAGTTGGAAATCACGTAAAGCGTCACGAAAGCGGCCAGGCAGAAGACCGTCATGATAATGGCCGCCGCAAAGGCGGGTCCGATCCCTGCCTTGCTCATCCACCGGCGAACCGGGCTGAATATCAAGGCCAGGAAAAGCGCGAAGACGACTGGAATGAAGAAGGATTGGGCAAATGAAAGGGCGCCCACCGCCATCAGTACAAATAGCCCGATAATGGCCCAATGTGTGGCCGGCTCGACCTTGCCTGACAGAATACCGCTTTTCAAATCGCCCTACCCGGATTGCCCACCTCCTGGCGCCAGTGCCGGGAGCTTCATCCGATAACGGGCTACTTGCAGGAGCGTTCCCCTTGAGTGCTGCGCCTTGTCTGCGGGCCGCGCCGCCTGCGCCTCAATCTCGACGGGCCACCCCGGCCGGATGGGGCCAGACATCCTCTCGCCACAACCCTCTTCTCGCGGCGACCTTGCACACTGACACAAAACCGTCATATCCCCTGCATCCATAAACCCGGCCAAAGGCAAACCCTGACCCATGCAAGACGCTTTTCGCGCCGCCCTACGTTTTCTCCTGATCGCCGTCCTTGCGGTTTCTTCCGCGGCGGGGTTTGCCAGCGCCCAGAACCTCTCCTCCGTGTCTGGTCCGACGGTGTCAGCCGATAAGCGCGAGGTTGAATACCGTCTGGGCTGGGTCCCTGCCGAAAGCGGCGATGATGCGAGCATCGGACACCGCATCGCTTATGGTGCTTCCCTCAATGAGCGCACCGCCTTCAAGGTCTTCGCGAACCTGTCAGACAGGCCGGGTGACGATCTCAGGATCCGGAACCTCAATGCCCAATACCTCATAGAGCTATCGCCGGAGAATGCGCGTATCTGGCAAACAGGCATCCGCGTTGATGCCCGCCTGTCCACCGGCCCGGGGCCCGAGCGCATTGGCGTCAACTGGCTCAATCAGTGGCGCCTCTCTGAGACTCTCCGCGCCCGTGCCCAGTTCATTGCGACGCGGCAGCTTGGCGACGGTGCACGCGAGACGGTCGATTTCTCCTTTAGGTCCAGCCTGACATGGAAAGCCACGGACCAGTTCGACATCGCACTTCTGGCGTTCACCGACCTCGGAAACACCGATGATTTCGGTATCGACGACCGGGTACAGGAAGCTGGCCCGGCGATCAGCGGCGATTTGCCAAACGGCTATGGCTGGACGCTCGGCACGCTCTTCGGCCTGACCGACCGCGCCCCCGATCACGACTTCCGCTTCTGGATCACCAAAAGCTTCTGACCGCTTGCCCTTGCGTCCCCATTAGACAGCGCCCCTGCCTCTGCTACTCAATCCCTCAACATAGGATATGACGGAGCAGGCAATGACATTGAAAGTGGAAAAAGGCGACGGCGTCTGGACGGTCAAGTTCAACCGGCCAGAGCGGATGAACGCCATCAATGAGCCGATGTCGGTAGAGCTTTTGGAGCTCTTCGAAGACCTCCGGCGCAACGAAGACGTCCGCGTAGTGATCCTCACCGGCGAAGGGCGCGCCTTCAATGCGGGCGCAGACCTGAAAGCAGGCGGCACACCCGAAGCCCTGCGGGACGGCCCACGCGGCGACTGGCGCCTGCGCGATACGATCAAGGCGATGCGCGCCTGCCCGCAGCCGATCATCTCCCTCGTGAATGGCGCAGCCGCCGGCGGGGGTCTCGCCCTTGCGCTCGCCAGCGACATCATCGTCGCCGCCAAGGGCGCAATGCTAGTGCCTGCCTTCATCAAGATCGGCCTGTCAGGCTCAGAGCTTGGCGTCAGCTGGCGGCTTCAGCGCACAATGGGCATCTCGGCAGCGCGCGAGTTTCTTTTCACCTCACGCCCGATGAGCGCCGAAAAGGCGCTGGACCATGGCATCGTCTCCGCCGTTGTCGAGCCAGAAGAGCTCATCGCCTATGGCAACCAGCTTGCGAGCGAGATGCTGCAGGCAGCGCCGGACGCCCTGCGCGTCACCAAGCGAACGCTCGATGCCGCGCTGGAAATGTCCGACCCTGCCCTGCTGATGGAGCTTGAAGAGCGCTCCCAGTCTTCCTTCGTCCGCCGCAATATCCGCCAGCGCAAGGCAGAGACCAGCTAGTCGAACATTACGACCTGGCGGGCGACCGTGCCCTTATTGTCCTTGAGGTTCTGCAGCGCGCCCGTAATCCCCTCGAGACCGATCCGGTCGGAGACGAGATCGTCGAGGTGCAAACGGCCCTGCTTGTAGAGCTCAATGAGGCGCGGGAAGTCGACCCGGAACCGGTTCGAGCCCATGACAGCGCCCTGCAGACGCTTCTCGGTCACCAGAAGCTCAATGCCCGGCACTTCGATATTCACGCCCGGCGGGATCATGCCGATAATCGTCGAGACACCGCGCGGGCGCAGCATCAGATAGGACTGCTCGGCCGTCTGTTTGAGGCCGATACACTCAAATGAGTAATGCACGCCGCCGCCGGTCAGCTCTTTGACCTGCTCGATCGGATCGCCATTCTTCGGATTGACGAAATCGGTCGCGCCAAACTTCTTGGCCATCTTCAGCTTGTCGTCGGAAAGGTCGATCGCGATGATCCTGCTCGCCCCGGCAATCGCTGCCCCATTGATCGCCGACAGGCCCACCCCGCCGCAGCCGACCACAGCAACCGTTGAGCCCGGCTCAACTTGGGCTGCATGAAACACGGACCCGACACCGGTAATCACACCGCACCCGATCAGCGCGGCCCGGTCCATCGGCATCTCAGGGTCGATGGCGCAGAGCGTGTTCTCATGCACCAGGATCTGCTCTGCAAAGGAAGAGAGGTTCAAAAACTGGTTGAGCTTTTCCTTGCCCGCATAAAGCCGCGGCGCGTCATCCTCTGCGCGCTGGAAGAGCGGCCGGTTCACCGTATGGCAGACCGACATGTGACCCGTCAGGCAATGCTCGCACGTCCCGCAGAAGGGCGAGAGGATGGAAACGACATGGTCGCCCGGCTTCACGGCCGACACCATGCTACCCACCTGCTCGACCACGCCCGCGCTCTCATGGCCAAGGATCGTCGGCAGTTCGTGCGGGAACGCCCCATCCCAGAAGTGCACGTCGGAATGGCAGACACCAACCGCCTTCAGGCGCACCAGCACCTCACGCGGCCCCGGCTTGGAAATCGAGACCTCTTCAATCGACAGCGGCTTGTTCGGCTCGCGCAGTACGGCAGCTTTCATGGGGTTTCCTCCTGTTTGCGGGCTGCTTTGGCGCAGCCTCTTCAAGCTGGAGAAAACGCTACCATGAGGTCAGAGACCTGTCATTGCAGACGCGGCGTCACCCTTGGGGCGACGCCGCTTCCACCTACTGGCGGATCTCGTAGACGAGGCAGGCTTCGGCGCTGACGCCCATCCGGTCCGGCGTGTTTGGCAGCTCCAGCGCGTCGAGATCGTCATCGGTGATCTGCGAGGTGCCCGGGCCTGGCGGCGGCGGTGGAGGCGGTGGCGGCGGCGGCGGAGGTGGTGGCGGCGGCGCGCTGTAAAGCGAATAGCCCTCAGAGCCGCGCCATTCACCAAGGCACGGGCCAGAGCCTTCCTGCACCACCAGAAGCCGTCCGAGGCTGACTCCGACGGCCTCTGCCATCAGCTGCGCGCGCTCTCGCGCATCGACGATGGCAGCGCGATAGGCGGCCTGAAGCACATCGGTGTCGCGCTCAAGGCTGTTGCTGAAATAGCTGGACGTTTCAGGCCCCATGGCGAGCGCTGCGGCGCGCGTGCGGCTTGCCTTGGACAGGTCGCGCACACCGACCGAATAGGTCACCGTCGCTTCATAGGCGCGAATATTGTCGGCCGAGTAGTCAGTGCGCAGGTTCCCTTCGTCATCCTCGACCTGATTATAGATCGCCGAGACACTGACGCGGCTTTCAATGGTGAGGTCCTCACCAGCGACACGCTCCATCGCATCATAGGCGCTCTTTGCACGGGCCGTGGCCAGCCGGGTCGCCTCAGCTGCGGTTGCGGCCGTATTCTTGAAACCGACGGAGAAGGTCGAGCGGTTCGGATTGACCTGAAGCTCGGCGCGGCCGATCGCCTCGATGACAGGCTTGTCGATCCAGTATGGCTTGCTGAAAGTCGCCGCCTCCTGGGCAAAGGCTGGTGCGGCCAGCGCAAAGATTGCGAGTGCCGGAATAGTCTGACGCATTTGGATATCCCCCTTCTGATCTGCAATGAAATTTGCACAAAGGAAGGTGGCTCGCCAGCGGAAACTTTAAGGCGTTTTCAGGGTATTGCGCTCAGGCGAAAGGCGCGTCGATCGATTTTGAGAACGGGCTGAACAGCTTCGGCCCGTCTTCCGTCATGTAGAGGCAATCCTCCAGACGCACGCCAAACTCACCGAAAATATAGATGCCCGGCTCATTGGAGAAACACATGCCCGGGGCGAGTGGAGTGTCCTCGCCTTCGACGAAATTCACTGGCTCATGGCCATCAAGGCCGATGCCGTGCCCAAGCCTGTGAGAGAGCCCCGGCGTCCTGTAGCCCGGACCGTAGCCCTTCTGCTCATAGAAGGCCCGCACCGTCTCATCGACGAGGCCCGCCCGCACGCCAAGCTGCGCGGTTTCAAGCGCCAGCTCCTGGCCTTCCTTCACCGTATTCCAGACCTCGCGCTGCTTGGCCGTCGGTTCACCGAACACCCATGTGCGCGAAATATCCGACTCGTAGTCATGCACCCCGCAGCCGCAATCCATCAGGATGACAGAGCCCTCGCGAACCGTCTGCGGGCTACGCGTGCCATGCGGATAGGCGCTCGCCTCATTCAGCAGCACCATGGAGAACTCAACCGCGCCGCCCAGCTGGCGGGTCGCATCGCTCATCATGGCTGAGATGTCACCCTGGCTCATGCCGAGCTCCACTCGGGGATAGATGTATTTATAGGCCGCAAGCGTTATGTCGTTCGCCGTCTGCATCAGCGCAATCTCTGCAGGCGACTTGTACATGCGCACACCGCGCGTCACGCTCATGCCAGAGACGAGACTGAAAGCGGGCGCAGCCTCTGCCACACCATTCGAGACAAAGTGCCGGACGGTCTCCTCAATCGCGACCTTGCCACCCTCATAGCCCCAGTCGCTGAGCGCGCCCGCAACCAGCGCGAAAGGGTTTTCATTCTCGTGCCAGGTCCGCACCTCGACATCGGCCTTCACTGTCTCGCGGACGGACGGCTCCTCAAAGTAAGGCGTGATGACGACCGGCATGCCCTCCTGAGGGATGATGACGCCGGTAAAGCGTTCTGAGCGCCACCATTGAAGACCCGTAAAATAGACAAGCGCCGACCCCGCCTCGATGACCAGCGCCTTGATGCCCCGCGCCTGCATGAGGCTCTGGGCTTTCGCGATGCGGGCTTCGTGTTCGGACTTGCTGATCGGCTCTGCGCCGTCTGCCATGCTTTGCAGCGCACCGGCTTCAGGTGTCTGCGCGCGGGCTGCACCACTGCCTGCCGCGAGGATCAGGCCGGCTGCGCCGCCTCGCTTCAACAGATCGCGTTTCGTCAGCATGTGCAGTCCTCCCGGCGTTTCTCTACCGGGCAGCACTCTGACGGCGCGCGCCTATTTGTCCAGACACCACCGCATGATCGCCTTTTGCGCGTGCAGGCGGTTCTCTGCCTCATCGAAGACGAGCGAGTTCGGCCCGTCGATGACTTCACTATCGACCTCTTCGCCGCGATGCGCAGGCAGGCAGTGCAGGAACTTCGCGCCCGGCTGGGCAAGGTCCATCAGCTCTTCTGTGACAGCAAAAGGCTCCAGCTCCTCGAGCCGCTCATCGGCATCCGTGTCGCCCATAGACACGAAGGTATCAGCGATCACGACGTCGGCGCCCGCGACAGCGTCTTCGGCATTGCTGTAAAGCTCCACCCTGCCCTGCAGCTCGCGCGCAAGCTCGATATCGTCATCGTCCGGCACGTAACGGTCCGGCGTGCCGACAGCGAGCGTGAAGCCAAACTTCGGCGCGGCGTGGATGAAGGACGAACAGACATTGTTGCCATCGCCCACCCAGGCGAGCCGCGCGCCTTTTAGGTCCAGCCCATTCTCTTCCAGCGTCATCAGGTCCGCCATGATCTGGCAGGGATGCGAGCGATCGGTCAGGCCATTGATCACCGGCACACTGGCGGCGTCGGCAAAATCCTCGACATCGCTGTGATCATTGGCGCGGATCATCACCATATCGACATAGCGCGACAGGACGCGGGCGGTATCGCCAATGCTCTCGCCGCGGCCAAGCTGCATATCGGCAGAGTTCAGCACAATCGACGTGCCGCCAAGCTGGCGGATGCCAACATCGAAACTGGTGCGTGTGCGGGTCGACGACTTCTCGAAGATCATCGCCAGGATATGCCCATCCAGCGGTGCGCCCTCATCGACACGGCCCTTCGGCCAGCCTTTGCGGGCGGACTTCATGGCATGCGCAAGATCGAGCATCTCGCGAAGCTCGCTGGCTTCCAGTTGCCAGATATCGAGGAAATGCCTGATCGCCATGACCTGCCTGCCTTCCGCTTGGCGCCCCATGCACCAGAAATTGAAGCGCGCGCTGTAGAGCAAAACGTCTTAGGATGCAAAATTTACCATTTTGCAGACGACCACTGGAACCAATCTTCACACCAGACGATTTCATACATTTGGTACTGTACACCCCTCGCTTGTGGCGCTGGACTCTGTCGAATAAGTGCCGAAAGACACTGGTGACGAATTGGAGAGGGGCCAGCAGTTAGATGTCGAATTTGAGGCTACGCCTGCGCGAAGAAACGCGTGACGCGCATGCGTCGGTCGATACCCTGTTTGGCCAGCACGATATCGCCACCCGCGAAGGCCTTTCCATAACTCTGCAGGCGCACGCCATTGCCCTGCGCCGGACGCTCGCCGCCCTGCCCGGCCGCCAGACATTCGCCCATGCCCGCACGCTGCTTGTCATGCTGGCGGCAATCGAGTCCGATCTCGCCGCCCTGGATGAGACGCCAAGCACGGCAGATCAGACCGAAGAGATGGACAGCGCCTCTCATCCACTTGGCTTGATCTATGTAATTGCAGGGTCGCGCCTCGGTGCGCGCATACTTCTTTCAGACATTGAAAGATCCAGTGACCCCGACGTCGCCTCCGCCACCCGTTATTTTGCCTGTCCAGAGAGTGACGAGATGTGGAAAAACGTCAGCAGAACGCTCAAGCTGTGGACAGGCAGCGAAGATGAAGAAAAAGAGATAATCGCCTCAGCTCAAACCGCTTTTCGCTGGTTTGAGGCAGCGCATCGCACAGTTCAGAAAGCCAGTATCCCTGCATGACCCGTAATACCGTGTCGCCCGACACCAAGATTGACCTCACCAATTGCGATCGCGAGCCCATCCACATCCTCGGCCACGTCCAGCAATTCGGCTGCCTCATCGCCGTGAATTCCGACTGGCTGGTTCAGCACGTCTCCGTGAATGTTGCAGACTTCCTTTCGAAAGATCCGGAATCGCTCATCGGTGAGCCGCTGAAAGAGATCATCGCGCCAGATGCGCTTCAGGATATCCGCAGCCGCGTCCAGCGTCTTGATGGCGAGGACGCTGTCGAGCGTCTTTTCGGCCTGAAGCTGCTGACTGGCTCGGATGAGAAGTTCAACACCGCTGTCCACATGTCGGGCCAGTCGGTCGTCATCGAGATTGAGCCACAGCGCGCCGAGATGACCTCGGACTATACCTCCTATGTGCGCCCGATGATCGACCGGGTACGCAAGGCGAAGACGGTGCCCGAGCTTTGCAAGATTGCCGCGCGCCAGATGAAGGCGCTGACCGGCTTTGACCGCGTCATGGTCTACCGTTTTGGCGCCGACCAGTCCGGCGAAGTCATCGCCGAGGCTGTCAGCCCGAACGTGGATTCCTTTTTTGGCCTCCACTACCCGGCGAGCGACATTCCGCAGCAGGCGCGCGAACTCTACCGCCGCAACTTGCTGCGGATCATCTCGAACGTTGGTGAAACTGTCTCGCCAATCATTCCAGAGCGCAGCCCTGAAGGCCAGCCGCTCGACCTTTCAATGAGCGGGCTTCGTGCCGTCTCACCCATACATATCGAATATCTGAAGAATATGGGTGTCGACGCGTCTCTGTCGGTGTCGATCCTCCACCGCGAGGACCTCTGGGGCCTCTTCGCCTGCCACCATTACGAGCCGCGGGTCCTGTCCTACGAAATCCGCTCGGCCGCAGAACTCTTCGCCCAGCTTTTTACCTTCGTGCTGGGCCAGCTGCTCGCTGACGAAGCGAGCGAGCATACCCGCCGCGTTCAGGTGCTGCATGACAAGCTGATGGCCCAGCTGGCAGGCGGCCAGTCGGTGCGCGACCACTTCTCGACCATTGCCGAAGCCTTGAGTTCCGTAATCCCGAATGACGGCGTTGCTGCCTATGTCGATGGGGATTTCGTCACGCTGGGCACCACGCCCACGCGCGAAGAATTCATGGGCATCATCCGCTTCCTGAACACAACCGCCGGCGGCCGGGCCTATGCGACGGATGAGCTTGGCGCCGTGCATCCACCTGCGCAGGATTATGTCGACCGCGCCGCAGGCCTTCTCGCGGTTCCGGTATCACGCCGCCCGCGCGACTACATCGTTCTTTTCCGGCAGGAATTTACCCGCAAGGTGAACTGGGCCGGCAATCCGGAAAAATCCGTGACTCTCGGACCGAACGGCGCGCGCCTCACCCCGCGCAAGAGCTTCGAGACCTGGCAGCAGACCGTCACCGGTCAGTCGGTGCCTTGGCTCAAGTCAGAGATCGCCGCGGCCGAGCAGCTTCGAGTCACCCTGCTCGAAGTCGTCCTTCGCATGTCGGACGAGGCCAATCAGGAGCGCATGCGCGCGAATGAGCGCCAGGAGCTTCTCATCGCAGAGCTCAATCACCGCGTCCGCAATATTCTGAACCTGATCCGCGGCCTTGTCGGCCAGAGCTCACGCGAGGCGAGCTCCGTCGAGGAATTGAGCAATATTATCGGAAACCGCGTGCATGCGCTCGCCCGCGCCCATGACCAGCTCACCGAAGACAATTGGGGCCCTGCTTCGCTACAGTCATTGGTCCGCACGGAAACAGAAGCCTATCTTGGCAACAAGGCTTCTCGCGTGCGGGTCGAAGGGCCGGATGTCCTTCTCATGCCAAACGCGTTCAGCACAGTCTCCCTCGTCCTGCACGAGCTGACGACGAATTCGGCCAAATATGGCGCCCTCGCAGATTCTGACGGCGAAATCATTATCACGATCAAGCCAGAGGCCGACGACGATCTCACGCTTGAATGGCGAGAGCGTGGTGGCCCAGCTGTCCAGGCCCCATCCCGTCAGGGGTTCGGCACGACGATCATCACGAGGTCGATCCCGCATGAGCTCGGCGGTACGGCCGACGTCCGCTACGCGTTTACGGGTCTTGAGGCTGATTTCGTCATTCCATCCAAGCACGTGTCGAAGTTTGTCGAGACGGCGTATGCGCCGACGACCGCCGCGCCCCTGCCGGCCGCGCGAGAAACCGGTCAATCCGGTCTTCAAGGCCCCGTTCTCCTAGTCGAAGACAATATGATCATCGCGCTCGATGCTGAAGACATCCTGCGTGATGCCGGGGCCGAAACCGTGTCGGTCTGCTCGTCAGTGCGTGAAGCGCGACAGGCAATGGCCTCGACGGAGTTCCGCATCGCCCTTCTCGACGTCAATCTCGGCAATGAAACGAGCGAGCCGGTCGCGCATGATCTGAAGGACAATGGTACGCCCTTCATCTTTGCAACGGGCTATGGCGACTCCAGTGTCCTGTCCTCAAAGTTCCCGTCAGTGCCGGTGCTGAAAAAGCCCTACAACAAGACAGACCTGCTGAACGCGCTCAATTCTGCCATGTCGAAGGACTAATCAGCCCGTCTCTTCCTTGCCTTTAGGCCCGTCAGACGTACAGTTTGAGCGATGACAACTGCACTCGTTCCAACAGAAACGCCGAGCGTCCCTGACAAACCGGCCGATGGCCCGATGCTTATCGGCTGCATCCTTGATGGCCGGGGCGGCGCGACGGAGATTGACTGGCAGACCGCAAAGAATTGGGTGCCGTCGAGGTCCGGCGAAGTCCTCTGGCTCCACCTCGACCGGATGTATGAGGATCTGGACGATTGGCTGATCGAGTCGCTGAACCTCTGCGAGGCCACGGCCGAACTCCTTCTCTCTAACGAAACACGCCCCCGCGCCTTTCGGGAGCGCGACAGCCTGATCACCGTCCTGCGCGGCATCAACTTCAATCCGGGCGCAGAGCCTGAAGACATGATCGCCATGCAGATCTGGAGCGATGGCCAGCGGCTGATAACGCTACGCCGCAGACGTCTTCAGACGCCGCGCGATATCCATCAGGAATTACTGGCCGGACGCGGCCCCTGCTCGGCTGGCGACCTCTTCACCACGCTTGCCGAGCAGCTTGTCATCAAGATGAATTTTTCCATCGTCGACATGAACAACCGTATCGATGAAATGGAAGAGGATGAGGACACTGACGTCGACGAACTCCTGTCCGAGATCGCCACGATCAGGCGCAATTGCCTCGCGCTAAAACGCTATATGTCACCGCAGCATGAGGCGATGCTGGCCGTCCAGAAATCGCCGCCGCCCTGGCTGTCGGAAGACAACCTCACCGACATCCGCGAGATTGGCGAGCGTCTCAAACGTTATCTCGAAGACCTTGATGTTTCGAAGGAAAGCGCCATCGTCCTGCAGGATGATCTCAATAATCGCGCGCAGGCCAAGATGAACCAGACGATGTACATGCTGTCCATCGTTGCGGCGATCTTCCTGCCGCTCGGCTTTCTGACCGGTCTTCTCGGGATCAATGTCGGCGGCATGCCCGGCGTCGATTCTTCCAATGCCTTCTGGATCACCTGCAGCGCGCTGGTCGTCCTGATGGGCTTCCAGTTCTTCATTTTCAGGAAACTCAAATGGCTCTGATGACGATTGCCTCATTCCTCGCCCGGCAAGCCACACCAAGCGAGCAGATCGCCGAGGAGTTGCCTGCCGGTGAGGAGGATGCCCAAGACGGATCTGGCAGCGACGCCGCCGACAACAGCGAAAGCAGCAATAGCGATTTCGTCCAATCGAACATTGAGTGGGAAGACATTCGCGAAAGCGCGATCTCGACCTTTCAGAGCTTTCAGGAGAACTTCATCTCATGGGGCTCGCTCTGGCAGCTTCTGGCCGTGCTGGCTGCGCTGGGCCTTGGATTCGTCGCCTCCCGCTACCCGACCAAACGCCTTCGGGCCTGGGCAGATGCACGTGAGACGCGCGATGTCCTGACAAGGCTTGCCCATTCGGTCGCCAAGATCATCTGGCCCGCTTTCACCGTCATAGGCCTCTGGATCGCCACCGCCGTTTTCGAGGCGGTCGGCTTCCCGAATGAAGGCCTGCGTGTCGCTGCAAGCCTCATGAATGCATGGATCGTGGTACGTTTTGTGACCGCGAACATGCAGCCAGGCTTCTGGCAGACGGCCATCGCTGTCGTGGCGTGGACCGTCGCAGCCCTCTACATCCTGCACCTTCTTGACCCTGTCACGGACGCGCTGAACGCCGCTGCCTTCACGGTCGCTGGCGTCAAGGTGACCTTGCTGCGCGTCATTACGAGCATCTTCATCGCGGTTGTCGCGCTCTGGCTTGGACGGATAGCCGGGGATGCGGCGCAGTCCCAACTGAAATCGAACAAGTCGCTCAATCCGTCTATCGCCGGCATTCTGGGTCAGGTGCTCAAGGTCGGCTTCATGGCCGCCGCGATCATCGTCGCCATGTCGACACTAGGCATCAATCTGACGGCGCTGACCGTCTTTGGCGGTGCCCTCGGTGTCGGTATCGGTTTTGGCCTTCAGTCGATCTTCTCGAACTTCATTTCGGGCGTCATCATTCTCTTCGAACGCTCTGTTAAAGTTGGAGATTTTATCGAGCTTCAGTCAGGCGTGACGGGTCTCGTGAAGGAGATCAACATTCGCTCGACGCTGGTCACCACGAACGACAATGTCGATATCCTGGTCCCCAATGAGGAGTTCATCAAGGCGCAGGTCATCAACTGGACACTGCGCGATGCGCGCCGGCGTATGCGGATCGGTTTCGGTGTCGCCTATGGCACTGACAAGGAGCTGGTGAAGAAAGCCGCGCTCGAGGCTGCCGAAGCCGTGCCCTGGACGTTCAGCGGCATCCCTGGCCGTGAGCCGCAAGTCTGGCTCGTCGGCTTTGGCGACTCCAGCCTCGACTTTGAACTCGTCGTCTGGCTGACCGAAGAAGCCGTGAAAAAGCCATCGCGCGTGAAGGCCGACTACTATTGGGAGCTGCATACCGCGCTCTACAAATACGAGATCGAGATCCCCTTCCCGCAGCGCGATATCAATTTCCGCAATGTCGGAGAGATCGCCCTGCTCAAGGATGGCGCGCGTGTCAGCGACGCAAAGCCAAAGCCCGAGCCTCTGCCGCCGTCATCGCCATCGCCGCTGCGCGACGAGGCAGAGGGCGGCGCCTCGAGCCTTGCGGGCGAAGGTGACGATGGCGACGGGGATGCTGGCGACTAGCGGCTGAGCCAGTCCTCGGCGGCCTGCAACGCCAGATCTGGTCCATCGCCATTGTCAGCAATGACGGGGTATGGCGGGTGCCAGACATGCCGCTCCATGCCCTTGATATGATAGAGATCGTAGCTCGGCAGGCGAACCGACCAGCCGCTAGCTGGCAACTGGAAGCTCTCGACCCCGCCGGCAAGCGCAGCCATTCGAGAGCCGAAAACGCGCGCCCGGCGAAGGCCATCAAAGCCGATCGCCAGCCCCTCGCCCATACTGCCCGTCCAGCGCCCGGCGAGCACGGCAACCCGGCCTTTGACGCGCCAAGGCCCGCGTGAAGCGACATGCCGGACGGCCTCGCCTTCCCAACGCGGACCAGCCTTCTGATAGGGTTTCACGCCCCGAATAAAGCGGCCAAGCATCGGCTCTGCGACGCCCGTATTGCCGCCGCTCGGCGTATTTCGAAGGTCAATGATCCAGCCGGATGCGCCTTGCAGCGCTTCAAGCGCAGCGTCGAACGCGGCAACGGCCGCTTCATCGCCAAGCGAATCCTCGATGCTGATATAGCCGATATTGCCTTCGAGCCGCTTGTAGGTGACCGGCTCCTTGGGCTGTTCAGGCATAGGCTCATCGAGGATCAGATTGAGCTCCGTCCCGCCCCGCTCGACGGTGACACCGCGCATCTGGCCGCGATATCCCGCCGCCTGCGCATTCAGCGCCCAATTGAGCCGCGCTTCGCTAACCGCGTTTCGGCCATACCGGATCCGGTCACTGGCCGCGCTCAACACAGGCATGCCATTCATCGCGACGACGCGGTCGCCCACTTGCAGACCAGCATTGGCCGCCCCAGAGCCCGGCCGGACCGCCGTCACCACGGCATCGCCGCCTTCGAAATCAAGCCAGTAATCGCTCCCCGATGGCACTAGCCGCGGTGAGGTCGAGGAGTTGATGTTCAGCGAGGCGTGATTGTCCCAGAGCTGGTCGAGCATGTGTTCGAGCAGCTCAAGGTGCCCGGCTGGCGTTGCCGCAGCCTCTGTCAGGGCCGCCTCCCGCGCCGCTTCGCAAGTCGCCTCCCAGACGCTCTTGCGCGGCGCGAAGTAGACATAGTGCTCACGCACGAGCGCGCAGAGCGCCTCGACATCCTTCAGCGCGTCGCTCTTTTCCTCAGTTGGAAAGTCTTTTGCAGGTCCAGAGGATGTTTGCGCGTATCCATGGTGCACTGACGGTGCAGCCACGGTGCATAGGCAGGCCATCAGTGCGGCCCGGAAAAAACCTGCGAAATTCCTCACCAATCAATTCTGGCGCAAACCGGTGGCGCGCGTCTATCGGCTCAGCTGCGTTTAAACCGGATGGTCTTGCCGAGGACGAAACCGATGATGACGCAGATGAAGATCAGAAGGACCCGGCGCGTCTCAAAACCAAAGCCAAGGAAGTTGACGCTGATCAGCTCCATGTTCTGAAGCGCGAAGATCAGGATCAGCGCAACGAGAATGATGGCGAGCCAGTTTTTCGGGTTTTTCATCATGGGTCTTCCCTCCAGATATCAGCTTCACCCAATACTGGCCGGGGGGCGGCCTGCGTCAAGGCGACGCCGGAACAGGCCGGTATGGCCGGAGTTGATAGTCTGATGATTGGTTCGGACATTATCTACAAGATCAGGAACGCCCCGCTTTACCAGCGCTGGGGCCATCCTGTCGTGAACATCGTGACGCGCACCTTCGGGCGTATCGGCGAAGACGATGTGGCGCTGGTTTCTGGCGGGGTCGCTTTCTACGCCTTCCTGTCTGTCTTCCCGGCCGTCGCCTGCGCGCTGATGGTCTGGGGGCTTTTTACAAGCTCTGCCGACCTTCGCGAGTACTTCGAGATCATGCAGACCTTCCTGCCTGACGAGGCTTACCGGCTGATCACGGCGCAGATGATCCGCATCGCGGATTCGCAATCCTCAGGCCTTTCATGGGGCGCGCTTGTCTCGCTCGTCGTTGCGCTCTGGTCGGCATCGCGGGGCGCCAACGCCCTGCTGCTGGCAATTGCTGTGACCTATGACCGACCCGCCAAGCGCGGCTTTGTCCAGCAGAACCTGCTGGCGCTTGGCTTTACAGCTGGCGCGATCGTCTTTGCCATCATTTCGCTTGCTGCAATTGGCGCCGTGCCGCCAATCATCGAAGCGCTTCAGCTTGGCGCGTTTCTTGACGCGCTGCTCCGCATCATTCGCTGGCTCGGCCTGATCAGCCTCTTCCTGCTTGGCATCTATGCTTTCATGCGGACCGCCCGCCCCCACAGCGTTCGGGCCCATGAAAGCCGCGCGCGCCCCATCCTGCCGGGGGCGATTGTGGCGGGCGTCATCTGGCTGCTGGCTTCGGTCGCCTTCTCTTTCTATCTCAGCGCCTTTGCCGACTATAATGAGACGTTTGGCTCGCTTGGCGCCGTCGCCGCGCTTCTCATGTGGCTGTGGCTCTCCTCTTTCGCGATTTGCGCCGGCGCCGAAGTCAACGGCGTCATCAGCCGCCGGGAACGCGGCCTGACGACAAAGACAGCCAAGCAAAAAGCCGAGAACACTGAAAAGCCAAGGCGCTTCAGGCGCCAGAAGAAGGCTGACTGAACCCTGCGTCATGGCTTGCCGACCTGGCAGGCGCCGATAGTCTCGCGCGTCAGAGAAGACAAGAAACGCCCGAGGAGACGCGCCATGAAACTCTATAATTCAGTCGGACCGAACCCGCATGTCGTTCGCATGTTCATGGCCGAGCGGGGCATCGAAATCCCGACAGAAGACATCGACATCATGGTCGGCGCGAACCGCCAGCCTGACTATCTGGAGAAGAACCCGCACGGCCAGTCGCCAGCGCTCTTTCTCGATGACGGCTCGCTGATCACCGAAATCACCGCGATCTGCGAATATCTTGATGAGACCAATCCCGGCGACAGCCTGATCGGCTCAACGCCTGAAGAACGCGCCCAGACGCGCCGCTGGACACGCTGGGTCGATCTCAAGATCGTTGAGCCCATGACCACGGCCTTCCGCGGCGCTGAAGGCCTGCCAATGTTCAAGGACCGGATGCGCTGCCTGCCGGAAGCCTCTGACGGCCTCAAAGCCTTCACGCAGGACAATATCGCCTTTCTCGACAAGCAGATGGCCGGCCGCGACTATGTCGCTGGCGACAAGCTCACGCTCGCTGACATCCTGCTCTTCTGCTTCCTCGCCTTCGGCGAGCAAGTCGGCCAGCCGCTGAACCGCGACTTCAAGAATGTCGCTGCCTGGTTCGACAAGGTGTCGAAACGCGAGAGCGTAAAGGCTTAGGGCCTACCCCTCAGCCTCGACCATCGATTCCTCGTCGCAGAGGGCGATGATGCGGTTCAGCTTTTCGGTGAATTGCAGCAGCGCCTCTGCGCCGAATTCCTGTTCGATGCGGCGGTTGATGGCGATGGGGTGGTTTACAGCCCGGTCGATCGCAGTCTGGCCCTGTTCGGTCAGCTTGAGCACGAAGGCCCGGCTGTCGCTTTCGCTACGCGTCTTTTCCAGCATCCCCATACCAATCAGGCGGCGCACCATGGCTGTGATCGCGGAGTCATTGAGCCGAAGGTCCCGCGCGAGGCTTGTCTGGTTGAGCGCCTTTGCCGCGCCGACGCGCGTCAGCACGCCGAGCTGCGGCGCTGTCAGGCCTGCCGTCTCGACCAGCTGTCGATCTGCAACCTTGCGATACAGCTGGGCGGCGATCTGCAGGCGCGAGTAAATTCGCGGGTTTCGTGTGTCGTGCGTCATTCCTGCCCCTTGCGAGTCCTCGTCCCGGAGGATATACTTCACTAGTGAAACAATCAACTGTTCGGCCAGTCCCAACCCTGTCCGGGCAGATGTCCGCTTAACACTCGATCTTTGGGAGGATCAGGAAATGGATACCGCAACAATCGGCACAATGGGCGTTCGCGATGAGCTGAATGACCTGCGCATGTCGGAGAAGACCGTGCCGCTTTACGAGCACGTGAAGCGCTTCATCAAGGAAGAAGTCGACCCGATGAGCGTCGAGTTCCACAAGCTTGGCGAAGGCCGCGCAGAGCGCTTTTCCTACGCGCCGGGCCAGCTGGAGCTGCTCGACGCCGTAAAGCAAAAAGCCAAGGACCAGGGTCTCTGGAACTTCTTCCTGCCAGACGCTGAAACCGGCGAAGGCCTGCCAAACCTCGACTATGCGTATATCGCTGCCGAGCTTGGCAAGAACTCGCTCGCGTCCGAGTGCATGAACTGCGCTGCGCCTGACACGGGCAATATGGAAGTGCTGGAGCGCGTCGGCACCAAGGCACAGAAAGACCAGTGGCTGAAGCCGCTGCTCGAGGGCGAAATCCGCTCCTGCTTTGCGATGACCGAGCCGCACACGGCCTGCTCTGACGCGCGCAATGTTCGTACCCAAGCTGTCCTGAAAGACGGCAACTGGGTCATCAATGGCGAGAAGTACTACGCCTCCGGTGCTGGCGACCCACGCTGCAAGATCATGATCGTCATGGTCCAGACCGACCCCGACGCGCAGAGCCACCAGCAGCAGTCGCAGATCCTCGTGCCTATGGACACACCAGGCGTTGAGGTTCTCGGCCCGATGCACGTCTTCGGCGAAGACGACGCGCCACACGGCCACATGCACATCCGCTTCACGGACGTGACCGTGCCGGAAGAGAACATCCTGCTCGGCGTTGGCCGCGGCTTCGAGATTTCCCAGCTGCGCCTCGGCCCAGGCCGTATCCACCACTGCATGCGCTCCATCGGCGCCGCAGAGAAGGCCCTCGACCTGATGCTCGAGCGCGGCATGAGCCGTGACGCCTTCGGCCAGCCGCTCATCAAGCTCGGCGGCAACCAGGAGAAAGTCTCCCGTGCGCGCATCGAGATTGAAGCCTGCCGCCTCATGGTGCTGAAAGCAGCCAAGGCGATGGACGTCCTCGGCAACAAGGAAGCCCGCGTCTGGATTTCCATGGTGAAAGCGATGGTGCCGGAGAAGGTTTGCAAGATCATCGACGACGCGATCCAGATGCACGGCGCAACCGGCGTGTCCCAGTGGACCCCGCTTGCCCGCATGTACACCAGCCAGCGCACGCTGCGCCTCGCTGACGGTCCGGACGAAGTGCACCACATGGTCGTCGGCCGCAACGAGATCGGCCGCATGGGCATGAAGGGCATGACCAAGAAGTAGGTCCTTGCCTTAGCCAGATATGAGAAAGCCGGCCTTTCGGGGCCGGCTTTTTTTGTGCGTGTCCGTTATGGTCAGGCCTGATCCTCGCTGCGCTCAGCAGGGTAAGAGCGCAACCGAATTGCCAAACAAACCCGTTATACCGTTCATGACAGAGCTGGTGATGCGGGCTCTGTTCGCGGCAATGTCCACCATCAGCAATACGAGCCCGCCAAGCAAGACGCTGTAGGTCCAGCCCCAATATGAGCTGAACAGGATTGTCGTTATCCAGTCCTGACCAAACGCGTACCAGACCACTGCGAGCACCGTCGCCGTGGTCAGGCATAGTGAAATTGGCAGTAAATGCGCTGCGGCCCGACCGCGAAACACTGACAGCAGAAACGCAAAGACTAAAGCGACCGCACTGCTGCCGGTGAAGATGCGGAGATCGAGGCGAAGCTCGTGCATCACCTCATCATATTTGCCGACGACAAGGGACTGAAGCCGATCAAAAGCCATCTGGTTGCGCAAGATCGAGCTATTCAGAACGTCGCGGACGGCAGCGGCCGCCTGATCGCGGCGTTCGCAATCCAGCTTGCACGCAGATGCAAGGACGTCTGCAATCAGCTGGTCGACACCAGAATCAAGACTGTCTCTCGCCTCTTCGATGCGCGACTGCAATCGGCTGGAAATGCCACCGGCAAATTCCGACAATCGGTCTGCACCTTCAGATTGGGCGAGATTGCCGAGCTGCTCATCGACTTGCCCGCGAACTTGCTCGATGGCGAATTCACGCGTGTGCTGATCGAAGTCATCAGGAGCAAACGTGATGTAGAGGAACAGACTGACGAATATGAAGGCGCCGAGAAATGTCAGCACCATATTCACGAGGCGGATCTGGTCCAGTTTCAATTGATCGCTCCCATCACGCCTGAAACCTTATGGTTGAACCACCGCATCCATGTCTAGCCGATCGCTCTCGAGTTGGAGAGGAGATAAGCTATTACATGTTTCTGAAATTGCGCCGATGGCCCGTGGTTCGACTTCGCTCACCATGCGGGCCCATGAGAGGTCAGAAAAACGCCCGCATGGTGAGCGAAGTCGAACCATACGGGCGAATGCCTGGACGGTGGATACCTAACTGGGGAGTTAGAGCCCTACCCCTCCATCTCCCACTCGCTCAGAGCTTCATCCATGACGCTGACGGCCTTGCGGACGTCGCTATCCTCGATGATGAGCGGCGGCGCGAGACGGAGGACATTGTTGCCGGCGACGCCGACAAGTAGGCCCTTCTCGCGGCAGGCATTCTGGACAGGCTTTGGCGCTGATTTCAGCTTGAGACCCGTCAGCAGCCCCTTGCCCGTGACGCCTTCGACCTTGTCTGGATGGCTGTCTGCGAGCGATTTGAGGCCCTGGCTGACCGTGCCGGAAACACGGCGCACTTCGGCAAGGAAGGCCTCGTCAGAGATGATGTCCCAGACGGCATTGCCAACGGCCATGGCGAGCGGGTTGCCGCCATAGGTGGAGCCGTGGGAGCCGGGCTGCATGGGCAGGCCGACCTCTTCGGTCATCAGGCAGGCCCCGAACGGGAAGCCGCCGCCGACGCCCTTGGCGACGCACATGATGTCCGGTTGGGCGTTCTCGGCCCACTCATGGGCGAAGAGCTTGCCCGTCCGGCCCATGCCGCACTGGACTTCGTCATAGATGAGCAGCGTGCCGGTCTCGTCGCACAGCTTGCGCAGGCCCGTCAGGCATTCTTCAGGCATGGCGCGTACGCCGCCCTCGCCCTGCACAGGCTCCACGAAGACGGCGCAGGTCTTGTCGGTCACCGCCTCCTTGAGGGCGTCATGGTCGCCCCATTCAAGCTGGCGGAAGCCTTCGATGGCGGGGCCGAAGCCTTCGAGATATTTCGGGTTACCGCCGGCATTGATCGCGCCGAGCGAGCGGCCATGGAAAGCGCCCGTGAAGGTGATGAACTCGATGCGGTCATCATTGCCCTTGGACCAGTGATACTTGCGGGCCGCTTTCAGCGCGCATTCCACCGCTTCGGTACCGGAATTGGTGAAGAAGACGCGGTCGGCAAAGGTGCGCGCGCACATCTTGTCGGCAAGCTCCTCGCCTGCGCGCACGCGGAACATGTTTGAGAGGTGCCAGAGATTGGCGGCCTGGTCCTGCAGGACCTCGACGAGCTTAGGGTGCGAGTGGCCAAGTGAGCTCACCGCGATGCCAGCGACGAAATCGAGATACTTGTCGCCGTCCTCAGTGATGAGGTTCACCCCCTCACCTCGCACGAACACCTCCGATGGCGGGGCGTAGACGGGCATGATGTGGGCGCGAGGATCTGACATGTCTCTTTGTGCTCCTGGGGCGTTGGGACTGAATTTCGCCTTCGATGGCTGGGGCTGATTCCAAAGTCAACACATGGGCCTTTGCAGCCGCAAAGGCGAGCAGGAAGTTGGCTTGGGCAAAACCGTTTCAATTGCAACTTTGCATGCAAGCCATGCCAGTTGCCCAGTGGTCAAAACAGGTTTGGGCGATTATGTGCGCCGCTTCCGCTCACCGAATGGGCTGGATTACGAAGATTTCATAATGTTTTTCGATAAGCGCTTGACGTTTATCGATAAGTAATATATTGAAAAACAATAATAACAAAGCCCGGCTGGTTGCAAACCCTGACGCCCTGACCCTGAGCCGCCAGCCGGGCCCTCCAAAAGCAGAGACTTACCCTTGAAGGCCCCACCGGGGCCTTTTTCTTTTGGTGGTCTGACGACGGGTCCCAACGCAACTTGATCGGGGCATAAAAAAAGGCGCGGCTTGTGGCCGCGCCCGTAAAAAGTATTGCAGCGTTTCCTCCCAGAAACTTGCCTCATCTGAATGCTAATTTTCTGTCACAGAGTCAAGCACGTGTCGAAAATTGGGCAATGAATGCCTCATAGGAGGGCGTCGCCTGGGAAAAAATGAAGTCCGACTTCAGGATCGAGACAGAATTAACGCCGGATTCAGTGAGTTTCCGGGCATTTTCCACCGCTTTCTCGGATGGGCTGAGGAAGGAATTGGCCGAGACCTCTGTGAGGCCAAGCTCGGCGCGCAGTGATTCTTCGACCCTTCCGCCAACGACGAGGAGGCTGGTCGCGTCTGCCGATTCGACCGCTTCGATCGAGGCGAGCAGTTTCTGAAGAACGTCTTTCGCCCCGCCCGACCAGTCGGCGCGAAGCGAGCCAGCGAGGGCAGCGCGGCTTTTCAGGATCACGCCATCATCGAGAACCTTGAGACTATTGGCGCGGAGCGTCGTGCCGGTCGACGTAATGTCGACGATGACTTCGGCCTGGCCGGAGGCCGGGGCGGCCTCTGTCGCGCCCGCGCTTTCGACGAGGCGATACTCACCGACGGACTTCTGCGCGAAATAGTTTCGCGTGAGGCGAAGATACTTTGTGGCGACTTTCATGCGGCGGCCATGACGCTGTCGGAAACGGGCACCAGCAGCTTCGAGGTCGGCCATCGTGTTCACGTCGAGCCAGGCCGAAGGCACGGCGACGACCACGTCGGCCCCGCCGAATTCGAGCCGCTTGATGACGGATGCGTCGCGGGCAAGGTCAGCCGAGAGGTCATTGAGCAGATCCTCACCAGTCACACCTATATGGAAAGAGCCATCGATCAGGCCCTGCGCGATTTCACGCGCAGAGAGGAGCAGCACGTCGGCCTCGGGCAGGCCTTTCAGCTCTGCGGTATAGCCGCGGTCACCACCGGACTGGCGCAGTTTGAAGCCAGCGCGGGCAAGCCAGTTCTCTGCATTGTCCTTGAGGCGTCCCTTGGACGGGATAGCGAGTTTGAGCCGGGTCATGCGGTGGCTCCTTTTGTCAGGCGATCCGGGCGGACGACGCCGCCAATGCCGGTCGCTTCGACCTTGCCGCCCGAGAGGCGCGCCAGCAGCGTGTCATAGCGCCCCCCTGCCCCGAATGGGCGGCGGCCATCGGCTTGCCCCGGATGAAACAGCTCAAACAGGAAGCCATCATAATAGTTGAAACGGCGGCCGAATGGCGTGCCGAAGCGCGCATCGGTCATGAAAGCGGGCGCAAGCGCGCTCATGCGGTCGGTCCGCGTCTGCAGCCGGTCGAGGACCGGGTCGAGGCCTTCAAGGCCTGCCTGACGGGAAATGGCCAGCAGCTTGTCTGCCGCCTGCGCGGGCGGGCAGTTCACAGCCATGACGGCTTCGAGCGTCTGGCGCGCTGTGTCAGGCGCCGCGCCATGCTCGGCGTCAGCGGCCTGCGCCAGAAGGCCTTCGACAATCTCATCAAGGGTGCGGTGGCCCTGAGGCTGTATGCCAGCAAGCGCGAAGATGTCGGCGACAATGGCTTTCGCCTCCTTCGGGCGCGCGCCCTTGAGGCGGGCGGCGAGGCCGTGGACCGGCTGAGAGCCTCCAGAGTTCAGGAGCGCGGAGACACCGCCTGCCTGACGGAAAGCCCGCTTCAGCGCGTCGGCCAGACCCGGCGCGAGGCCGAGTGCATCGACGAAAGCCGGGAAGACGGCGAGGTCACCCATGCGTGCTTCGCAAGCGGTGACGCCAGCGGTACCCGCGGCTTCGCAGACGAGGGCGAAGGTTTCGGCATCGGTGTCGGCATTGGACGGCGCGCCATAGCGCTCAAACCCGACCTGCGTAAACTCCAGTGCATCGCCCGCGACAGCTGGCAGGCGGAAGGCCCGCGCTGCATAGCGTTTGACCGTCTCGCCGCCCACGCCCTCTTCGGCCTGCGCCAGTGCGACAGGGAGGGTGAGGTCGGGGCGGAGCGCACATTCTTCGCCGAGTTCATTCACGAAGACGCAGAGGCGCGCGCGAACCGCTTCGCCCGAAAGCTCCAGCGGCTGGCTGGCCGGCATGACAATGGGCGGATCGACGATATCGCCGCCGAGGCGGGAGAAAATGTCAGCTGGCGTACTCATTCGGACGCCTCCACGATTTCGCGGATGCGGGCGACCATTTCGCTGCGCGGGGCTTCGAACTGGCCGGGGCGGGCTTCGCGGTATTCCTCATTGGACTTGATCGCGGCGGCCTGTTTGGCGCCCTCTTTCAGGTCCTTGATGGTGACGACGCCCTTGGCGATCTCATCCTCACCGACCATGACAGCGACGGGCGCGCCGCGACGGTCAGCATATTTCATCTGAGGCCGCATGCCGGAGCTGCCCATATAGGCCTCAGCGCGGATACCGGCGGCGCGAAGCTCCGTCGCGAGTTTCAGCGCTTCAGTCGGATCGTCCCGGTTCATGTTGACGATGACGACCGGGCCGTTCAGCGTCTCGATCTCCCCAGAGATGGCAAAAGCTGTCGCGAGGCGTGAGATGCCGACCGAGAAGCCCGTCGCAGGCACTTTCTCACCTGTAAAGCGGGCGACGAGATCATCGTAGCGTCCACCGCCGCCAACGGAGCCGATGCGGACGGTGTTGCCACCCTCATCGACCGTCTCACGCAGCAGCTCAGCCTCGAAGACAGGGCCGGTATAGTATTCAAGGCCGCGCACGACGGACGGGTCGAACAGGACATCCGTATCCGGACAATTGAAGGCTTCGAGCCCGCGTGCGATGGCGGTGAGTTCGGCAAGGCCAGCCTCAGCCTCTTCGCCGGTCCCCACGGCGCGGCCAAGCGCTTCAAGCGTTTCGCCGCGTGTCGGGCGACCCGCTTTTGCGAATGCCATCACGCGGTCAATCTCTGACGTGCCAAGCCCTGCGCCCTTGGTGAAGTCGCCGCTTTCGTCTTCGCGGCCCGGGCCGAGGAGGAGCTTGACACCGTCTTCGCCAAGCCGGTCCAGCTTGTCGAGTGCGCGGAGGATTGTGAGGCGGGCCGTGTCGCTATTGGCCCCGACGCCATCGAGGACCGCATTGAGCAGGCGACGCGTATTCACGCGAACAGCAAACTCGCCGTCGCCTGCGCCCGCCGCACGCATCGCCTCAGCCGCCATGGCGACCATTTCAGCATCCGCATGCGCGCCTGCCGCGCCAACCGTATCGGCGTCGCATTGCAGGAATTCACGGAAGCGGCCAGGGCCCGGCTTTTCATTGCGCCAGACGGGACCGGCCGCATAGCGGCGGAATGGCTTTGGCAGGGTCTGCCAGTTCTCAGCGGCAAAACGGGCAAGCGGCGCGGTCAGGTCATAGCGCAGCGAGATCCACTGCTCGTCATCATCCTGCATGGAGAAGACACCCGCATTCGGGCGGTCATCGTCAGGCAGGAACTTGCCGAGGGCATCAGCATATTCCCATGCGCCGGTATCAAGCGCCTCGAACCCCCAGCGGCGATAGACCGATGTGACGCGGTCGATCATCTCGGCCTGTGCATGGATCAGCGCCTCGCGGCGGTCAGGAAAACCGCGCGGCTTTCGCGCGAGGTCCTTGCCGCTTTTCTGGGCGTCGGCGTCCTGTTTCTTCTTGGCCATTTGCTAGTCCTGTCTGGTCGTGCGCGCTCCGCTTAGACGAAGCCGGGATAAGAGTGAAGCAGACGCGGGCAACAAGACGCGGGACCGGAGCTATCCGTCTGCGGGCCTCTGGCGGTTCAATGTTAGAAGATGAACACTGTGAGAGAGGCGCAGCCGGACCGGTTCGCGCCTCATGCGGCGCGTCACGCGTGGTGATGATGGTGATACAGCGTTGTGTTCATTACCGGGCTGGATATGGAGCGCACCGGGGGAAGTCAAGCAGCCCCCTAGATGAGAAGTTCATTGTCCTCTTCTTCAGCCCGCGTCTCATCATGCATGGCGATGGCGATACCGAATGTCAGGATGCCAACGCGGCCCGCTGTCATAAGGACAATTATGATGAGCTTTCCGAGCGAAGACAGATCACCCGTTATGCCCATGGAGAGGCCAACCGTGCCGAGTGCCGAAATGACCTCGAACACAACGCGGTCGAAGGTGAATTGCGGATCCGTGAGACCGAGCAGAAAGACCGCGACGGCCAGAAGCACGATGAAGTAGACCGCCGAAGCGCCAGCTGCCTGAAGGCGTGACGCCGCGATTGGACGTTTGAAGAAGCGTACGCGGCTGCGCTGTTTCAGCGTGGAGCGCATGATCGCCAGCAAGGCAGCGAAAGTGGTCGTCTTCAAACCGCCCCCTGTCCCCGAAGGCGATGCACCAACTGCCATCAGTACAAACAGAACCATCAGCACGGACATGGAAAGTGCACCGATCGGCACCGTGTTGAAGCCGACTGTCGTGGTTGCCGTCATCGTCTGGAAGAAAGCCGCGAGCAGACGCTCTGTCGGCTGCAGGGCTGCGATGCCCGGGTCGGCCACGAACAGGACGAGCGTGCCTATGAACAGAAAGGCCCCGGTAATGCGAAGGATCACCTTCGTGGTGAAACCGAGATGGAAGGCTGCCGACGTGAAATTGCGCCAGACGTCATGGATGACCAGAAAGCCCATCGCGCCAAGCAAGCTGAGCACCGATATGACGACGTTCAGCCCCACATTACCGCTATAGGCCTCGAAACTGTTCGGGTTGAGGCTGAAGCCGGCCGTACAGAACGCAGAAACAGCATGGAAAATGGCGCTCCAGATGGCGTCGTCCTGACCTGCCCCCGCGAAGATGAAATAGAGCGCCAGCGCGCCGATCGCTTCGCAGACCAGCGTGAAGATCACGACTGTGAGAATGAAATGGCCGGGCTTCAGATCCTTCGGGAGTGCGAAGGCGGCACGGGTCATCTTCTCGCGAAGCGGCGAGAGCTTGTGCGCCGTCGCCATGACCGCGAAAGACCCGATCGTCATGTATCCGACGCCGCCCACCTGGATCAGGAGGAGGATGATCAATTCGCCGAAGAAGCTGTAATTCGAGCCGGGGTCCACCGTGACGAGACCCGTCGTCGAGACCGCTGAAACGGCGATGAAGAAATTGTCGATCGCCTCGACCGTTCCCTCATGCGCGAAAGGAAGCGAAAGCAGCAGCCAGCCGGCCAGCATGTAGCCAGCATAACCAACGACAAGAAGCTTGGCGGGATTGGTGCGGAGCATGGCAAGGCGCGTGCCCCGCCACAAATTGCTCAGAAACGATCGTTGTTTGCGACCGGACGTTTCTGTTGGCATCTGGTGGCTGTCAGCCTCCCTCAAAATGTGCGGGTCCAAACGCGCGGACAAAAGAATGGTTTCACTGGCATTCCTGCCAGGCGACTGGCATTGCGCTTGCTTCGCGTCTCAGGAGAATTATGAAAGCTGTATCCCGATGAAACGTCTGATCGCCTCACTTGTCCTTGTCGCCCTGCCCTTCTCAGCGGCAGCGTCGCCGGACCTTGCCCGGGACTGGGGGACAAAGGCGAGCGCGCTTTACGAAGATACGATCGAGCTTCTGGAGAGCGATGCCGATATTCCCGACAGTTATGAGACCGAGATTGGCCGCTTTGCGCTGACCGCCGGGCGTCTTGGCAGCTGGATCGATGGTTCAGGCGGGCCGTCTGACCTTGGCTGCATCTTCCGCGGTATGGCCGAGGAAGGCGAAACGCAGCTCATGGCGCTGGAAAGCGCTGAAACGCCGGATGCGCGCGAAGACAGTCTGAAGCGTCTTGCGACCATGTTTTCCGACGCGGAAGCCATTGCTGCGGCCGCCGCTTTGTCAGCTGAAAAGGGCCGTCCCGCCGAGCTGCATACAGGTCAGAACAGCTGCGCAGCGAACTCCGCTGCAACCCACGCTATCCTGCAATAGACATTACAGCTGACCCATTCTGGGACACTTTATTTTTCTGCAGATAATTGGGAACGCTTCGCCCCCCTCGCGCATAGTCTAGGTCAGGAAGGCAGAATGCTTTTCCGATGACAGATCAGCTGCGGGCAGAAAGCCTGCAGCCTGTCCTATCCCCCGCACGGCCAGAATGGCTGCGTCCCCAAAAAGCCGGACCTGGTGACAGAATGCACCCCGGCACTTTTGCGGCGTGTTTTAGCGCCGCCTTCTCCCGAAAATCAGGACTTTTCGAACCGTGCCTTGAACGCCTCAGGGTCGAAGAAGCGGATGATGCCGGACTGGCTTCCGGTGGCCATCAGCGTGCCATCGTCGGCGAACATGGCGACGCGTCCATGCACAAAGCCATTGTGCACGCCCTCAATCTGGATGTCGCAGCAGACCCATTCAGTCTTAACGATCTGATGAATGCGCAGCGTATTGTCGAGCGAGTTCGCGCCAGCAGGCAGGCCGAGCGCATGGCTGGTGCCTGAGGGGACGAAGTCATTGATGATGGCGAGCATGGCCGAATCGATCGGATGACCCGTCTTCGATCGGCCCCAAAGGACGACGCGGCCATCCTTGCTGCTGCCCCCTTCGATAGCGCGGTCCGGTGAGTAACGCCCCTGCGCAACGCGCATGTCGAGATAATGGTGCAAGTCGACATTGTGCTTGTCGAAGCGCGGCATGGGCGGGCAGTCCTCTGGCCGCGCGACGTCGGGCTTGGTCTGCCATTGCTGGGAATGTTCGGACTCGCGCTCACCCACGGCGGCGTTCACCGTAAAGATCTCGCGGTCCTTGATATGGCCGAGAACACGCGCCTGGGTGATGTTCTTGCCGACCACGGGCGAGCGGACATCGACGTCGAGCACATCCGGCGGATTGGCAAAAGAGAGGTACTGCGCTGTCGCCCAGATGCAGGGGCGCCCTGTCGTGCGCTCCAGCGCCGTAATCGCGATACCGAGGCCGACGCCGCCAAACAGGAATTTCTTGCCGGGCGGGCCGACGCAATAGCGCTCCTCAACCGGCAGGTACCAGCGATAGGGATTGTGAGTCGATTTGAGATCAATGAAGGGCGCGTCTGTCATGGCGTTGGGCTTTAGCGCAAATTTTGCTGGCATGAAAAGCCGCTTGGAAGGTGACGCAGCGTCTAGCGCTCTTTCGGGTCGAGCGCGTCGCGCAGGCCATCGCCGATGAAGTTGAGGCAGAGCAGCGTCACCGCCATCAGGATGGCAGGCGCCATGAGCAGCCAAGGCTTGTCCTGCATTTCCTTTGCGCCGTTTGAGATCAGCACGCCGAGCGAGGTCAGCGGCTCATTCACGCCAAGACCGAGGAAAGAGAGGAAGCTCTCTGCCATGATGACGACCGGGATGGTCAGCGTCACATAGACGGCGACCGGACCAACCACGTTTGGCAGGATATGGCGGCGGATAATGGCCGGGCCAGAAACGCCTGCAGCGCGGGCGGCCTCGATGAATTCCTTGCCCTTGATGGCGAGGGTCTGGCCACGCACGATCCGGCTCATGGTGAGCCACTCCACAGCGCCGATGGCAGCGAAGATCAGGATGATGTTGCGGCCAAAAACGGTCAGCAGCAGGATCACGAAGAAGATGAACGGCATGGCATAAAGCACGTCCACGAACCGCATCATGAGATTGTCGGTGCGCCCGCCAACATAGCCGGCAATTGCGCCCCAGGTGACGCCGATGACCAGCGAGACGAGCGTTGCGACCATGCCCACGGCCAGCGAAATGCGAAGGCCGAGCAGGTTGCGCGCGACAAGGTCGCGGCCCTGCTCATCGGTGCCGAGCAGGTGCCAGTTCTCGAAAGTCGGGGCGAGCTCTGTCTGCGCCGAGATGCGGCTATAGTCGTGCACCCACAGCATTGGGCCAAAGGCGGCGAGGAAGATCATCACGCCGAGCACCCACATGGAGATCACGGCCGCCTTGTTGTTGAACAGGCGACGCTTGGCATCATCCCAGAGCGAGCGACCGCCAGCGAGAGCCTGTTCGACCGGATCCTTCCGGCCTGTCATGTCCAGTGTGTCGACCATCAGTCGTATTTCACTTTCGGATCGAGGAGTGCGTAGAGGATGTCGGCGATCAGGTTGAACAGCACGATCAGCGTTGCATAGATGATCAGCGCGCCCATCACGAGCGTGTAGTCACGGTTGATGGCGCCGTCGACAAAGTAGGAGCCCATGCCCGGCAGGCCGAAGATGCGCTCGATGACGAGTGAACCGGTCATCACGCGCGCCATGGCCGGGCCGGCGTAAGACACCAGCGGCAGGATCGCAGATGGCAGGACGTGGCGCATAATGACCTTGCGCTCCAGCAGACCCTTGGCGCGAGCGGTGCGCACATGAGGCGAGCGCATCGTCTCAATCGTCGAAGCGCGCATCAGGCGCGAAATGATAGCGATCTGCGGCAGGGCGAGCGTCAGGACCGGCAGGGTCATATTGTTGAAGCTCATCCCGATATTTGGATACTCACCCAGCCCGCCGACAGCGAACCAGCCTGCGCCGAGCGCAAAGGCGAGAATCAAGAGCGGGCCGGTCACGAATGTCGGGATTGAGATGCCCGCCATGGCAAAGCCCATGACGGTGTAATCGCCTGCTGTGTTCTGGCGAAGGCCTGCAAAGATACCAAGCCCCGTGCCGACGATCAGCGCGACCAGCATGGACATCGACCCGATGGCGAGGCTGACAGGAAGGCCATCAGCGATCAGATCATTCACGCTCTTGCCGAGCGTCTTCATCGACGGGCCGAAATCGCCCTGGACGACGCCCAGAAGGTAATCGACAAACTGCTTCCAGAGCGGCTGGTCCATGCCGAACTTGGCGGCGATGGCCGCTTCAGTGGCTGCGTTCAGCTTGCGCTCGCCGTCAAACGGGCCGCCAGGGGCAAGCCGCATCATGAAAAATGCGACAGCAATGATGACCAGAAGTGTCGGGATCGCGAACAGCAAACGCCGGATCACATAGGCCCAAGGAATGCGGGAAAGGCTTCGCTGCAGCGCTGACACGTAAGGAAACTCTCAGGCGATCTTCAAACAGAGGCGAAAGGCGGACTTGGCAGCCCGCCAGTGGCTTCCTAGGTTCACGCCAGACGAATGCTTGTCAACGCTACATGACACCGAGGTACCAGATGGCCGATATCCGAAACGTGACAGACAGTTTTTCTGTCGCGCCGCAAATTTCCGAAGACGATGTAGACGCCATCGCAAAGGCTGGTTTCAAGACCATCATTGCCAACCGGCCCGATGGTGAAGGCGGCGTTGACCAGCCGCGCATGGGCACGATCCGCGCCCGCGCAGAAGAGCTTGGCCTGACCTTTGTCGCCTTGCCTTTCTCAGGCGCTCCGACACCAGAGATCATCGAGCGCATGAACTCGATTCTCGCAGAGGCCCCTGCCCCCGCACTTGCCTATTGCCGCACAGGTACACGCTCGATCACGGCCTGGGCGCTCAGCCATGGCGGCCAGGGCCAGTCGGATGAGATCATCGAGGCTGGCGCAGCTGCTGGCTATGACCTCTCCGGTCTCAAGCCCCTGCTCTAGGCGGACCTGTCGCAGCGATAGCGGCAGTAAAAGTTTGATCACGAAACTTCAGGGCTTTATGAATTGAAGCTGAGAGGAAGTCGTGCGATTCCGGCGCCGGTCATGAACTGACCATCGTCCGCACGCAGGGGATAATGCATGTCCAGAAATTGGCTGGCAGATTTCAAGTATGAAGATGGCGCCTGGCTGGTGAAGAAAACCGGCCACCGCGTGCCTGCTAACCGTCAGCTGGCAAACGACATTTTCACCTGGCTGACCTTCTACACCATGGCTCAGTCTTGGCGCACCTGGCGCCGCATTACCGGGCACAAGCGCCCAACCATCGCCTTCCATCCTGACAAGCCGCGCCCCTGGTACTTCATCTGGCCCGTCATGCATGCCTCCGGCGCGAAGCTGATCTCTGACGTCTCGCAAGCCGACATTGTCTTCCAGTTCGACGACTCTACGCATGTGGATTCGGGCAAGCCGAAGACGAAACCGGGCGCCCGGCTCGTGAATTTCGGCTGCAATGACATCTCCAAGACCTGCGTCGCCGAAAGCTTTGGGCGCGCAGCAGGCTACAGCCTGAAAGTCGATCCGCGGACATTTGATGGGCCTATGGTCGAGAAGTCCGAAAAGAATGCATGTCATGATGGTCGCATCATCGAGGGCCCGATGGAGCCGCTCGACGGCAAGACCTATCAGCGCCTCATCGACAATGAGATCGAAGGCGGCCTCGTCGAAGACCTGCGCTGCTGCATCGTTGGCGGCGCACCGACCGTGGTGTTCCGCAAGCGCCGGCCGATCGCGCGCCGTTTCCTGAACGAGAATGTCGACGTCATCCTGGATGAGCCGCGCAAATGCTACTCGGCCGAGGAGATCGAGGTGATCTCTGCCTTCGCAAAGGAAATCGGCCTTGAATGGGGCGGCGTAGACGTGCTGCGCGACCGCAAGTCCGGCAAGATCTTCATTGTCGACGCGAACAAGACGGATATGGGCCCGCCCGTCGCCCTCAATCTGGGTGACAAGCTGAAAGCGACCCGGCGCATGGCACGCGCCTTCGTCCTCGCTTTCGCCCCACGCCGCAGCGCCTGAGACAGGCAAGTAAAGTTTCACAATTCAAGGTGAGGGAGTTCACTTGGGAATTCCATACATCAAAGATATCGACTTCGAATATGGCAAGGTCGAGCAGGTCAGCCCGCTCATCCGCCGGGTGATCGCGAACAATCCTGGCCCGTTCACCTTTGTCGGTACAGGCGTCTACATCATTGGCCACGGCAAGGTCGCGGTCATTGATCCGGGTCCTGACCAGTCCGAGCATTTCGACGCGCTGAAAGAAATCCTCAAGAACGAGACGATCACGCATGTGCTCGTCACGCATGGCCATTCAGACCATTCGCCACTGGCAAAGCCTCTGGCCGACTGGGCCGGCTGCCTGACCTATGCGAAGAATTCGGGCGTGCCGACCGCAAAAGGTGAGCTTGGCTCTGCCGACGATCTCGGCTTCATGCCGGACGTCCAGATCGGTGATGGCGACGTCATCTCCGGCCCCGGCTGGACGCTGGACGTGATCGAGACGCCCGGCCACACCTGCAACCATCTCTGCTTTGGCCTTCGCGAAGAGAATGCCTGCCTGACCGGCGATCACATCATGGGCTGGTCAACGACGATCGTGGCGCCGCCGGATGGCAATATGGGCGACTATATGCGCTCGCTCGACAAGATCGAGGAGCGCAATTTCGACATCATGTGGCCCACGCATGGCTCGCCGATCCGCGAGGATGTGAACGGCTTTATCCAGTCCTATCGCAATCACCGTCTCGACCGGGAATCGGCCATCATCAAGCATCTCGAAGCGGGTGAAACCAACATCCCGAAAATGGTCGAGACCATGTATGCCGACGTCGACAAACGCCTGCACCCGGCCGCTGCCCTTTCCGTCCTCGGCCATATGCTGAAGCTCGTCGAGGAAGGCCGCGTAGAGACCACCGATGCCAGTCCGACGGTGCGTTCCGAGTTCCGCTGGAAGGCGCTGCAACAGACGTCGTAGCGCATTGCGGCTTCATCCTTCGACAGGCTCAGGATGAGGGTGCGATTTGTCTCTCTGACAGACTTTGTCCCCAATAGGCTCATCCTGAGCGAAGTCGAAGGACGAGGCCCATCTGGCCGCGCGGGTGGCCTGCCCGGCAGGGCAGTGGCTAGAAGCCGAGCCCCTTCGCTATCGCTTTGACCTTGTCGCTTCGCCCGGGTGCGGACTTGTTCACCAGCCCCCAATAACGCTCCAGCGTCGCCGCATCAGCCTTGTCAGGTGAGCCGCTATCGAAAGGCGGCTGCGGGTCATACTCGATGGAAAGCTGGATGAATCTGGCGTGGTCTTCGCCTCTGATCTTTGCCGCGAGGGCGAGACCAAAATCGATGCCGGACGTTACCCCGCCGCCCGTCACCCGGTTGCGGTCGAAGACGACGCGCTGCTTCACCGGCTCCGCGCCGAAGAAAGCGAGCTGATCATGCGATGCCCAATGGCTCGTGGCGCGGTAGCCTTTGAGGAGGCCCGCCGCGCCGAGCACGATGGAACCTGTGCAGACGCTGGTGATCCAACTTGCGTCAGCGCCCACCTTCCGCACCCAGCCAAGCGTCTCTTCGTCCTGGATGATATCCATTGTGCCAAACCCGCCCGGGACGCAGAGAATGTCGGCGCTTTCAATATCGGCACATGTCTTGGTCGGCAGCAACGCAAAACCCGCATCCGTCGGCACGGGGTCTTTCGTCTTCCAGACAAGATCCACGGTCGTGTTGCCCAGCCGCGAGAGCACCTGCGCAGGCCCTGTCAGGTCAAGCTGGGTGACGTTCGGAAAGACGAGAAAAGCGACAGAGATTGGTGAAAGCTCAGACATTGGCAGCCCTCCTTTGAAAGGTGAGGTTCATGCCCAGGCGCACGGCGTGTCAACGCCGCGCTCCCCGGTGGTAAACCACCCAAGCGCCAGTCACGCGGCAGTCCTTTTATACTGCCAAGTCAGTCACCGGTCGATGCATCTGAAAATGAATTTTTGAGCTGCCCTCTTCCGCCCTCCCAGCGAAAGCTGGGACCCATGGCGGTTGAGAGCCCAGCCGCCATGGACCCCACCTTTCGGTGGGGAGGCGGTCTTCTTCGCAGGTGGAATTGAGCGCGTGAAGCTAAGGCTGGCGGCGGCCGTCTGCGCGTGATTCCAGTTCGTCCATGAAGGTGGAGACGCGGCGCGCGTTCATGCCGAGGTCGGAAAGGCCCACGCGGCTGATGGAGCGCATGTCGACGCGGGTTGCCCCTTCAACAGCACGGATGCGGATGGCGACGTCATCCTTGAAGCCGAACCAGGTCGAGGTTTCGGTGGCCTCAAGCGTGGTGCGTTCGACATCCTGACCGGTTTCCGGACGCGAGAAGATGTCCCAGCCGCGGCTTTCAGCGATCTGGAGCGCGTAGGAGGCGATCTCACCCGGCGACTGATCGAAATAGACCGGTTCAATCGGACGGTCGTAAGCAGGCTCAACCGTCTCACCGTCCACGGTGCGTTCGCGCTCGGCTTCTTCCTGCACTTCGGCGACGCGGCGCCCGCCCATGCCCGGCCAGCGGCCATCAGCGCTCTCATCAATGGTCGGATCATCCTGAACTTCATTGAGCGCGCCGTCGCTGCGGCGCTGGGCAATGAGCGATTCAGAAAGCGCAATCGGCTCTGACCAGTCGGTCTGGACGTCATGGATCGGCGGAAGCGATGCGGCCTGCGCCCCAAACCCTGCGAGCCGGAAGAAGACCATTAGCGCAATGAGGAGGGCCGCCAGCGCGAGCAAGCCGGGCTGGAAGCGCGGCGCTTTGATCAAAGCGACAATCATTGCGATAACCGAGAGGCCAAGCGCCAGGAAGGTCAGCCACTTGCCCCACTGCATGACCAGAGTGCCGAGGCCGAACTGCCAGCTCCAGAGCCCGAACTTCGAGCCAAGCGCTGCAGCGGCAAACCAGAGCACCGTAAAGATCGACACGCCGAGCGCGGCGCCCGCCACGGTCAAACGCCATCCAGCCTTTTTCGTCGTATCGCTCATTCCAGCCTCCCCGACTGTACCTATGAAACTGCGCTGAGATTTAACTCAGGCCCGTGCTTTGACAAACCTTCCCCTTGAGGAAGCGGCGGCTATCGCGTCTGGCCGCCATCGACAGGGATAATCGCCCCAGTCACGAAACTTGCCCGCTCACTAAGAAGATATGCTGCGGCCGACCCGATTTCTTCTGGTTTGCCGAAGCGCTGGAGCGGGACTTCGCGTCGTATCCACTTCTTCCAGACATCGCCGCGCTCACCCCCGCTGCGTTCTTCCCAGGACCCGCCCGGGAAGATGATATTGCCCGGTGAGATGGCATTGATGCGGATCCCGGCTGGCCCGACGACACGGGCCAGCTCCTTGACCATATGGTTCATCGCCGCCTTGGCTGTGCCATAGGTGAGCGGCGTGCCCAGCGCGCCCATGCCAGCGATGGAAGAAATAGCGACGATCGACCCTTCTCGGCGTGGCTCCATCTTGCGCAGGCAGGTGCGGGCAAGGCGGAAGGCGCTGTCGAGGTTCTGCTGCATGCCGGCCGTCCAGGTGTCGTCATCGACATCGAAGCCTGGAGGGCAAGGATGAAGGCCGACATTGGCGACTGCGCCCCAAAGCGGGCCGAACTCGCTCTCGATGGCGTCGACCATCTCTTCGAGCGTCTTTGTCTCGCGCAGGTCTCCGGCACGCGCCCAGAGACGATCCTCTCCATACTGGCTAGCGAGGCGGGCGCGCTCTTCTTCAAGCTTCTCAGCGCCGCGCGCCGCAATGGCAACGCGCGCGCCTTCTTCGAGAAGTGTTTCAACGATCCCGAGGCCGATGCCGCGGCTAGCGCCCGCGACAAAGACCACTTTGTCCTTCAAATTCAGATCCATCGGATCAGGCCGTCGGCAGCTTGTAGTCTGCGAACATCTCGCGGAGTTTCAGCTTGTTGATCTTGCCGGTCGCGCCGAGCGGGATCTCGTCGACGAACTGGACATCATCCGGCGTCCACCATTTGGCGATCTTGCCTTCAAGCTGTTTGAGAACGTCTTCCTTGCTTGGGTTTTCGCCCGGTGCAGGCTGCACGATCAGGAGCGGCCGCTCATCCCATTTCGGGTGGTAGATGCCGATAGCGGCAGCGTTCGCGACTTTCGGGTGACCGACAGCAAAATTCTCGATGTCGATGGAGCTGATCCACTCACCGCCGGACTTGATGACGTCCTTGGCGCGGTCGGTGATCTGCATGGTCGAGTACTGGTCGAGCGTCGCAACGTCGCCTGTGTCAAACCAGCCATCGCCATCAATCGCGAGCTCATCGGCCTTGAAGTAGGATTTCGAGATGGCCGGGCCGCGGCAGACGAGGCGGCCGGACGTCTTGCCGTCGCGCGGCAGCGTCTTGCCTTCATCGTCGATGATCTTGAGCTCCACACCGAATGGCGGACGGCCCTGCTTCAGCTTGAATTCCATCTGCTCTTCGTGGGAGGCGTCGATCAGGCTAGGCGGCAGCGCGCCGAGCGTACCCATCGGCGACAGCTCTGTCATGCCCCATGCGTGGAAGACGTCGACATCATAGTCCTCTTCAAAGGCGCGCAGGATCTTCTCAGGCACAGCCGACCCGCCAATCACGACCTTGCGAAGGTGTGGCAGCTTCAGATTGTTTTCCTGAAGATAGGTGAGCAGCAGGAGCCAGACGGTCGGCACGGCGGCCGTGATCGTGACCTTCTCCTTGTCGAGGAGCTCATAGATCGCCTTGCCGGACATGTCGGCGCCCGGCATGACCAATTTCGCGCCCGTCGCCGGACACGCAAAGGCGAGACCCCAGGCATTGGCGTGGAACATCGGCACGACCGGCAGAACCACGTCTGCTGCGCCCATGCCGAGCGTATCGACGCCCATGGTGATGAAGGTGTGGAGCACGTTGGAGCGGTGCGAATAGAGCACGCCCTTCGGATTGCCTGTTGTACCGGACGTATAGCAGAGGCCGCAGGCGGTCTGCTCATCAAAGTCGCCCCAGATAACATCCGTCGACTTGCCCTTGATCCAGTCCTCATAGGAAACCGCGCCCAGCGAGTTTTCCGGCATGTTCTCCGGAGAGGTCAGGATGATGTACTTCTCGATCGTCTTGATCTGCGGCTTTGCCGCCTCGACCAGCGGCAGGAAGCTCGTATCGAACATCAGGATACGGTCTTCTGCATGGTTCGCGATCCAGGCGACCTGATCGGGGTGAAGGCGCGGATTGATCGTGTGCAGCACGGCGCCGATGCCCATCGTGCCATACCAGGCTTCCATGTGGCAGGCCGTGTTCCAGGCCAGCGTTGCAACGCGGTCGCCGAGCTTGATGCCCTCTCCCTTCAGCGCCGAGGACACCATCTTGGCGCGCTCATGGATCGCCTTGTACGTCGTGCGCGTGACATTGCCTTCGACTTCGCGGGTGACGATCTCGCGGTCGCCATGATTGTGAGCGGCATGGTCGAGCACCTTGTCGACGGTGAGCTGCCAGTTTTGCATCAAGCCGTGCATGTTCTTTCCTCCAGATTTTTTTCACGGGTTTCCGTGGCGTTCGGTTTCTTCTATGTCCCAGCTACTTCAACGGCAAGCGATGGCGAGCGAGGTCAAATGTCCCAGACTTATTTTCTGGCGAGCGCCCTGATGCTGGGCACGGTTCTGACAGGCTGCAACGAGGCCGCGACGGCGCCAGCCGAGACCTCTGATACCGCGCCAGCAGAATCATCCGTCGAGCAGGAACAAGCTGCAACGCCCGTTTCAGGCGGGCGCGACCTGCCCCGGCTGTTCGATTGCGTGCGCGAAGAAGGCGGCGTGCTCATCGCTGCTCATCGCGGCGGCCCTGCCCCCGGTTTCCCGGAAAACGCCGTGGAGACATTCCAGCACGCCCTCGATGCCGGTATTCCGATGATGGAGATCGACGTTGCCGAGAGCCGGGATGGTGTCCTCTTCCTGATGCATGACCGCTCCCTCACCCGCACGACAACGGGTGAAGGCCCTGTGGCCGACACAAGCTGGAGCGAGATTTCGCAGCTGCGTCTCGTTGATAATGAGGGCCGGGTCACCTCCTTCAATCCGCCAACGCTGGCCGACGCGCTGGAATGGGCGGTGGAGACAGGCGCGATCCTCGAACTCGACCGCAAGGAAACAACTAGCTTCCGCAATATCATCGGTGAGGTCCGCACGGCTGGCGCCGAGGACAATGTCATCATCATCACCTATTCGGATGAGGAAGCCTGGCAGGTCGCCGAGATTGCGCCAGACCTGATGATGACGGCAGGCGTCGGCAACCGCGAGCATGAAGCCGCCCTCCTCGAAGGCGGTGTTGATCCTGACAAGCTCGTCGCATGGACGGGCACGCGCGAGCCAAGCTTCGGCAAGTGGCGCGGGCTTGCCAGCAAGGATATCGAAAGCGCGTTCGGCACGCTTGGCCGCCCGGGCGAGCGCCTCGACGATCAATACTGGGCCGATGGCGACCCCTCGGAATACGTATCACTGATAGAAAACGGCCTTGTTTTGCTCGCAACCGACACGCCTTACAGACTTGTGAGTGACAATGGGCTTCCGGCGCGTTTTGTAAACGCAACTGAAACCTGTCTCGACTAGACAGGGGAAGGCTTTCAGCGATGCGGAGTCCGCCCAAAAGGCTTCAAAATTTTATCTTTGGAAAGATAATATTCACCTTTTGGGGCGATTAATCCTCAGTAGAAGAGCCGGTTGGCCAATGGGAACACATGTCCCACCGCCAGCCTGAGTTCTGTGAAGGGGGTTTATCCGGCTATGCAGAAGCGTTTGCTGCGTCGAATATTCAAATTGGGACCGATGCTATTCGGCCTCGGCTTCCTGACCCCGCTTGCCGCCCAGCTACTCATCGCTGCGAATGTGTCACTTCCATTCGGTATGACGCCGCTGCTCGCTGGCTTCCTCATCGCCATGGCACTTGCCGTTCCCGCACAGATCCGGGGGCGCTGGATCTGATGTCGAACCGCGATCTCTCATCCCTGACGCCAAAGGAACTGGCGCGTATCGAACGCGATATCGCCCGCAGGCATATCGGCAAGTTTCCGTGGCTCGCCGTCACGGCAGGCATTGGCGTATTCGTCGGATGGCTGGCGCTCTGGCCGCTGGTGCTGATGGATGTCATCCCGGCATGGTCAGGTTTTATCGCTGCAACCATCCTTGCGATTATCGGCTACCTTCCCTCACATGAGGCTCAGCACGACATTATCGCGCGTCCCGGCTCAAAGCTGCGCTGGCTGAACGAACTGGTTGGACATGTCTCAACCATTCCGCTTGCCCTGCCTTATGGCCTCGCCCGGGTGACCCATAGAGAGCATCACAAGCACACGAACCATCCTGAGCATGATCCCGATTACAGCTCGCGTGCACCGGGACCGCTCAGCGCCATCTGGCAGGCGATCCAGAACGTCCAGCCGCGCGCAAAGGGCGGCTATAATGCCTATGGCCGGACCTTGAAGCGGCTTGGCAGGACGGATGTGCTAAGAACCGCTGCGCTTTACAGGTCTGCCTGGTTTCTGACGCTGTTCGCGCTCGCCTGGAGCGGCCACGCCATCGAGGCAGCGGCGCTCTGGTGGCTGCCGCACCATGTCGGCTATATCTATATCCAGTATTATCTGAGCTGGGCGCCGCATCACCCGGCCAATGAAACCGCCCGCTACCGCCATACCCGCAGCTTCCGCGCCGCGCTCGGCAACATTGGCTCGCTCGGCATGCAGTACCACATCGTGCACCACCTGCACCCGCGCATCCCTTTCCTGCGCACGCCCGAAGCCTATTGGGAAATGAAGCCGGTACTGGAAGCACAGGGCGCCCGGGTCGAAGACCTTTAGCGCCGCCCGCACCTTCCCGCTTTTCTGCGGCCTTTCCCAAATTGATTGACGTTTCGCCCGATCAGGCGTATGTGCCCGCCCCAAGGTGAGAGACGCCTGCCGTTCGCCGGACGAATAGTCCGATGGTGAAGATCTCCGGGGCGAAAGCCTCGTCCTCCCGGAACTGTCCTTCCCATCAGGGGACCGGTCCAGCGGTAAGGCGAACATCCGCATCATGCGCCCGGTCTATCGATGTGAAAGACGAACGGAAGATGTCACTCAACATTACGACGAGAGCGCAGGCAAAAGCCCATGCGCGAGAACTACGTGCCGAGGCAGCCCAGCGCGGCGAAAGCCTCAGCCATGCCCGCGCGCTCGAAGCGGTGGCGCACAAGCTTGGCTATCGCGACTGGAACACCGCGTCAGCGCGCCTGTCGAACCAGGCCGACGTGCCGATCCAGGTCGGTGAGCGTGTGTCTGGACGCTATCTGAAACAGCCCTTCGAAGGCCGCGTGCATGGTGTGCGAGAGCTTGCCGGCGGCATGGGCTATGAGATCACACTCCACTTTGATGAACCTGTGGATGTGGTTGAATTCGATAGCTTTTCCGGCCTTCGCCAACGCGTCAGCGCGATGATCTCCGAGGAGGGTATCTCCTGGGACAAGACCAGCGATGGGGTGCCGCACCTCATCGTGCAACGCGACAGCGCTGGCCTGATCTGACCTTTGGGCCCGGGCGGCCTGCCTTTTTATGTCCTTGTTTTTGCGCAAGTATCCGTTCGCAAACGATCCCGTTTGCTCCGAACTTGCTCTAGGGGTAGAGCCGCTCGGGTGTCCAGACGCCGTTCTTCATGGTGAATTTCAGCCGGTCATGCATCCGGAAGGCCTGGTCCTGCCAGAACTCGATGCTTTCCGGCACCACCCGGTAGCCGCCCCAATTGTCAGGACGCGGAATATCCTCGCGGCCATCATATTCCTCGCTCAGCGCGTCGATACGCTGGGCAAAGACATCGCGCGATGGCAGCGGGCGGGACTGATCGGACGCGATCGCGCTGATCCGGCTCGCCTTGGCGCGTGAGGCGAAATACTCGTCGGCTTCTGCATCCGGCACAGAGATGACGCTGCCGCGCACGCGGACCTGCCGGCGCAGAGACTTCCAGTGAAAACCGAGCGCCGCATGCGGGCTGGCCTTCAACTGCTCACCCTTGGCGCTTTCAAAGTTGGTGTAGAAGGTGAAGCCCTCCTCACCGACCGACTTCAGAAGCACCACCCGCACGTCCGGGCGCCCGTGACCGTCAACAGTGGCGAGCGACATGGCGTTGGAGTCGTTGAGCTCCTTCTCGCGCGCCGTCGCCATCCAGTCCCTGAACAGGGCAAGCGGGTCAGCAACATCCGGGATCAGCGGATTTCCTTCACTGTCGCGCTTATAGTCCGCCTCTGTCGGCGTTGGCGGGATGACACTCTTGTCGCTCATCTTCTGCTCTTTCAGTCGTGATCAGGCGAGGATGCCGCCATCTACGCGCAGCACCTGTCCGGTAATATAGTCTGCCTTGTCCGAGGCGAGGAATGCGACAGCATCAGCAATGTTCTGCGCACTGCCCCAGCGCCCTTCCAGCGGGATGACTTTGGCGATGCCCGCCATCGTCTTCTCCCGGTCAAGTCCGCTCTCGAAAGCAGTCGTCCACATGCCATCATCGATCACGCCCGGCGCGACAGCGTTCACGCGGACCCCTGCCCGGCCGAGGTCGATCGACATATTGCGCGTCATGGAATTTACCGCGCCCTTGGAGGCCGAGTAGGCGATCTGGCCGATGCTGCCCGTGCTGGCAGACACCGACGAGATGTTCACGACATTGCCTTTGCGCGACTTCAGGCTGTCGGTCAGTGCGTCGGTGAGCAGGATCAAATTGCGGACATTTACATTCAGCGTGTTGTCGAGGCCGTCTTCCGTGACGCGGCCGGCCGGCTCATGCACGCTGACGCCGGCATTGTTCACGAGGATATCGACGGGGCCGAGCTGTTCCAGGATGGCTTCTGCCGTCGGCTTCCAGCCATCGGATGAGCCAAGGTCAGCGTGAATAACAACCGGCTCACCGGGCAGCTCCTTGGCCAGTTCCTCGAGCGCCTCGACACTGCGAGCGACGAGGGCAAGGCGCGCGCCGCCCTCGGCCAGCGTCTTTGCGATGGCCCGTCCGATGCCGCGGCTCGCGCCGGTCACGACGGCATTCTTGCCTTTGAAGTCGTATGTCATGCTTTCTTCCTCCTCATCTTTTCTCTGTGCTGATGAGCGTATTGCGTTCGCCAGCCCTTTCAAACAGCAAACTGGCGCAGGGTGAGCGCGCTGCGGCCATGTGCGGCGCTTGCCCTCGCCCTCCAAATTCGCCATTGATGCGCGCAATAGACAGAACGCCAATGCTGGAAGGAAACCTCCCATGAAAAAGCCCGTCAAAGTTGCCGTTACAGGTGCCGCCGGTCAGATCGGTTACGCCCTGCTCTTCCGTATCGCCGCTGGCGACATGCTGGGCCCGGACCAGCCCGTAGATCTTCACCTGCTCGAAATCACCCCGGCCCTCGGCGCGCTCGAAGGCGTGACGATGGAGCTCAATGACTGCGCCTTCCCGCTGCTGAACAAGATCGTGCAGACCGATGACCCGAACGTCGCCTTCAAGGATTGCGATTATGCGTTGCTCGTCGGCGCGATGCCGCGCAAGCAGGGCATGGAGCGCAAGGACCTGCTGTCAGCCAATGGCGGCATCTTTGGCCCACAAGGCAAGGCGATCAACGATCACGCCTCGCGCGATGTGAAAGTCCTCGTTGTTGGCAACCCGGCCAACACGAACGCGCTCATCGCCCAGCAGAACGCACCGGACCTCGACCCGAAATGCTTCACCGCCATGGTCCGTCTCGACCATAACCGCGCGATGAGCCAGCTCGCCGAGAAGACCGGCGCGCACAATACCGACATCAAGAACGTCATCATCTGGGGCAACCACTCGGCGACCCAGTATCCGGACATCCACCACGCAACGGTCAAAGGCAAAGACGCCAAGCCGCAGGTCGACGATGCCTGGTACACCGACACCTTCATCCCCGACGTGCAGCAGCGCGGCGCGGCGATCATCAAGGCACGCGGTGCCTCCTCTGCCGCTTCGGCTGCCTCTGCCGCCATCGACCATATGCGCAGCTGGGCCCTCGGCACGCCTGAAGGCGAGTGGGTGTCCATGGGCATTCCGTCCGACGGCTCCTACGGCATCGAGCCGGGCGTCATCTATGGCTATCCGTGCACCTGCAAGGACGGCAAGTATGAGATCGTCCAGGGCCTCGAGATCAATGAATTCTCGCGCGGCAAGATGGATGCAACCGATGCGGAGCTGCGCGAAGAGCGCGCCGCTGTCGAGCACCTGTTCGCCTAGGGCCTCGGACCTCCTGAAAAAGACGGGCAGCCATGTCGCACAATACGTTCGGCCACCTCTTCCGCGTGACCACCTGGGGCGAAAGCCACGGGGCGGCGATCGGATGCGTGGTGGATGGCTGTCCGCCAAACCTGCCGCTGGATGAGGCTTATGTGCAGGGCTTCCTCGACAAGAGAAAGCCCGGCACCAGCCGCTTCGTGACCCAGCGCAAGGAGCCGGACGAGGTGCGCATCCTCTCCGGCGTCTTCGCTGACGACCGCACGGATGGCCAGGTCACGACCGGCACGCCCATCTCGATGATGATTGAGAATGTCGACCAGCGCTCCAAGGACTATTCGGAAATCCGGGACCGTTACCGCCCCGGCCATGCCGACTATGCCTATGACCGGAAATACGGGATCCGCGACTATCGCGGCGGCGGGCGCAGCTCTGCGCGCGAAACCGCGATGCGGGTTGCTGCAGGCGCCGTAGCGCGGCGTGTTCTGGGTGATAGCATTACGATCCGCGGCGCCGTGATCCAGATCGGCCCGCACATGATCGACCCGGAAAACTGGGACTGGGACGAGACGGGGAAGAACCCTTTCTGGTGCCCGGACGCCAAGACGGCCGCGCAGTGGGAAGACTTTCTGGACGAGACCCGCAAGGCTGGCTCCAGCGCCGGTGCCATTGTCGAGGTCCACGCCTCAGGCGTGCCTGCCGGATGGGGCGCGCCCATCTATGGCAAGCTCGACAGCGAACTTGCGAGCGCCATGATGAGCATCAATGCCGCGAAGGGCGTCGAGATTGGCGCTGGTTTTGCCTCCGCTTCATATTCTGGCGAAGAGAACGCCGACGAGATGCGCATGGGCAAAGAAGGCGTGCGCTTCCTGTCGAACAACAATGGCGGCGTCGCAGGTGGTATCAGCACGGGTCAGGACGTTGTGGTCCGCGTCGCGATCAAGCCGACCTCATCCATCCTGTCGCAAACCCGCTCTGTGACCCGCGACGGCGACGAAGTCGATGTGCGCACAAAAGGCCGCCACGACCCCTGCGTCGGAATTCGCGCTGTGCCTGTCGCCGAAGCGATGATGGCCTGCGTGCTGGCGGACGCAAAGCTGCGTCATCGCGGGCAGATGGGTTAGTCAGGTAGGCGCCCTCATCCTCGGCGATGTCCGAGGACAAGAGCGCGCCATGAAAGACGGCTATCGGCTTAATAAGAGCCGAGCGCGTTCATTAGATCCCTTGAGCAAATCATCCGGGTTGAATAGTCCGCGTTAGGCTCATGGTACCAGGTTTTCGACCTTTCGCCGGGCTCTACACCGTCAGAGAAATCGAGAAAGTCATCCCCTTGGGATCGACCGTCTGCGTAATCGACGAATGCGGTCACGCCCTGCTGTCCATGATTGACGAAATAAACATAGCCTCGACCGCCGCTCACGCCTGAATGGCGGCTTACACGACTGCCATCATCGCAATAGTTCTCACTCGTATGCGACTGATCTGGATAGTAATAGTCAGAAGTGCTTTCGCAGCCCGACAAGAGCAGGGCGCATGCCCCGACAACCAAATATACAGCTTTCATTGATTGGAATCTCTGGGTGGAAGAGAGCCCTATCTATCCATCCTGCATTTTCCAGCGCAACTGAAATTTCGGGCCTGTAGGGGGCGTCCCTACCCCACAAACGCCTTCTCGATGACAAACTCGGCCGGAGCGGCATTCGAGCCTTCGGTCAGTCCGGCTTCCTGCATGAGGTCTTTCATTTCCAGCGTCATCGGCATGGAGCCGCAGATCATCACACGGTCCGTCGACGGATCGAGCGGTGGCAGGTCCAGCTGCTTGAACAGCTCGCCAGAGCGGATGAGGTCCGTCGGGCGGCCCATGCGGTCTGACTGCTCCTGCGTGCAGGAGGTGAAAAGTTTCAGCTTGCCATGCACCATCTCACCGACGAGCGGATCATTGACGAGGTCCTCGACCAGCTTGGTGGAGTATTGCAGCTCCCCATTCTGGCGGCAGGTATGAGTGACAATGACGTCCTCGAACTTCTCATAGGTCTCCGGGTCGCGCACCAGGCTGGCGAAAGGCGCAAAGCCCGTACCCGTAGAGAACATGTACAGCCGCTTGCCCGGCGTCAGCGCATCGAGCACCAGCGTGCCGGTCGGCTTCTTGCCTAGCAGCACCTTGTCGCCCGGCTGGATTTTCTGAAGGCGGGAGGTCAGCGGGCCGTCCGGCACCTTGATCGAATAGAATTCCAGAGACTCGTCCCAGGACGGCGAGGCCACCGAATAGGCCCGCAGCAGCGGTTTGCCGTCTTCGCGCGGCAGGCCGATCATGACGAACTCGCCCGAGCGGAAGCGGAAGCTTTGCGGGCGCGTGATGCGGAAAGAGAAAAGCCGGTCGGTATAATGCTCTACCGAGAGGACAGTCTCTTCGGTTGGCGCGTTCGGATTGACGCGTGGCGCGGCAGATTGCTGGCTGGCAGTCGTCATTGTTTCGTCCCGATAATCACTGGTCGATGGGTGACATGACGGCGAAAGCCTCGATGTGCAAGCGGCGTAACGGTCGCATTAGCAGAACTAAATAAGGAAAGGCAGGCACGGCGATGGGGAGCCGGCCTGCCTTTCACAGGTGGTGCGCAGCTGAGGTTCAGGGCATTTGCGGCGCACTCACCCAGTTCACGTCCGGATCATTCGTACTGACGAGCTCTCCCAGCTCATAGACATTGGTGTAGCCATAGCCGTGCAGGTTGATGAAGGTCGGGATGTTCAGCGCGAGCGGGGCCCGCTTCAGCATGACCGGCGCGATATCGTCAGCGAAATTGTTGTTGCAATAGATGAGGATGCGCGTGCCGCGATGGGCGATGAGGTCGGAAAGCTTCTCATCAGTGAAGTCGGCAAAGTTGATATTGATGGCACCGTCGATGTGGCCCAGCGCGAAAGCCTCCGCGCTTCGGCTATCGAGAATGATCGTGTCAGCTTCGCTCGCCATCTCATTGAATTCGGCGAGGCTGACGAGGCGTGTGGCGCGCAGCGCCATGACATCCTCACCTGCCTGCATGAAGCCGGCATAGTCGATTTCTGGCGAGCCTGCGGCCTGCGCGTCGGCCTTGGCGCTCACACCTGCGAGAACGAATGAAAGCAGCGCCGTCAGCGCGAATGCAGTGTTGCGGCGAGCACCCATGACCTCTCCTCCTCAGTCAGTGCGATGAGGAGACAGTCACCCGCAAATGGGGCGGCAATCGGGTGAGGCGCGGGCGATTGAGGGGTTTTCATAAGAAAAGCGGCGCCACATTCGCAGCGCCGCTTCCCTCAAGATTTGCGTGGGATCAGTCGGCGCCGACGACCCAGTAGCGCTCGACCTTGTAGTAATCGAAGGCCGCATCGCGCGCGGCTGCGCCATCATCCTTGGTCAGTTCTTTCAGGCTGTGCGAGGGGGCCTGCTTCAGCTGTTCCTCGCTGAACGGGACGATATAGCCGCCCTTGTCCTTCTCATAATCGAGCGAGGCCCATGGAATGGCGTGAAACTTCTCACCGAGGCCAAGGAAGCCGCCAAAGCCGACGACCGCAAACATGATCTGGTTGTCGAGCTTGTTCAGCATAACGTCCTCGATCTCGCCGATCTTGTCGCCGCTGGTGGAGTAGACATCCGTCCCGATGACGCGGGAGGCGCGGATGGCAGTGGTATGTCCGTCTGGTGTGGGCATTTTCAATTCCTTTCTGGTTTTGCGTCGAAGCGTTCTGCTCCTGCCCAATCAACCAGATGGATCGCCCGCTTGTTCCTGTCAGTCCGCTTGCAAACCGGTAACTTCTTTCCAGTGCTGGCGGCAGAGCGACAGATAGTGGTCCTTGTCGATATCGACCTGCTGGCCCTCGGTCTGTGGCTGACCGGCCTCATCTACGCGGGCCGTCATCGTCGCCTTCTTGCCGCAATGGCAGATGGTGCGGATTTCCCGCAAGCTGTCGGCGATGCCGAGCAATTCAGCCGAGCCATCGAACAGCTTGCCCTGGAAGTCGGTACGAAGGCCATAGCAGAGAACGGGGATACCCAGCTCGTCTGCCACGCGTGACAGCTGCCAGACCTGCGCAGGGCTGAGGAATTGCGCCTCATCCAGAAGGACAGCGCTTAGCGGCGTGCCTGCATGCGTTGTCTCGATCGCAGAGAAGAGATCGACGTCGCCATTGAAGCGGTGGGCGTCTGAGGCAAGACCGATCCGCGACGAGATGCGCGCATCCTCGACATCGTCGGCCTTGGTGAAGTGCGACGTCCAGAGCATGACCGTCATGCCCCGCTCGCGGTAGTTATGGGCCGATTGCAGGAGGATGGTCGATTTGCCGGCATTCATCGCCGAATAGGTGAAATAGAGCTTCGCCACGGTCTTTCCTCATCTCAGGCAGGGCCTGCCTTTCGCAGACATTTGGCTTGGCCTGATTCCGTCCGCTGCCGGACACTCAATCGGCAGGCGCCTCGATCTCTTCTGTCAGGAAATGGCGCGCTTCGCGATCCTCGATCTCGATCACCCAGAGGTCGCTGTCGCGGCTTCGGGCGCGGCGAACGTAATCATCGGCCTCTGCCTCGCTTTCGCCCACGCCCTGAAGGCGCACATCAGAGAAGATACGGGTGCCTTCCATGCTCGTGCGGGGGACGTAGACGCGCGCGCCGCCCTTCAGATCAGCCACCTTCACGATGACGTCGCCCCTCTCGCGGTCGCCCTTCTGCAGGATGAAGCAGCTGGCACCGGCCACCTGTACCCGGCGCACCAGCGCATCGACCCAGAGCCATGTGGGCAAGCGTTCTTCAAACATACCGTCCGGCTCCTCTCATCCGGCACGCCCTTTGCAAGTTGCGTAATCGTTAACGATTTACTAATACGCCGCCAGGGAGTGGGCCATGTTCAACATCGTCATTCAGTCAGGCGCCGCCATAAAGGCTGCCAGTGAAACCGCAAGCGTGAATGCCCTGTCGCTCGGCGGCAAGGATTTCCTGTCGGCGCGCGCCATTGATGTCACCGGCTCGCCTGTCCTGCCGCTCGAAGTCGTGATCGTCATGATCGGCGCGCTTCTGGTCAGCGGCTTTGCGCTTCTTCTGCGCGAGACGCGCATCGAACGGCGCAAATTCAAGTCCTGAAACGACCAGGCTGTCTCAAGCTCTAACTAGACGCTGGTCGTCTCGAGCAGCGCACTTTCGGTTTCTTCGAGGTCTGCCTTTGGCAGGATGACGCGCACGCGCGTGCCCTCGCCGGGCGCGGTATCGATGATGACCTTGCCCTGCATCAGGTCTGCGAAAGTCTTCACGACAGCGAGGCCAAGCCCCGTACCTGCCCTGCCCTTCGCATTGCTTCCCTGCTGGAATGGCCGCGCTACCTGCTCCAGGTCGCTGGCGCTCATCCCGGCACCCATATCCCGCACAGACAGGGCAACGGTCGAGGAACCTGACCGCGCATCGATGCTGACCATTGAGCCTCTCGGCGAGTATTTGATCGCGTTCGACAGGAGGTTCTGCCAGATCTGGCGCACTGCGCGTGCATCTGCCAGCGCCCAGACTTCATTGCCTGCCTTCTGGCGGATGGAGACGCCGGCCCGGTCCGCAAAGGCAGAAAGCTGCGCGATGACGGACTCGCTGCTGGCGACGAGATCGACCGGCTCAAGGTCGAACCGGATATGTCCCGACTCTGCCTTGGCATAGTCGAGGATGTCCTCAACGGTGAGAAGCAGGTCCTGCCCGCTCTCATGGATCAGCTCGACATATTCGCGGTAGGCTTCCGGCAGGTCGCCGCGAAGCTCATTACGCATGAGATCGGAGAAACCGAGAATGGCGTTGAGCGGGGTCTTGAGCTCATGGCCGAGGCTCGCAAAGAAGGCGGTGCGCTCTGCAAGCGCCTCTTCGGCGGCATGGGCACGGACGAGTGCCTCATCGTCACCCGTCTCCAGATTCTCTTCTTCCGCTTCCGGTTCTTCGACCAGGCTCATGAAGACGCGCATGCCGGCTGCATGCGGATCAAAGATGAGCTCAAGCGGTGCGCGGCCAATATCGATATCAAGGCGTGTGCCGTCGGATGAGAGGGCCGCCTCGATCCTCGGCCGGTGGGGTTCGTCGAACGCCTCAACGAAAGGTTGCTTCTGACGCGGGCTGACCGGCGCATTGATCTCGCCCGACACCATGCGCACGCGCCCGTCATCGGCGACGTCCACGATCATGACAGGGCCAGTGCGCGCAGGCGTGTCTTCCTTGATCTCAGGACCGGCCCTCACGGGCGCAAGGGCCGTAGCGGCGAACACGTCTGCAGGCTCACGCCGCAGGATCGCCACGAGCAACAAGGCCCCGGCAAAGATCGCATTCAACGAGAGCACACCGCTGAACATGTCCAGCGCAGGATCATCGAGCGCGCCATTGAGGAAGGCAGCGGCGAGAAGGCTGCCGGCAAGCCCCAGAAGCGCAAAGACGCAGATTTCCACCACATGGGAGCGCCAGCCAAACGCCAGCACGAAGAGCGGCGCCAGCGCCCCCGTCGCAATCGCAGGCGAAAAGAAACCGCCCGTCACGAAGACAAGACCAGACGCAAGCGCGATCCATGGCAGGATGGCGAGAACGGATTTGCGCGCGACAGGCCAGCGGCGCCCGCGCAAGGCAACGAGGATGGTCAGGACAGATGGCAGCGCCGCGCAGGCGAACACAGCAACCGCAATCAGACCCGGCATGCCTTCGCGAACTGCAAGCACAGCTGCAGCGACGGCCCCGGCCAGCCAGATCAGGGAGGCAGATGTTACCGCGATTTTAGACGAGCTGTTCATCTGTCGGTTAGAAATGCCACGCATCCTTGCGGCTGAAGAATTCAAGTTGAGTCGGTTGCCTATTTTGCCGTAGATTATGGCGAGTTGCGCAAGAATGATAGAGCGAGGCATGCCTTCGCGTCTCAGGGGAAACAGAATGAAACTCGGAAGAATTCACGCAGCAGTGACCGCCGGCATGCTCGTGGCGCTTGCCGCCACAGCTCAGGACAGCACCCCAGAACAGGCTGCTGAACCCGCGACCGCGCAGGCCATTCCAACGGTTCAACCTTACAGCGTTGCACCGGCGCCAGACCCGCTCGCGACGGCCGCAGCCGTCTATGCCACCTATCAGAGCGATGTGACCCGTCTTGAGCAGCAGAAGTTCGAGGACGTCGCCTCGATCCAGACCGCGCTCAGCGATCTTGGCAGCCAGAACCATGACCAGCTGTCGCGTGGCTGGATCGCCTATTCGGCGCTGATCGCCTCGCAGGACCCGGAATTCCGCGCCGCTGTGCGCGACGGTGAAGCCTATTACGGCCGCGACTTCCTCGTGCGCGGCCTGCAGAATGATGTTCGCTTTGCCCGCACGATGCACGGCGGCTCGGCCGCTGTTAGCGCCGCCCTCAACGCAGGTGCCGCCGATGCCCAGCGCCTTCAGGCCACCGCACAATCAGTTAAGGAGCAAGCCTACAGCCTTCAGGCTTATGGCTGGGCCAAGGGCACGCTGGGCGACTCTGGTGCGCTTGCAACCCGCCTTCGCGCTGACTCCCTCGTTGGCCGTACCGCCAGCAGCGACATGACGACCGCTTTCCGCGCGCCTGATATCGGCAACGTCCTCTCGACCGCAGGCCGGGCCGGCACGCCCTCTATCTGGCGCAATATCACAGGCGCGACTGACCGTGTCCGCGTTGCAAATGTCGGCACCATCACCCGTGGCACACGCCGGACCGTAGCGCCTGGCAGCGAGCAGGTTGCCGACAAGATCGCAACGCTTGCCGCCTACCGCGTGCTTGGTAGCGAGCAGACCGGCCCTGCCCCGATCCAGGGCGCGATGACCGAAAGCCAGACCTCTGGCTGCATGAACATGGCCAATCTGAACCTGCAGCAGTGCATCGCCGCGACGCACCAGCATTTCGAAGTGCCATTCTGCCTCGGCGAGCATGCGCTTGCTGAGATTGGAAGTTGCATCGCCAAGGTCAGCAACTAGGATAACGGGTATTCAATCTCTCGCCCCGACCCTCAACTGGGGGCCGGGGTTTTCTTTTGCCTGTTTCTGCCCCAAATGACCGGCATGACCGTTACAGAACGCGCACAGGACATCACCGCAGAGTTTGAGTTTCTCGACGACTGGGAGACCCGCTATGCCCACATCATCGATATGGGCAAGGCGAACCCGCCGCTTGAGGCAAGCGAGCGGAGCGAAGAGACCCGCGTTCGCGGCTGCGCCTCTCAGGTCTGGATGGTGATTGAGCCAGAGAATGGCGATCATCTGAAAATCCGCGCCGAGTCTGATGCGCTGATTGTTTCAGGCCTGATCGCGATTCTCATCCGGCTTTATTCAGGAGCGAAGGCCACAGAGATTGCGGCCTTCGATGCAATGGCGTTCTTCGATGAGATCGGCGTCAGCGAAGCGCTGTCAGCGCAGCGCTCCAATGGGCTGGCTTCCATGCTGGAACGGATCAAGTCGGTCGCCGGCACTGAAGCGGCCGCTGGTTAAGGCCCCGGCGCTCGCCCGACTGGCCCACATCTGCTGCCTCACGCAGCTTGTTCTCCATCAGGTCGAGCCAGGCATCGATATCCGGATCATCGCGCATATCCTCGATCCTGTGGCAGCCATGCGCCACGGTGGACCTGTCCCGCTCCATCGCCATTGCGACGCGCGCAAGGCTCATCCCCAGCCCGACATGTGAGAGATACATCGCGACCTGCCGGGCCCGCACGACATTGTGGTCGCGCGCCGATGCGGACAGGATCGCCTCTGACGGGATCTGCAGCGCATAGCCTGTCAGCCCCACGGCAAGGCGGACGCTGTGCTCATCATGGAGCCTGTTCTTGGTAGAGTTCATTTCCTACTCCTTTTGTCTCGTGCGTCCCACCTTAAGGCGAGCAAGACAGGTGTAGGATATTTTTCCTAATTATATACTTGACAAAGCACACCCCGTGGCTACCTTAGCAGCCAAGGAGAACAGCCAATGTCTATCGCTCTTACAGACCCGATCTTCACCGACGAGGACGCAGCGCGCGAGCATCTTGAAGCGCAGCGCTGGCCTGACGGCGCGGTGTGTCCACACTGCGGCTGCGTAGGCGAGGATCACGTTACTCCGATCAAGGGTGCCCGTGCGCGTCCGTCCAAAGCCCATCCAGAGGGCAAGGAGCGCAAAGGCCTCTATCAATGCAACGGCTGCCGCAAGCAGTTCACCGTCACCGTTAAAACCGTGTTCGAGCGCTCCAAGGTGCCGCTCAACAAGTGGCTGGCCGCCACCTATCTTCTGGCGTCCTCAAAGAAGGGCATGTCTGCCCACCAGCTGCACCGCATGCTTGGCGTTACCTACAAGACCGCTTGGTTCATGTTTCACCGCATCCGCGAAGCCATGAAGGAAGACAACTCCACGTCTGGCCCACTCGGCGGCGAGAGTAAGATTGTCGAAGCCGACGAAACCTATATCGGCAAGCGTGACGTGCCTTACGTCTCCCCGCGCCGCATCAAGGAGGGTCGCCCGTTCCTCAAGTCAGGCGGCAACCAAAAGCGCCCTGTCGTCGCTCTTGTCGAGCGCGGTGGCCGTGTCCGTTCCTTCCATATTCGTATCGCCAACAAGGCGCAGGTCCGTGACATTCTGGTGCGCAATGCAGACCGCAAGTCTCGCCTATTCACTGACGAGTCGCGCCTCTACACCACGACTGGCACCGAGTACGCAGACCACAAGACGGTCAATCACTCCGCCAAGGAGTACGCACGCGGCGAAGTCCACACCAACACGATTGAGAACGTCTTCTCCGTCTTCAAGCGTGGCATGACTGGCGTGTACCAGCATTGCGGCGAAGCCCATCTTCACCGCTACCTTTCAGAGTTCGACTTCCGCTATAACCGCCGTCAGGCACTCGGCGTGAATGACGAGGACCGTCACAACCAGCTTCTCAAAGCCGTGGCAGGCAAGCGCCTGACCTATCGGCGGACTGGTGAAGCCGCGCTCGCCTAAGCAGCTGGCGCGCGCCTTCAAGCGTCACCGAAAACGCCGTGAGAACAAACCGGGAAAACGGTAAGGTATTATTTACCAAATGAGGTAGAGTCCGACTTGGGTCGGGTGATTCGCCGGAGAAATCCGAGAAGCCCCGACCCGAGCGGTATGGAACCTGAGGCTACAACCTCGCCCCTGTATTGAGCCCAAGGTATGGCGGCTAACCTCGCCTTGGCCTCTTGCAGGTCGCGTGCGCGTATCTCAAGCGCCCATTCTGCTCCATCGTGGCGATACTCAAACAAGTATCGCTTTGCTTGGTCCGATTCTGGAGCATTTAACATGTACTATCTCGTCTACAAGGACATCAATGGGCATTGGCGCTGGACGCTGTATGCCGCCAATGAACGCAAGATCGCAAACAGCGGTGAAGGCTACTTTAACAAGTCTGATTGCGTGCACGGCATCAATCTCGTTGCTGGCTCGAACGGCACTCCTATTCGCTATCGCAATTAGGAATCTCGAAACCGCCGCTTAATCGGGTCGTCGGGTCTAAGCGCTTTGCGCCTTGCCTCTTTGCGGTCCTTAGCGGCGGTTTCCTTCACATCCTCTTGCGGCTTTGGCTTCTGATCCATCAGCCGCTTGAGGGTGTCGTTGAATTTCTTATCGTCTTTGGAGTCGGCCATGCCTAAACCCTTCAACCCAATTATTGGACCCGCGATAGTTGGCTTTCTAGGAGCGTCGGACATTCCCGAAAAGTCCGCCGCCGCCGCATTCCGGGTCATTGCTGCGATGTCAGGCCTAGATCACCAAAGAACGCGCCTTTTTGTTGACCTTCTAGGTGGCCACACGGCAACCGCCACCGCAACTTATCTTGCTTTGGACACCAGGGGGCCAAAGCTGGCAGCGATACAAGCCGCTGCGCGAAACCGATTATCACTCGACCAATATCGTATCTTCGCCCGCATTTTAAAATACCAGAAGCACCTAGAGGCATATCGCGACAAGCTAGCTCACTGGAGGGTTTGGGACACTAGCTGCACAGACGAACACCTCGTACTGCAAGACCCCCGAAAGGTCGCAGATAAGAAAGAAATGTTCTCTCATGATGCGCGCTTCCTGTTCTCCGTAGAAGAAATGGAAGAGCATCGAGCATTAGCGAACACGGTCGCAGGATGCATTCTGCGCTTCAAGATTTTGCTAAACGAGCCTCAGCCTTGGCAAGGAGAGCTATACGATGCGCTATGTCGCGACCTTGAAGTCTTAGCCAAGCGATACCCTCATCGCCGGCAAGATCCATTTCATCCATCAGAATGGCCTCAATGGCTTCAACAAAGCCCGGACTGACGTAGTCAGCGTCTGCGACTTCTGATGTTGGCTCAACGCCTTCATTCCTATCCTTCATAGGTATCCTTCCAGATACTCAACAATGGCGGGCGAATCAGAGGCCTACTTTGTCAAGTATATAATTAGGATATTTTTCCTATATCAGGAAATCAATCTCTTGTGGATCAGGCGGCTACGGCGCGCGGCGCTGAGGGATGGAGAGAGAAAACAGGCCGGGACATACGGGTCTGTTTCCGGCGCAGGATGTCATGGCAAAGCACCATTGTCGGCGCGTCATCGGCAGCAGAATGGCGAAGCGGCAGACGGAGCCAGGCGTGATGGGTCTCACCAAGATCGACGACGCCTTGCTGCGGCTGGCAGCCTTCAAGCAGGGAAAGTCCGCCCATCCGCCAGATAGAGGCGTGCTCTTCGGGGAGGTCATCAATCCGGCAGCCGCGCATATCGGCCCCGACCAAATTGCGAAGCTGGGTACCGATCAGGCGGAAGGTCGCGCCGCCCTGCCCGTCCAGCTCAAGGATCGAGATACAGTGGAGGTGAGCGCGCAGCGCGCCCGGGTCTATGTCGGCGCGAAGGGGCGCCAGACCATCTTCCCTTCTGGAATTCCAGTAATCGACAATCTCTTTCTGAGCATCGATCAGGCTAAAAATATCTGATTGACTCTTCATCGTCAGCCACCCCAAGCGATTCGATAGAATCAGGTGTGTCTGAATTCGATTCGTGCCGCAAGAGTCAATCTAAGAAAAAATTAACCTAGATTGCCAAAGTATTTCATTTCGCAAGCGTAACGATCCTGGTTGTCAGTATTCGGGCGACGCGCCGAAGATGACCAGCCTATTTCTTGCCGGTGCCGAGGCCCATCTTCTTGGCAAGCTGCGAACGCTTGCGGGCATAGCTTGGCGCGACCATCGGATAGTCGAATGGCAGGCCCCACTTCTCGCGGTACTCGTCCGGGGTCATGTCATACTTGGCGCGCAGGTGACGCTTCAGCGACTTGAACTTCTTCCCGTCTTCCAGACAGATCAGATAGTCGTCGGTGACCGACTTCTTGACCGGGATGGCAGGTTTCGCCTCAGGCGCCTGGACTTCTTCGGTGGAGATGTTCGTCAGCGCATCATGGACATTGCGGATCAGATTGGCGAGGTCGCTGCTCTGCACAGGGTTATTGCTCACATAGGCCGCCACGATTTCTGTGGTCAGTTCCAGTGTGTCGACGCCAGGGGCTTTCTTGTCTGTGCCGGTATCCACGCTTCTCTCCTTTACGCTCAAGTCCAATCAATTCATCTGAATGGGCTTGGTTCCAAGTACTTCGAAATAAGTACAGTCACGTTCAATAGAATACGCAAATCGAGATTGCACTGATTTATATCAAGATCAGCGGCTAAAACTTTGACCGGGAACAGCTGGCAGTGCCTAGCGGATAAAGAAGGCAATCAACAGGGCAAGACCAAGCAGGACGGCCGTCCAGATCGCCATGCCATTATAGAGTCCGCCTGACGCCAGCGTACCACGCGGACTGAAGGCAGCCTCCAGCCGCGAGAAGGTCCGCGCACCAAGACCGCCGAACACGCCGCTCATCGCCGGGCCAACCTTGTTCCAGACAAGGCCCGCCCAGTTCGCAAGGCCATAGCCAGCCTTGCGATAGATAATGTCGGTATCGATGATGATACCGCGCTTTTCTGGCGGATAGGCACCGAGGCGCTGCAGCAGGGCGAAGGCGAAGATGGCCAGCACGAGGAGCTGCATCTGCGTCAGGATATGGTCGCCGGTATAAGGCTCATAGCGCACCGTATACGGGTCGTTGGCGAATGGCAGGATCGAGTAGAGCCAGTTGAAGCCAAAGCCAGGGAAGAAGGCTGGCAGGCCAACAGCGATACAGATGAAGGCAGCAAGGCCCATCGCGACCAGCATGTTGAACGGCGCTTCCTTGGGACGCTTGCCGCTATCATGGCCGAAGAAGGCAAAGTACGGGATCTTGATGCCCGAATGCTCGAGCACACCAGCCGACGCGAAGAGCAGCATCAGCCACGGGATCAGGAAAGCCCCGCCCGCAACCGCGCTCATGGTGAGCGACTTCGACACAAAGCCGGAGAAGAGCGGGAAGGCCGAGATCGATGCCGCGCCGATGAGACAGAAGACCGTCGTCCATGGCATGGTGCGGAACAGGCCGCCAAGCTCGGTCGCCTTCGCGGTGCCCGTCCGGTAGAGGACGGCGCCCATACTCATGAAGAGCAGCGACTTGTACATGATGTGGCAGAAGGCGTGCGCGGCCGCGCCGTTAAGCGCCAGCGGCGTGCCGACACCGATCGCACAGACCATGAAGCCGAGCTGGTTGTTCAGCGAGAAGGATAGAACCTTGCGCAGGTCATTCTCCACCACAGCGAAGAAGACCGGATAGACCGTCATGATCGCGCCGATCCAGATAAGGCTCTGCTCGCCAGCAAAAGTCCGCGCGAGCGCATAGATAGCAAGCTTGGTCGTAAAGGCAGACAGGATGACCGTGCCGACCACGGTCGCCTTTGGATAGGCATCCGCGATCCAGGTGTGGAGGAATGGGAAGCCCGCCTTGATGCCGAAAGCGAGGAAGACCAGCAGCACGCCCGGATTGCCAAGCTCCAGCGCGCGGATACTCATATCGCCCGTGTCGAAATAGATCTGCATCGCACCGAACAGCAGCAGCACACCCGACAGGATGTGCAGGCCGAGATAGCGCATACCGGCCTTGTAGGCGGCCCGTGTGCCAGATCGGAAGATCAGGAAGACCGACGTGATGGCGGTCAGTTCCCAGAAGACGAACAGGCTGATGAAGTCGCCGCAGAAGGCAGCAGCCACAGCCGCGCCCATATAGGTCAGCCCCATCGTGTCTTCGAACTGGCTGTCCTGGTGCAGCGCGTAGACCGCATTGATGAAGGCCGCGATCAGGAAGGCGAGGCCAAAGATGAAGGACAGCGAGTCGACACGGTACAGCACCATGTCAAAGCCCATCATGGACAGGCTGGCGAGATCGGTCTCACGCGGGGCCGCGAGCAGAAGCGCCGTCGCGATAACCGGCGCGAGGAGCGCCAGGATCTGACGGACACGCTGGACAGGAATGACAGCGGCCAGCATCCCCGCAAGGATGAGCACCAGGCCCGGATTGATGGTTGCAAGCAGGCCGTTCATGGATGCGGCTCCGTTCCGGCAGGTTCCTGCTCGTCCTCGTAATAGTCTTCAGAGCGGCGCAGCAGCCGGCCAAGTGGCCAGCCAGCCAACACAACGAGCGTGAAGGCGCCAAAGCCCCAGATGGCGTTAAAGCCTGTCGTGCCGTCGATGCTGAAATATGGATGGCGGAAATGCTCACCCTCTGGCGCCAGCATTTCCAGCACAGGCTCAATGGCAATCAGCAGGATCGAAACGACCAGAAGTCCCCAGAACAGGGCCTTGCCGATCCACGGTTTGGTCGTCCAGCCGAACAGGGCGCGGGCTGCTGGAACCGTCTGGCTCTCATCGGGCGCATGTTCTCCATGATCGCTCAGATGAGGCGGGGTTGCATGATCGCTCATGGCTGGCCTCCAATCGCTGGAAGAAGGAAATCGTAGAGCTCGCCCATGAAGAAGAACAGCACGAGCGTTCCGATCGCCGTGAAGACGGGCGCAGCAACAGCAAGTGCCGGGGCCCCTTCTGGGCGTTTGTATGGTGCAGGCTCTGGCGTACCGCGCGGCGGCATGAGGCCGAGGATGGCGATCGGCAGCAGGTAGGCGATGTTCAGGAGCGACGAGATGATCAGCACCCAGGCGACATACGCGTCACCGCTTTCAGACGCGCCGAGCATCAGCAGGACCTTTGGCCAGCCCCCTGCGAGCGGCGGAAGACCGATGATCGACAGGGACCCGATCAGGAAGGCGGTGAACACCCATGGCATACGCCGGCCAAGCCCGCGCATTTCCGAGATCGCCTTCTTACCGGTCGCGACATAGATCGCACCCGCGCACATGAAGAGCGTCATCTTGCCGAAGGCGTGCGCCGGGATCTGCAGCGCGCCGCCCATCATACCCGCCTCATTGGCCAGCATCACGCCTGCCGTCACATAGGCGAGCTGGCCGACGGTCGAATAGGCAAGCCTTGCCTTGAGGTCGTCCTTGGTGAGGGCAATCAGCGAGGCAACGACGATGGTGAAACACGCCACGAAGAGGACGAAGTCGCGCGCAGGCGTGTCGGCCAGTAGGTCTATGCCAAAGACATAGATGCCCACCTTGGCCATGGTGAAGACGCCAGCCTTCACAACAGCCACAGCATGCAGGAGCGCAGACACCGGCGTTGGCGCGACCATGGCGTTTGGTAGCCAGAAATGGACCGGCATCAGCGCCGCCTTGCCGATACCGAAGGCAAAGAGGATGAGAAGCGCACTGGCGATCGCGGGCGTCACGCCCTCTACCCCGGCGAGCAGGCCGCCCGGCACAAAGTCTATGCTGCCAGCCAGCGTCGCCGTCCAGATGATCGCGACGAGCAGCAGGCCGATGGAGGTCGCGAGCAGCGTCATCAGATAGATGCGGCCACCGCGGAGTGCATTGGCGTCGCCCTTGTGCGCAACCAGCGGGAAGGTCGACAGCGTCAGCACTTCATAGAAGACGAACAGCGTGAAGAGGTTCGAGGCCATGGCAACGCCCATGGCGCCCATCAGCGCGATGGCAAAGCACATATAGAAGCGCGTCTGATGGCGCTCCTTGTTCCCGCGCATATAGCCGATGGAATAGAAGCTGTTCACGATCCAGAGGCCGCTCGCCACAAGCGCGAACATGGCGCCGAGCGGCTCAAGCTTGAACGCCAGATCAAGGCCAGGAACGACGGTGCCGAGCACGTATTCGGCAGGCTCACCGCCCATGACGGTGCCGGTCAGCAGGCAGGCCACGACAAAGAGTGCAGCTGAACCGACAAGCGTGACGCCTTCGCGCACATCCGGGAAGCGGCCGGTCAGATAAATACCGGCCATGGTAATCAGCGGCAGGATAAGCGCCGCTAGGATCAGGATTTCACCGCTCATGACGCGCCTCCGATAAAGAGCGCCTCAGCCGCATCGGTCGCAAGGCCGTAGACAAAGCCGCCATCGATACCGACCCAGATATTCGCAATGGCGAGGATCCAGAGCGGGACGAGGATGAGCAGCGGCGCTTCGCCATGTTCCTTGTGCGGGTTGGTCGGCGCGCGGAAGAAGACGGCCTCCAGGATGCGGCCCATATAGATGACCGCGAGCACGCTGGAGAACACCACGATAAGCGCAGCCCACCACCAGCCGCTTTCGAGCAGCGCGGAGACGAGTGCGAACTTGGACTGGAAGCCTGCCGTCAGCGGCACACCGATCAGCGAGAGACCTGCAATGGCGAACGCGGTCATCGTCCATGGGGCGCGGCGGCCAAGGCCTGCAAAGTCGTGGATGCGTGCGCCCTGATAGGTCAGCACAGCGCCTGCGACAGCCATGAACAGCGCGCCCTTCATCAGCGCGTGGTTGATCAGGTGGAACATGCCTGCAGACACACCCGCCGCCGTCCCAAGGGAGATGCCGAGCAGCATGTAGCCGACCTGCGCAACCGAGGAATAGGCAAGTGTGCGCCGGATATCAGCCTGGAAGATGGCCTGGAACGAACAGGCAAGCATCGCCGCAATACCCATTGGCGCAAGGATCAGCGCGAGGCTCATGCCCTCAAAGGCGAAGTCGAGCGAGAAGACGCTGAACAGGAAGCGGACAAGGGCGTAGATCGCAACCTTGGTCGCGGTCGCCGCGAGGAAAGCCGTCACGAAGCTCGGGCTGTAGGAATAGGCGTTCGGCAGCCACTGGTGCAGCGGGAACATCGCCGCCTTGAGGCCGAGGCCAACAAGGATGAAGGCAAAGCCGACCTGAACGGCGCGATTGCCGCCAACATCCTGAAGCTGGATAGCGAGGTCCGCCATGTTCAGCGTACCGGTCGCCGCATAGAGGAAGCCAACGCCGACGACGTAGAAACTTGCCCCGATCGTGCCCATGAGCAGGTAGTTGATCGCCGCTGGAAGCGCACGCCGGTCACGCCCAGATCCTAGCGCCACAAGCACATAGGTCGCGATGGACGACAGCTCGAGGAACACGAAGAGGTTGAAGGCGTCGCCCGTCGCCGCAACACCAAGCAGGCCCATGAAGCAGACCTGGAAGGCGCCAAAGAACATGGCGCGCTTGCCGTCGGCAATCTCTGCCTTGATCGTCGGCCAGCCAAAGATGCTGGTCAGGAAGGCAATCACGCTGACGAGCAGCAGCACGAGCACGTTGAGCGCGTCGATGCGGAATTCGATACCATGAGGAGGCGCCCAGCCGCCCATGGCGTAGGAAATGATCGCGCCGCCCTCAATCGAGCGGACCTGCGCCAGCAGGATCAGCGATAGCAGCGTACAGAGGCCGGTGACGATAACCGTCATGCCCCAGGCGACGCGGCCACCGCCCGGCAGGAATGCCGCGATTGGCCCGGCCAGCATTGGCAGCAGGATGAGCAGCGCGGGTGCGTGCGCTTCAGCGAATGCTGGCGCGATTTGAAGGATCCAGTCCATCATGCCGGGTTAGCCTCATCAGCCTGATCCACGGCATATTCAGCGCGCGCGACTTCAAGGTCGGTTTCGCGGATCTCATCGCTTTCGATCGTGCCGTATGCTTCCCTGATGCGCACGACGATGGCGAGGCCGACGGCGAGCGTCGCGACGCCCACCACAATGGCGGTCAGCATCAGAACGTGTGGAAGCGGGTTGGAATAGACATGCTCGAGCCCGTGGCTGGCAGCGCCGTGTGCAGCGTCAGCTGCCCCGTGTGCTGCGTCCGCGGCGCCATGGGCCGCATCGCTTGCCGCGCCATAGGCACCGGCAGATTCATCATGGCCGCCGCCATGACCCTTTGCGTCCTTGCCATAGAGGATCGGCGCCGTGCCGCCATCAATGCGGCTGAGCGAGATGTAGAAGAGAATGATCGAGGTCTGGAAGATAGAGAGACCAACGAGCTTCTTGATCAGGTTTGTAGCGGCAAAAAGCGTATAGAGGCCGAGCATCATCAGGCCGATGATTGCCCAGTAATTGCCGCGCTCCAGAACAAAATCCAGCATTACCAGTCCTCGTCCTTGATCTCGGTGACGCGGCCCGCGAACGCGTAGAAGATCGACAGCATGGAGCCTGCGACCGCGAACAGCACGCCGACCTCGACCGCGATGATGCCATAGTGCTGGCCCATATGGCCGCCCGGCTCTTCGTTGAAGAGAACGTCATAGTCGAGGAAATTGCCGCCCATGATGAGCGCCCAGACGCCCACCCCGGCAAAGATGATGAAGCCGAGCGCCGCAAGCGATCTTGCGAACACCGGCGGCACAGCGCGCATGGCAGGCGTGATGCCAAAAATCAGCGCATAGAGCACAACGGCAACGACGATGATTACGCCGGCCTGGAAACCGCCGCCCGGGCTATAGTCACCATGGAAGTGAACATAGAGCGCGAACAGCGCAATGATCGGGATCAGAGGCTTTGCGACAACGCGCAGGATGACGTGATGGTCTGTACGCGGGCCGGCCATTATTTCTTGTCCTTCTTGCGGTTGAAGGTCGCCGAGAGCGAGCGCTCACCAAAACCAAGCAGGAGGATCACAGCCAAGGCCGCGGTAAACACGACGCCCGTCTCACCCAGCGTATCGAAACCACGATAGCTTGCGAGAACGGCGGTCACGATGTTCGGAACGGCGATCTCCTTGGGCGTGCGCTCAAGATAGTCGGTGCCGACATAGGTATTCGCCGGGCTGTCCGGATCGCCAAAGGCTGGAAGATCGATCGACGCATAGACCAGCATGGCGCCCGTCGCGATTACGACGAGGATCGGCACGATGCTCCGTGCGAATGGTTCGGGTTTCGCCGTGCGCGCGGTCAGCAGCATCGCCCCAAGGAGGAGCGCGGTGGAGATACCTGCACCCACGGCAGCTTCGGTGAACGCCACATCGACCGCGTCGAGCGCGACAAACCAGGTTGCAGAGATCAGGGAATAGATGCCCGACAGCATGACGATGGCGAACAGGCTGCGCATACGCGCAATCGCCACGCCGATCACGAACAGAAGGCCGAGCAAAAGGACGTTGATGAGAGCGATGGCGAGATCTGCGCCAGAATAGCCAGCGATCATGCCTCCTCCTCTCTATTGTCTGGGCGCTTCAGGTCGCGGCCGAGAACAGGCTGGAGGCCTGCCGTGTGGGCTGCATTTGCAAGCGCGTGTGAACCGGTCGGGCTGGTCAGGAAGATGAACAGCCAGATTGCCGCCAGCTTGAACACGACGAGCCAGTTCGGGGCGAGGATCGCCATGCCGAGCAGGCCGAGCGTGACGGCGCTGGTATCAGTGATACTGGCCGCATGCAGACGGGTGAAGAAATCAGGAAAGCGCAGCACGCCGATCGAGCCGATCAGCGCAAGCAGCGCCCCGATCACGCACAGGATGCCGCCGACCCATGGCTTGATGAGCAGAAGGATGCCGAGAAGCTCAGACATTGTCTCCCCCCTGCTCTGTCGGCGCCTTCGGGACCGGCCTGCGATGCAGCGGCACCTGGAAGGAGCGGTAGCGGAAGAACTTCAGGATCGCGATCGTCGAGACGAAGTTGATCAGCGCATAAAGCACTGCAATATCAAGCCAGTCCGGGCGACCCAGCACAAAGCCGAGGAAGCCGATGAAGAGGACGATCTTGGTCCCGAGCGAGTTGACGGCCAACACGCGGTCATAGAGCGTTGGCCCCATCAGCGCGCGAATGAGCGTCAGCCCGATCGCGATGATAATAGCGACGGCAGCGATCTCGGTCATGCAGCCAGCTCCTCCTTGCGCTTGCCATCGGCAGCGCGATAGGAACGCTGATCCATCTCGTCAAACGAGGCAGGCGTTGCTGCTTCCTCGAACAGGGCGTGGATCAATAGTTTGTCGCCCTCGACCTCTACCGTCACCGTGCCCGGCGTCAGCGTGATCGAGTTGGCAAAGATGGTTTTGGCAAGGTCGCTTTCGCAGCGCGTCTTCACCCGCACGAAGGCTGGATTGATGTTCAGATTGGCGCTGACACACGCCTTGATGACCGGCCAGTTCGCCTTGAAAATCTCAACCAGCAGCCACGCCCAGTAAGACAGGATCGGGATTGTGCGGCCATATGGCGAGCCTTCCCGGTCAACTGTTTCAAGACGCGAGGCCAATACAACGGATATGAGAATCGAAATGCCGGCAAGGATGAGTAGTAACGGCTTGTAGATCCCCGAAAGGCCAAGCCAAAGTGCGGCGAGCACAAAGATCAGGCCTGCAAAATAACCCACGAGTTAGCCGCTCCCATTCCGCCACAAGACAAATATGGGTCGCTGTTACTCGCTCGACAGGGGTTTGGCCAGACCCTCTTCCAGTCTATGCGCCGAAAACGAGCTGAGCTGTCCGTCGCGACGTCGAGAAACGGGTCTCGTTGGGCGATTCTGTCGCATCTTCTGCAGCGTGGCCTGCGCGCGGCGAGTAGGAGGAAGAGAGCGACCAGTTCCAGTAGCGTAGCGTCGTCTGCGCCTTCGCCACGGCCAGAAGCTCATAGGTCTCGGACAGGTAGGCAAACTGCGGGTGAAGCGTTCCATCGTCCAGCTTCAAGGGCCTGCGCAACGCGTGCCAGAGGCGCGCAAGATAAGGCCGTTTGAGGCCAGTCGCCTTGCAGAGAACGGCAAGCCCCTCCCCGCCAGCATCGCTCAGAATCTTTGCAATCGTGATGGGTTTGACACCGGCCAGAAAGCCGATTTCCTGAGCAAGTTCCGGCGTGAGGCCTTTGTCCGCAGCAACTTCAACGGCGTGTTCGAGACTGTCATACGGGCTCTTTTCGATGGCCGCGCGGTTCCTCTGGCGCCGCTCGATCAGCTGCAGCGTCTTTCGCGCAACGGGATCGGACCAGTTCTCCTCCGCCGCGACAGCAAAGACGTCAGAGCAGAGGTCAACAAGTTCGAGACGGTCAGCCGCCTGCCTTTGCAGGATGATGCGGCGGGTCGCACCATCGGCCCACCAGAACATCGCCATGGCCTGGCTTGGAATGAGTTCGAGCCGCTTGATGAGCAGCGTCGTAAGGCCCTCCACCGTGCGCGAATGCTGGACCAGAAGGTCCATGCCGCGCTCTGAAATTTCGGCGCCCTTGTTCTGCAGAAGCGCCTTCAGGACCGCTGGCTCCTCGCGCTGGCAGAGCGCTTCAGAAACGCAAGGATCCAGCCGCTTGCGTTTTGCGATCAAAAGTCTGTGATCGAGCGTCGTTTCGTCCGCAATCGTGGCGAGGTCAGCCGCATCGAAGCCTTCATTCACCTCCAGAATCGGGCGGGCGACGTCGAGGTCCGACATGGCGAGATAGCGCATCAGGCGGCGCGGCGCTTCCTTGTTCACCTGCAGGCGCTGGGCACAGAATCGCCTGTCATCGGGCGCGGCGTGAAACAGCATTTCCAGAAGGATGTCGCCGCCCATGGAGCGGTCCTGCGGCGCAACGGCGGTCGCTGGCAACGCGACAAAGTCGATAAGGCGGCGCAGGAGAAGCCGTCTCGCGCGCCCGCCGCTCTCCCCCTCAACCTCGGGCAGAGCAGCCTCTGATAATTGTTGTAGTCCTGACATGGCGGCCTGTTCGCTCAGCGTCGATCAAGCCACCAGATTGCCAGCCTCAGGTTAACAGCGCGTTTGGCGCGTCAGACCTCATCCATCTCAGGCGTCTTGCGCACGGGGTGCGAAAAGAAGAGCAGGATCGAGGCCGCCAGCATCGCAATGGACAGCATGAAGACGCGGCCAAAGTCGGTTCCGCTCTCAAAAACGGCTGTGGATGCAGGCAGTTCGCGGCCAAGAACATCCGGCATCATGTGAGCCGTGACCGCGCCCATCATCAGGAGCGCCGAAAGCGCCGCCCCGAAACGCCGGGACCCGGGAATCAGCAGCAGGACACAGAGCAGAAGCTCAAATACGGCAACGACAACACGGCCGGTCGGCTCGAGGAGCTCGATGCCCGTCTTGTCGGCCATGGTCTGGAAAATAACATTATCCCCCGGACGGTCGAACAGCTTTACAAAGCCTTCGGGCGGGTCTGGCAGCGGGTGAAGGGTCGCGTTGACGTAAACGAAGATCAGGAACACCGCGAACAGCCAGCTTAAAAGCAGGCGCAAGGCAAACATCACGGTTCCTCCCGGAGGGCGACGACAAGGGACAAGCATAGTCCTCAACAATTGAACCTCAATGAGAGGTGTGACGTCAGGCGACTTTGGAGCTGCGAATGCAGCCAGTAGGGGAAAAACGCTTTTCTGAAGGGCCGCAGACAGTAAGGTCGCGCCTTCGCCGAGAGGGAGACGGTATCGCGAATGGATGAAGACGAGCGCCAGCTGGAAAGTCGCGGCGAAGACCGCACCGGTCAGGTGAAATCGCCGGTCAGCGGCCTCGACAGCGCCACAACCGCGGGCGCTTCGGTTGAGTTTACGGCGCGCAGCCTGTTTACCCGGCGCACGCACCGGCGCGTGAAATCAGAACTTCCCGCCTATCTGATGATCCAGTGCAGCTGGTTTACCGCCTTCGGCCTTCAGATGGTGCTTTTCCCCTACCTCATTACCAATCGGCTTGGTCTTGATGGCACCGAGCTTGGCCTTGCCAACATGGCGCTGTCCGGTCCGTCGGTCATCTTCCTCCTGCTGGGCGGTGTCATTGCAGAGCGCGCCTCCGGCAAGTCGCTTCTGATGCTGCTTCACCTGATGGCGGCCGTGCCGGCGGCGATTCTCGCCTTCGTCCTTGCGACCGGCAATCTCGCCTATGGCTATATGATCATCTATGGCGTCGCGATGGGCACGGTGGGCGCATTCATGATGCCCGCGCGCGATTCCATCATCAACGAAGTCGTCGACCGGCGCGCCCGCGTTGGCTCTGACGTTACGCTTCAACAAGGCGTCGCCTTTGCGACCATCGCCCAGTTTGCCGCCCAGATCTGCGGCCTCATCATTGGCGGATATGCCGACAAGCTGACCCGTATGCCGGACTGGCTGGGCGGCTTTTCGATTGGCCCGATCCCGAGCTGGGAGCTTCTGGCCTTCCAGGCCATCATTGTCGGGCTCGGCGCGGGCTTCGCTCTCTTCCTTGCCCATGGCCGCCGGGTGAAGACCGGCCGGTCCGGTCTTGGCGCCGCCTATGGCGACATCAAGGAAGGCTTTCAGGTCGTCGTTGCCGACGGCAAGCTCTGGGCGATGACCGTGCTCATGTTTGGCGTTGGTATCTTTGTGATCGGCTCGTTCCTCGTCGTCCTCCCGATCATCAACCGGGACATTTATGGCCTCTCCTCAGACGGCATTCGCGACATGTTCGTGACTTTCTGGCTTGGCGCCTTCGTATCCTCGGTGACGCTATCTCTCTTCAGGCATATCAAGCGTCAGGGCCGCCTGCTCCTGACAGCGCAACTTCTCGGGTCGCTCGCCATTCTCATCATGCTGGCCAAGCCGCCGCATTATGTCTTCCTTGGCATTGTCTTCGCCTGGGGCCTCGCAGCCGGTGTCTCCATCGCCATGAGCCGCTCCATCGTCCAGGACGCCGCGCCAAAGAACCATCTCTCGCGTGTGCTTTCCATCTATCAGCTTGGCTTCATGGCCGGGGCGCCGTTTGGTGCCGCCCTCATGGGTTGGCTGATCGATTTCTTCCCCGACCAGCCCCAGCGCGTCGCCGTCGTCCCGGCGCTCGGCATGACACTCCTCATCGCCTGGATGGTCATCCGGACCCCCATCTGGAACATGAAGCATATGCCGACGGCAAAGGGATGAGGATAAAAAAAGGCTGCGGGGCCTGAAGCGCCCGCAGCCTTTGCTCATTCAGCTGACCTGATCGGGGATCAGCCGCCTTTTTTGGAAATCCATTTGAAGGACGGGTCATTCCACCATGGGAAGAAGGTCGGCATGTCCTTGGAGACAGAGCCCTCGTACTTCGCAGGGCGCTTCTCGAGGAAGCTCATCACGCCTTCCTTGGCGTCTGGCGACTGGCCACGCTCATAGATGGAGGCCGAATCGACGATGTGGGCATCCATCGGATGCTCTGCGCCCAGCATGCGCCACATCATGTGGCGGGTGAGAGCGTTAGAAACCGGCGCGGTGTTGTCAGCAATCTCACGCGCGAGCTCCTTGGCGCGGGACATGAGGTCGGCTTGCGGGACAACCTCAGAGACCAGACCGCCAGCAAGGGCTTCAGACGCCGGGAAGACGCGGCCGGTATAGCACCATTCGAGCGCCTTTGAGATACCAACGAGGCGCGGCAGGAACCAGCTGGAGGCCGCTTCCGGGTTGATGCCGCGCTTGTTGAAGACGAAGCCGAAGCGAGCATTGTCCGATGCGATGCGGATGTCCATTGGCAGCTGCATGGTAACGCCGATGCCGACAGCCGCGCCATTGATGGCACCGATGACCGGCTTCAGGCTCTCGAAGATGCGGAGGGTGACGCGTCCGCCACCATCGCGCTGGACATCTTCGCGGCTGGTGCGGCCAGCTTCGCCGTCACCGGAGCGGGCGTCATAGTCGAAAGTCTTTGCGCCCGATGAGAGGTCGGCGCCTGCGCAGAAGGCGCGATCGCCCGAACCGGTGACGATTACGGCCTTGATGTCGTCATCCTTGTCGGTCTCGTCGAAGGCGGCGATCATTTCCTGCATCATCTTGCCGGTGAAGGCATTCATCTTGTCAGGGCGGTAGAGGGTCAGAACGGCGATGCCGTCTTCCTTCTCCAGTTTGATCTCTTCGAATTCCTTGATTGTTGTCGCGGCCATATGGCGGTCTCCCTGGTTGACTGTCGTTTCGCCGGTCACTGAGGCGAGGTTCCCCCGCGTTCGTCAAGCGCGTTTTCGAGGACGTGTCGTCGCGAAACCCGGGGCGATCCACTTGTGCCGCGAGGTTCGATATGCTTTCGAGGAGCACACAAAACTGTATGTTAACAGAGCAATGGGGGCATTGATGAGGCGGTTCTTAATCATGTTCATGACACTGGCAGGCCTGTCGGCAACCGGGTCCGCGCAGACAGTCTGGGGGATCGAAGCCTATAGCGATGTCTGCCGGGTCGTTCTTGTGGAAGACGAAAACCGGATTGGACAAGGCACGATCGACCATCTCGATGAAGGCTGCCGGGTGGGACCATTCGAGCGATATGCGGTCGGTAATATGGGCGAGGTGCGTTTCCTTGGCGCGAGCGGTGATATACTTATGTCGGTCATGCCAGACGGCGCTGGTTATGACGGTTATGTCGGCGATGGTGATCCGGTGACGATGAGCGTCATGAGCAGCGAACCTGCCAGACGTTTCTCTTCGCCAGAACGACCGCGACCACCGGCCAGACCGAGCCACGCTGCCGGAGGTTTCGGGAAAGCCACAGCATCAGAGTGCGTGCGCTATTATGACAGTCGCCAATGTGCGCAGGACCATGACCTCGGCATGCCGGGAAGCCGGTTCGACCTTCTGCCCATCGAAACCCGGGCACGCATGAACAAGCGCTTCATGGCGAACCTCAATTCCTCGGTCGAAGGGCAAATCGAAGCAGGGGTCTGCGTCGAGGTTCGCAACTGCACCGAGCGGATGATCGATGAGGAGATCTGGTGCGAGGTCGATCATGACGGCGACTGGTCGTGGATACTCAAGCAGGATGCGCAGTATGTGTATGCCGGTGCTGGCTGTGGCTGAGGACTGGGGGCGAACTGTCTGAACTCGCCGCCGGGATTGATCTGACGCTGCTGAGTGATCTGGACTTCAATGGGAATGCAGGAGAAGTTTTCGGACTGATCCTCTTTTCACTGGTTTTGACCCCGCTGCCGTCTTTGCCGCCTCTAGCATTGAGCCATGCCTGAATTTGCTTCCCCCACTACGATAGCTGCGCCTGCCTTCATACTGGCGGTGATCTGGGAATGGTGGGCGGTAAAAACGGGCCGCGCGGGCGGCCGGTATGAGACGAAAGACGCGCTTGCGTCTATGTCGATGGGGATCGGCAATCTGGTTGTGAACACGATTACCGGCGCCATCGCCCTCTGGATGATGATGCTGGCCTGGCCCTACCGGATTGTCGAAATCCCGGTCACCTGGTGGAGCTTTCTGATCCTCTTCGTGGCCTATGACTTCGTCTATTACTGGAAGCACCGCCTTGCTCATCGCATGCGCTGGTTCTGGATGGAGCATGTCACGCACCATTCTTCGACCCATTACAATCTGACGACGGCGCTGCGCCAACCCTGGTTCGGGCCGTTCACCGGCCTCATCCTGCTGGGCCTGCCGCTGGTGCTCATCGGCTTCCACCCGCTTTTCATCTTCTTCGCGGGCGGGCTGAACCTGCTCTACCAATTCTGGATCCATACCGAGGCGATCGGAAAGATGCCGCGCTGGTTCGAGGCGGTGATGAACACCCCGTCCCACCACCGGGTGCATCACGCGACCAATCCGCGATACCTCGATGCCAATTATGCGGGCGTCTTTATCGTCTGGGACAAAATGTTCGGCAGCTTTGTCGAAGAGCGCGACGACGACCGGCCGAGCTATGGCATCGTGAAGCCGCTTGGCAGCTATAACCCTGTGCGCATCGCCTTTCATGAGCTCGGCGGGCTGTTCAGTGACTGTCGGCGCGACGGGCTGCGGCCTGACCGTTGGGTGCGCAGGGCCTTCAATCCACCGGGCTGGAGCCCGGATGGCCAGCACAATCGAAGCGAAGACATTCGCGCCGCCTGGGCAGAGGCGCAGCAGGCGCGGCCGCAGACCCAGCGGGACTGACGGCAATTCGAGCTGACTATCGAGAAAGCGCGCAGCTAGCCGCTGTCGAAAGCGAATGGTGGCTGCGGCACCGGTTTCGAGCCCGCCAAGTCCACGCCGAATATATCTGAAAGTGCAGCCAGAATGCCGGTCCGGCGCACGTCCGCACCAAGGGCGATTGATCTGGAAAGCCAAGGCTGGCGCAGGACATGATCTGCCCCATCAACAAAGCCCGGCACATCATCGTCGTAATAGCCAGTGACGACGAGCCGCCCCTGACGCGACACCGCGAGCGCAACACGCCCGCGCATGTCGCCCGGCAAGTCCGCGCGCCAGCGAAGATAGACCGCGACATCGCGCAGAAAGACCGGCCAGAGCCAGACCGGAAGCAGCCGCAAGGCGCAAAGGATGAAGGCGCGGTTCATGGCCATGATTGGAGCACGGGCTAGCCGGTGTCGGACGAATTTATTCTGTCCATGGATTCAGTGCGGTGCGCCTGCGGGTTTCCGCAACGTTGGGCATGGACGCGTGAGGCCCGCTTGATAGAAACCTCTTCAACGACACGACGCCCGACAGGCATGGCCCGGAGCGCGCCCACACGCACGAGGAGAGGACCCCGCATGCATCCGTTTCATTTCGCAAAGTCAAAGCCGAACCACCCCGCCTATATCATGGGCAATTCCGGTGAGACT